>CAZVBC010000322.1:0-8611 GCA_964625155.1 uncultured Pirellulaceae bacterium
AAGACGCCAAGAAATCGATCCCCACGCCGCACGATTATCGTGCTGCGACCTTGCTTCTTGAGTTGTTGAGCAGTTGCAAATACCGGCTCGCTTAAACTTGATGTAACAACGTCACTGAACAACGCATGCTTTCCAATTTGGACCAAGTTCCCTTCAACCGTTGCTTGAATCCCTTGACCGGTAATCCTTTTCAGATTCGACGCAGTCGGCAAGCGACTGATGGAGTCCGACGACAGTCGCTTGGTTCCGTCTCGCACGACGGCCTTTGCAAGGGATGATTACTCAGCTTCTCCACAGCGATTACAGTTGTCAGTAGCTCTTCCTCACCCACAAAGTCTGCGGGCAAAATGTCGGTCAGTTTGGGTTTACCCTCAGTAAGTGTTCCGGTCTTATCAAATGCAAAGGCATCAATACTGCCAAGCGTTTCAAGCGGACCAAAGGCGGACAGCAAAACCTGAATCCTGAGATGGTCTGTATTGACTTACGGGCCAGCGATAGATAGCCTTATCCGTAGGAGGATTAATAATGTTGTCGCGGTTGATGGCCATTCTGATGTGTTGCCAAGTGCTGGTCTGCCCAGTGCTTTGTATCGACTGCTGTGCTTCTAATGACGATCAGGGCCGAGTACAGACAGCTGACCGTTGCGATTGTTGTTCATCCGCTTGTTCTAGATCAAATAGGGACAACCAGCCGAATGTGCCTTGCCAACCCAGTCCTTGCGATCCAACGTCAGAGAGTTGCAATTGCTTTTGTGGCGGCGCTGTGGCACCTCACGCCGACGAACTTCTCATCTTTGACGCAATTTGCTTAGCATACGTTGATTGTTTCCTGTCGGAGCCAAATCTGGTTTCGCAGTCGAAATCGCAGCTCTTCCAATTCAATTGCGAGTGCGATGCAAAACTCTCTGGCCGTGGGCTGCTGCGCGCTCATTGCGTTCTTCTGATCTAGCGAAGCTCTTCTTCGCAGCCCAATGAGGCTTTCATTGGGTTTTTGGCAACTCAAGGCAACCAATTTGCCTCTGTCGCGTTGGATGTCGCTTCAACGCTTCTTTACAAGTTTTCATCTCAACAAGCTTAGTCCCGACATTGTTTCCAATTACGAGGAGTGCGTGATGAGTCGCACAACGATCGATTCTTCCATTATCGACAGGACGCATCCAGAGTCGCGAACGGAAGCCCAACCTTCGCGACCCGCGCCGTCAACAATGCAAATCACACCATCAGAACCTGCCGCGTCGGCAAGGGCATCCCTGGAAGAAGCATCGCATGTGGATACGGCGGTCCCTCGCTCAAGTAGCGGGTCGCGATGGAAGCGAATCGCACACAGTGTTGGTCCACTGCTTACCTTGCTTGGATTCACTGCTGTCTTTGTGTACGGACATCGCAACGATTGGAAGTTGCCAAAATTCAGCAGCCTAACCGGCAACGCTGAAGCGAGAGTTGATGATTGGTGCGAGGAGCATAGTGTACCCGAATCGATCTGCGTTCAATGCAATCCAACTTTGATGCCCAAAGGACCGGATTATGGTTGGTGTGAGGAGCATGGAGTTCATAATTGCCCTCTTCATCATCCCGATGTCGCCCAGTTGAAATCGTTGCCGAGCGTCGAACAAGCGGATTTCGAACTAGCAGCGCGGGCGTTGGCCATCATGCCACGCAAAGCAAACAATAGCCAATGCAAAACCTATCAAGCACGCATCCAATTTGCTTCCGTCGAGTCGGTGAAGCAGGCGGGCGTTGATGTGGAACTGGTCGAACGAGCTAAGATTGTCGAATCCATTCATGGGAGTGGTTCGATCGTCTACGATCCGACGCGTCTGGCATCGCTTGCTTCACGCGCTCCGGGAAGTGTATGGGACGTCCGTAAGAACGTTGGCGATCGCGTTGCCCGCGGCGAACTTCTAGCCGTAGTTGATGCGGCGGAAGTTGGCAATCTCAAGACGGTGCTCATGCGATCGCTGACCGAACAGCGGTTGCAAGAACGGAATGTCGCACGACTTGCCGAGGCAAAGGATGCGATTCCGAGTTCACTTATGCTTAATGCGAAGGCTGCATTGTCGAAGGCCCGTGCGGATGTTCTTGGTGCGGAACAATCGCTCCGAAATCTAGGCCTCACAATTGAACTCAACGACTTGATCCACTTAGACGAGACGCAAATCATGAACCGGCTTCGGTATTTGGGAATTCCCACAAGCGCGATTACGGACTCTCGTGGTGCTATCGATTCGTCGAATCTTATCCCGATTTTGTCACCGCTCGACGGCATCGTTATCGAACGCACGGTTGCGCCCGGGGAAGTTGTCGACAAATCGAAATCGTTGTTCCAAGTCGCCGACACATCTCAAATGTGGCTATTGTTAAGCATAGCTCAGGAAAATGCGAAGCAAGCCAAGATCAGCCAAGTGGTTGAGTTCCGAAGTGACGCGATTGCAGGCAACGTAAGGGGGATGATTGATTGGATAAGTACGACCGCCGATAAGTCGACTCGCATGATTCAAGTGCGCGCAGCACTCGACAATCAAAGCGGTACGCTTCGAAACGAAACCTTTGGTTCAGGTGAAATCATCTTACGTTCCGAATCTGATGCGATTGTCATTCCGACCGAAGCGTCGCATTGGGAAGGTTGCTGCCAAGTCGTGTTCGTTCGAGACAAGGACTATTTCAAGAGTCCTGAAAGCTATAAGGTGTTTCATGTTCGTTCGGTTCGGCTTGGAGCTACTTTTGGAAAGTTCACGGAAGTCATTTCCGGGGTACTGCCCGGGGAAGTGATCGCGACAAAGGGCAGCGATGTTCTTCGTGCGCAGTTGCTGAAAAACAACCTAGGCGCCGGATGTGATTGCGTCGCAGAATAGGAATTCGAGCAAATGTTGAACTGGATTATCGATTCTTCGCTCAAACACCGAGGCTTGGTGATTGTCGCGGCGCTTTTGTTCGCTGTTATAGGCGGGTTTGCACTTCAAAACTTGGACATCGACGCGTTTCCTGATACGACTCCTGTTCAAATTCAAATCAACACCGTCGCGCCGTCGCTGGCGTCGGAAGAGATTGAACGGCAGATCACCTACCCAGTTGAGCAATCCATTAGTGGCCTACGCGGACTTCAACAGCTTCGTTCCATCTCGAAGTTTGGATTGTCCCAAGTGGTCGTTATTTTTGATGATTCGATCGACATCTACTTCGCACGGCAGTTGATCAACGAGCGTTTATCGACAGTGCAATTACCCGATGGTATCGCGCGTCCTCAGATGGGACCAGTATCGACGGGCTTAGGCGAAGTTTTTCATTATGTGCTGGTTTACGATGGAGTCGACTTTTCTAAGGTATCAAAAGCCGAGCGCATCAGTCGATTGACTGAACTTCGTACGATCCACGATTGGGTTGTCAAACCGCAGCTTCGTTCGGTCCGCGGCGTGGCGGAAGTGAACAGTTGGGGTGGCTACGAGAAACAATATCAAGTTCGACTTGATCCAGAACAACTGGTTAAGTTCGGCTTAACCTTCGAACAAGTCTCGGATGCAATCGAAGCCAACAACGAAAACGTCGGTGGTGGAACTGTAACTGACGGCAGCGAAATGCTGCTGGTGCATGGTGTCGGTCGGACGGTCAACCTCAAAGAGATAGAAGACATCGTCATTACATCCGAGCAAGGCGTTCCTGTCCGCGTTCGAGATGTCGCAAGCGTCGAGATCGGTCACGAGATTCGTCGCGGGGCAGTGACCGCTAACGGTCGCGGCGAAGCGGTGCTGGGACTGGGGTTTATGCTCATGGGTGAGAACAGTCATCATGTCACATGGGCCATCAAGGAAAAAGTCCAGTCGATCCAGGCGAGCCTGCCGCCGGGAATTAAACTTCAAACCGTTTACGATCGCACCGAATTGATCGACCACGTTATCCATACCGTGCAGAAGAATTTGTTCGAGGGCGGCCTGTTGGTCGTGGCTGTACTGTTCGTGTTCTTGGGAAATCTTAGGGCGGGAATCATTGTCGCCTTGGCGATTCCCTTGTCGATGCTGTTCGCGTTTTCGGGAATGCTGAAATTCGGAATCGCGGCGAGTTTGCTCAGTCTCGGTGCCATCGACTTTGGATTGGTCGTCGATAGCTCAGTGGTCATGATCGAAAATTGCGTTCGTCATATTGCCCATCATCAAGGAAGTCGCAGCCGACGGCAAATCATTCGCGATGCAGCTATCGAAGTTCGAAAGCCGACGATGTTCGGCGAGTTAATCATCATGATCGTCTATCTTCCGATACTAACGCTCGAAGGTGTCGAAGGAAAGTTGTTTCGACCGATGGCCCTGACGGTCATCATGTCCCTTGCGGGCTCGATGGTACTATCGCTGACATTGATGCCTGTTCTAGCAAGCCTGTTCCTGCCTAAGAAATTTGAAGAGCGAGAACCGCTGTTGATTCGAATTCTCAAGCGACTTTATGCGCCTGTTTTGCGTTTTACCATGCACCACAAAACCTTGGTGGTCGGATCGGCGTTGCTCTTACTCGTAAGCGTTTTTGCACTCGTCGCTCCCAATCTCGGCTCCGAGTTTGTTCCCAGGCTTTCCGAAGGAGCAATAACGCTGAACGTCGTGCGTCTTGCAGGAACCACGATGGAAGAATCGATCCGTTACAACACGCAAATGGAACAAGTGCTACTCGAAAAATTTCCGGAGGAGATTGCTCAAGTGTGGAGTCGCGTTGGAACGGCTGAGGTAGCAACGGACCCTATGGGCACGGAGTTGACCGACCTGTTCATTACCTTGCGTCCCAGCAGCCAATGGAAACGAGCACGGCAGCAACAGGAACTTACGCAATTAGTGCAAGAGGAACTGCGCGATCTGCCCGGGCCGAGGCTGGCTTTGTCGCAGCCAATCGAGATGCGGATGAACGAGATGATCTCTGGCGTTCGCTCCGATGTAGCAGCGATCTTGTACGGTGATGACCTCGACCTGATGGTGGCGAAAGCAACTGAGATTGAACGAGTTTTGAATTCGATTTCTGGTGCCGCAGACGTCAAAGTAGAGCAAGTCAGTGGACAACCGATTCTTCAGATTCGAATCAAACAAGACGAGATCGCCCGTTATGGAGTATCCGCAAGTTCCGTGATGAATCTAGTACGCGCATTGGGGACGCACAACGTAGGCGAAGTTTTCGAAGGACAATTGCGGTTCCCACTCATTATTCGTTTGCCTGAGAACGCTCGGACGAATCCAGAAGCGATTGGACAGATTTTGGTTGGCACAGCCGCTGGTGAACGGATTCCGCTTTCGCGTCTGGCAACGATCGAGAAGGTGCAGGGGCCCAATACGATCAAACGAGATTGGTATCAACGGCGGATTACCATCGAAGCCAATGTAAGGGGTCGTGACTTGGGTAGTTTTGTTGCCGACGCGCGACAAGCTATCGCGCAGAAGGTCGCTCTCCCTACGGGCCGATACCGCGTCGAATGGGGCGGCCAGTTCGAAAATCTACAACGTGCTCAAACTCGACTCATGATTGTCGTGCCACTTGCGTTGCTGATGATATTGGCGTTGCTGTACATGACCTATCGAAATTGGGTCGATTCCTTGCGAGTCTTCACGGGCGTTCCCTTTGCGTGGATCGGTGGTGTTCTCGCGTTGTGGATTCGCGATATGCCGTTCTCGATCTCGGCGGCCGTTGGCTTCATCGCATTGTCCGGTGTGGCAGTGCTGGATGATATGCTTTTGGTGTCAACGATTCGGCAATTGCGTCGCCAAGGCCGATCGCTCGACCAAGCGGTCGAAGAAGCGGCGATGACTCGTCTTCGACCGATCCTAATGACAACACTTGTTGCGAGTCTTGGCTTCGTGCCGATGGCATTTAGTGACGGCATGGGGTCTGAAGTACAACGACCGCTGGCCACGGTCGTTATTGGTGGAGTTTGCAGCGCCATGATCATGAGCTTGCTCGTGTTGCGCGTTCTTTACGTCGTTTTCAATTCACCGATCGACAAATCGGATCATGATCGTGACCACGATCTTGAACAACCCAATGCAGTCTTCAGTTCCAATTCTGGTGAATTTCTTGAATCGTCTCCAGAGCGCTCGATTGAGCCTCGCGATAGAAGAAAACCCGTGTCGGTTTAACCCTTGATTCGGCGATGCCGAAGGAGTTCTTGATGATGTACGAGTTGTTTTTTAGCCAGAGTATCCTTCGTCGGTTCTTGGCTTGTGCTTTGGTCGGTTTGAGTTTGGCAGGTTTTACAGGATGCGGCAAATCGGAGAACGCATCAGACCCGAAATCATCGTCGACAGTGGCCAAGGACGGCGACCAGAGTCACGGGGGCTGGTGGTGCGTCGAGCACGGCGTTCCGGAGGCCGAATGCGCCCGATGTGACAAGTCACTGGTCGCAAAGTTCAAGGAGTCCGGAGATTGGTGCAAGGAGCACGATCGACCAGAATCGCAGTGCTTTATCTGTGGCCCGAAGCGATTTGAAAAGTTCGCTGCCGCATATGAGGCAAAAACAGGTCACCAACCGCCAAAGCCATCTGAGTAGAGAGGTGCTTAGTTGAAGCAAAGAGCAAGACTCATTGCCGTTCTCATATTGTTTGCATTGTTTGTCAGTACTGGGTTGGCTTGGGTCAAATTGCAGCGTCGCGATGGACTTGTTTCGCAGAACAAGTCCATGGTAAGTGACGGTGTCATGAAAGTCACTGATTCAACGTTTCAGCACGAAGTCCTGGATTCGACAACTCCAGTGATGGTCACGTTTCATGCCCCGTGGTGTCAACGGTGTCGCGCGTTGATGCCAACGCTCGAGTTGATCTCAAACCGGTTCGAAGGCAAAGCAAAGTTTGTCACGATTGACTGCGACGCAAACGAGTTCTCGCGTCAAAAGTACGCTATTAAACGCTATCCAACTTTGATCGTATTCGACCAAGGCGAAGCGCTGAATGAGACTTCGGGACTTTTGAATCCCACTGAATGCGAGAGCTGGCTACGGGAGGAACTGTTTGGACCATGATTCGGAACTATGAATAGACATGTCTTCCGTGAACAAACCAATGATTCCAAGTTTTCATCAACAGTACGGATAATGTCAAAAAAACTAGAATTTCAAGTTCAAGGAATGGACTGTGCCGAAGAAATTGGTTTGCTCAAGCGAGAACTTGTCCCGCTCGTCGGGGAAGATTCACTTGGCTTTGACCTGCTCCATCGAAAGTTGTCCGTGGATGCAAGCAATTCAACTGCAACTCCCAGCGATATCGAAGCAGCGATCAAACGAAGCGGCCTGACTGCGGTCGTTTGGCAGGATACTCCGACGGCGATAAGAAAATCGTTTTGGTCGCAACATCAACGAACCATCTTGACTGCGACCAGCGGAGTTTTCTCGCTGTATGGTTATGCTATCGAGTTTACGGCTTCGGAACCTGTCAATGCGATGTCGTTGTCCGTTGCGAAAGTGTTCTACGCAATTAGCATTCTCGCGGGCTGCGGGATGGTCTTTCCGAAAGCTTGGCGATCGTTGGTATCACTTCGGCCGGATATGAATCTGCTGATGACGGTTGCTGTCTCTGGTGCGATGTTGATTGGTGAATGGTCCGAAGGTGCAACGGTTGCGTTTTTGTTCTCGCTTTCATTATTGCTTGAATCATGGAGTGTTGGACGTGCGCGAAACGCTATTAGAAAATTGATGGACCTAAGTCCGCCAATGGCAAATCTCAAGCTGGCTGGTGGCGAAATACAGACGGTGCCGCCCGCTGATGTAACCATTGGTTCGATCGTTGTGATTCGCCCCGGTGACAAGCTGCCGCTGGATGGAAAAATCATCGCTGGTTCGAGCAGCGTCAATCAAGCTTCGATTACGGGTGAAAGCGTACCAGTTTACAAGAAAGTTGGTGATGCGGTCTTTGCCGGAACCATCAACGGCGACGGATTGCTTGAAGTAGAGACCACGAAAGTCGCTAGCGACACTATGCTGGCTCAGATTATCCGCATGGTCGGCGATGCCCAGTCGAAACGTGCTCCGTCAGACATGTGGGTCGACAACTATGAAGCCATCTACACACCTGCTGTGATGACCGCGGCGATTCTCGTCTTCATAGTTCCGCCGCTGCTGCTCGGCGGTGCATGGTCCGATTGGATTTATCGCGCCCTTGTGTTGCTAGTGATTGCTTGCCCGTGTGCTTTGGTCATTTCAACGCCGGTCAGTATCGTTGCCGCGCTCGCTGCTGCTGCACGACATGGCGTGCTTATCAAAGGCGGGTTATTTGTTGAGGTGCCGTCAAGGCTTCGAGCCATAGCACTCGACAAGACCGGAACGATTACGATGGGTAAACCGTCGGTGGTGCAGTTAGTACCGATGAATGGCCACAACGAAGAAGTGTTGCTTTTGCGAGCAGGTGCTTTGGAACAAAGTTCAACGCATCCGCTGGCACTAGCTATTGTGGCTGAAGTAAGCTCGCGCGGATACAAACTACCGGTCGCCGAGCAATTCGAGATTATTCAAGGAAAGGGAGCCAAAGGTACGATCGATGGCAAGATGTATTGGCTTGGATCGCATCGGTATCTCGAAGAACGCGGACAAGAAACGCCCGAAGTCCATGAACAACTCGAAGCATTACAAGCCGCTGGTCGCTCGATCGTGGTCGTTGGCAATG
>CAZVBC010000323.1:0-6623 GCA_964625155.1 uncultured Pirellulaceae bacterium
ACAGCATGGCCATGATGGTCAGCCATAACCTGTACTTCAACATGCCGAGGTTTGTCCACGAACTTCTCGAGGTACACCCCCGAGTTTCCAAACGCGGCTTGAGCTTCAGTACGAGCTTGCTGTAATGCGGTGCGCAGCGAAGCTTCGTCCGGCGCCACACGCATGCCTTTACCGCCGCCACCTGCCGTTGCCTTGATCAGCACGGGATAACCGATCGCTTTGGCGGCGGCCACTGCATCAGATTCATCTTGGATCAAACCATCACTTCCCGGAACAACTGGCACACCAGCCGCTTTGGCAACCGCCCGAGCACTGGCCTTGTCCCCTAGTTTTTCCATGGCTTCTGGCGTCGGGCCAATAAAATCAATCTGGCAATTGCGCACGATTTCATTGAAGTGCGAGTTTTCGGCTAAGAAACCATATCCGGGGTGAATTGCGTCGGCACCGCACGACTCTGCCGCAGCGATAATTCGATCGATGCGCAAATAACTGTCTATCGACTTGGCAGGGCCGATGCAGATGGCGTCGTCCGCATAGCGCGTGTGCGCTGAATCGCGATCAGCCTCGCTGAATACGGCGACCGATTCAATACCCATCTCCTTGCAAGCTCGGATGACTCGCAAAGCAATTTCGCCACGGTTCGCTATGAGAATTCGGTTATACATTCAGGAGCAAATTATCCGCGTGTGTCAACTTTGAACAAAGGTTGTCCGTATTCAACGGCCTGCTCGTTCTGAACCAGAACCGCAACAATCTTGCCAGTTATCTCGGCGGGAATCTCGTTGAACACTTTCATGGCTTCGATGATACAGATGATAGTGTCGCCAGCAATAGAAGAGCCCACTTTGACAAAGGCGTCTGCTTTCGGATTCGGCCGGTTGTAAAACGTGCCTACCATCGGTGATTTGATGTTCACGATGTGCGCTCCATCTTCCACCGCACCGGTCGGGGCACTCGCGGGTACTGAACTGGCCACCACAGGCGCACTTGGCAACGGAACCGCGCGCACATCCGCAGCACCACTGCCTCGAACCAAACGAATCTGCTGCTCGTCTTGCCGCAGATCTAATTCGCTCAGATCGTTTTCTTTCATCAGATCGATCAATCGTCGAATTCGATCCACATCGAAAATGTCTTTTTCGCCTTTGAGCGGCTCTGCCATTTACTTTTCCATCCATCAACTACTAAAAGTTGCCCAAGTTGCGGGAAAGATTGTAACAGCGATCGAAAACTTAGGCGAGCAACTCTACACAGTTTGCTTCCATGTCTCGTGGCAGAGAACTTAGAATTTCACACCCATCTCGGGTGATCAATACATCATCTTCGATACGCACACCACCCCATCCAGGGAAGTAAACACCTGGCTCCACAGTTACAACCATGCCTACGACAAGTTCCTGAGGTTGGTTTTTTCCCAGTCGAGGAGCTTCGTGGATATCCAATCCAATTCCATGTCCGAGTCCATGATTAAAGCGAGACTCCAATCCAAAATCGCTCAATTTCGCCCGCGCGATTGCATCGATTTCGCTAGCCAGCACTCCTGGACGAATAGCTTCGATGGCAGCTTGTTGCGCTGCCAAAACAGCTTGATAAATTTTTGTAAATTTTTGAGGCAATTTGCCAGTACTCAAGACTCGCGTTAAATCGCTGCGGTAAAGTCCCTCAATGGCCCCCCAATCGATCAAAACAAATGGGCTCTCGCTGATTTTCCGCACTGTAGGGACGGCATGAGGGAGCGCAGCTCGTTCACCCACGGCCACGATCGGTGAGAACGCTGTACCACGTCCGCCCACTTGCCGAACCTGGCGTTCGATTTCATTGGCGATATCGATTTCTGTGTAATCTGAGCGCAGGCCTGCACGTATACTGGTGAAAACACGTTCCGCCATAACCACCGCGCGCCGAATGGCAGCAATTTCATAGCGATCCTTAACCAATCGCAACGACTCCACCAATCCTGAACTGGCCGCGAGGCTGGTACTCTTCAAGGCTGATTGCAACATCTGATGCAAGTTGACAGACATCGAGTCCCCCTCGATCAACAACGCATTCAGCTTGCACTTTTTCAGTACCATCGTTGTTGCGTCCGGCAACTTTACCGCTGGAGAGCGGATGTAAACTTGTAATCCCGGACATTCTTCACCAATCTGCTCCTCATATCGCGGATCGCTGATCAATAGGCAACTCTCGCGAGCGACAATCAGGTAACTGTCATGGCCGGTGAAGCCTGTCAAGTAAGTAACATTCACAGGGTTCGTCACCAGCAATCCTTGAGCACCCGCATGATGGATCAAGTGCACCAGCTTCGATCTACGACCCGCAAAATCGATCATCGGATATCCAGTTCTTTCTTCGTCCAAGTCGACCGCCCAATCACAAAGGAATTAGCAGTACGCTTAAGCTGGTGACAAATCGACGCAGCGGCGCAAAGGCTCACGGCGCCGACCAGCAGGTAACTTCGTATCGTGCATTCAGGCGGCTATACTCAAGTACATAGTCATTGAAAGCCTACGATTGTACATCCATTGAATTCCTGCGGGAGTTCGGAGTCGGGACATGACGAGCAGGTTATGGATTCCACAGTGTTACTGCCTGTTTCTTTCAGCAGTGCTGGCACAGATGCTGTGTGTCAGCATCGTCTTTTGCCAGGAGTCGCCCGCAATCGGATCGTTGACTGCGGAACAAGACTCGCTGATGCGTCGTGGGGAAGCGATTTACCGCGAAAAGTGCATCATGTGCCATGGAGCCAAGGGAGAAGGTGTTCCCACGCGTCATCCGGAACCTCTCGTAGGCGACGCAACCGTCAATGAACTCGCTAAAGTTATCGAGGAGACGATGCCGGAAGACGATCCTGAGGCGTGTATCGGCAAAGATGCTCAAGCCGTCGCGGCATTTATTCACTATGTGTTCTACAGCGAAACGGCAGTAGTCCGAAATCGGCCTCCTAGAATTGGAGTTGCTAGGTTAACCGGTAATCAGCTTCGGCAGTCATTGGCTGATATCTACGGACATTTCAGCGAGCCAGCGACCGTGACCAATGAACGCGGACTTCAAGGTACTTACTTTGACGGCGCAAGATGGAAACGTGAGAATAAAAAACTTGAACGCATAGACGCTACTATCGACTTTGATTTCGGAAAGGAAAGCCCAGTTGACGGCGTTCAAGCCAAGGCGTTTTATATCAGTTGGGAAGGTGCCCTGCGCCCCGATGCATCTGGACGTTATGAAATCATTGTGCAAAGCACTTGTTCGTTTGTGCTGGATTTCGGCAAGATCGATCGCGAGCTGATCAACAACCATGTTCAATCAGGGGACCAAACCGAGTTTCGTCGTTCTATCTACTTAACCGCTGGTCGAGTCTATCCGCTCAAGCTGATATTTGTGCAGCGCGAGCGAAAGACCGAACAACCGCCAGCCAAAATCTCATTGCGTTGGGTGCCGCCACATGGGAAAGAGCAAGTCATTCCTACTCAGTACCTTCTGAATGGCGCTTTCCCGGCTGTTTTTTCATTGCAAGCGGATTTGCCGCCAGACGACCGCAGTTACGGTTATGAGCGCGGAGTAGCGATCGATAGACAATGGGATGATTCAACCACCGCAGCCGGTATCGAGTTTGGACATATTGCGGCTGATGAATTGTGGCCAACCTTCAAAGGCCGAGGTCAAGGTGCAGACGAACAACGAACTAAATTGCATCAGTTTCTTACGGAGCTGATGCAAACTGCGTTTCGCCAATCGCTAAACGATGCGCTACGGAAATTGTACGTTGATCAACAAATCGCCGCCGAACCGGATGATGGTGAAGCCATAAAGCGAGCCGCCTTAGTAGCTGTCAAATCGCCGAGGTTTTTGTATCCGTTGTTGGACAGCGAACAATCGAAATCACAACGAGCCGCAAATCGCTTGGCTCTGGTGCTGTACGATTCTCTGCCCAGCGATGGTTGGCTGTTAGAATTGGTTCGCAAGAACGAACTGGAGTCGGACGACCAAATCCATAGCGCCGCTGAACGCATGATCGACGACTATCGTGCTCGAGCCAAAATTCGATCGATGTTGCACGAATGGTTAAACTTGACTGGGGTGATAGAGATTTCAAAAAACTCGGCCCGTTTTCCAGACTTTACTCCCGAGTTGGTCGACGATCTTCGCCAATCCTTGGACCTGTTTCTCGATGACGTTGTGTGGAGTAAGCCAGGCAATTTTCGACAATTTTTCCAAGCGGATTGGTCGTTCACAAACGATCGATTGGAACGGTTTTACGGATCGTCATGGAGACCTGCGACAAATTCCGGTCCAGCATTCCGAAAAACCCCTCGCGATCGCCATACACATGCTGGACTTCTCACACATCCATTGCTTACCAGCCATTTAGCCTATCACGATACGACGTCTCCGATTCATCGTGGAGTTTTTTTACTCCGACATATTTTGGGGCGAACTCTACGCCCGCCTCAAGACGCTTTTGCACCGTTAAGTCCTGATCTGCACCCAGACTTGACGACTCGCGAGCGTGTCGAGCTGCAAACTAGTCCAGAAGGATGTCAGGTTTGTCACGCTAAAATCAATAATTTGGGATTTGCAATGGAGAATCTGGATACAGTTGGCCGCTTTAGAAGTCAGGAAAAGGAAAAGAATATCAATTCCGCAGGTCACTATACTACGCGTAAAGGAGATGAGATAGAATTCAACGGAGTCTTGGAACTCTCAGATTATTTGGCTGACAGTGAAGACGTTCGTCATGGGTTTGTAAATCGAGCGTTTTTATATCTGGTAAAACAGCCACCGGCGGCCTACGGACGCAGTACGGTTCGTCGACTGGGAAACCGATTCGTAGACAACCACTTTAACATTCGTGAGTTGATATTGGACATCGCCTTAGTCGCAGCTAAGGACCAGGATTGAGGCGAAACGCATTCCGTTTGCAGGCCACCTGCTCAGAGCACCAATCACTTTCCGAAGACCTTTGCCTACCAGGTTTTAATATGCCACCGTTTTCATCTCGCCGCGAATTTCTTACGACCGCAGGATTCAGTGCCGCAGCCGCCAATTTAATGCTGAACCTTCCGAGTTTATGCGCCAATGAATTAACGCCCCCGTCTGGACGCAAGCAACGTCTGGTCTTTGTCTTCAGTCCCAACGGTGTGATCCCAGC
This sequence comes from uncultured Pirellulaceae bacterium, assembly GCA_964625155.1. Taxonomy (GTDB): domain Bacteria; phylum Planctomycetota; class Planctomycetia; order Pirellulales; family Pirellulaceae; genus Aureliella. Next base: position 5,153 of record CAZVBC010000323.1, read on the forward strand.
CCACTTTTGGCCCGAACAGGAAGGCGAGAATTTTGAACTAAAGAGAATTCTCCAGCCTCTTGCCGAATTCAAAAGTCGCCTACTAACACTGCACGGCGTTTGTAATCGCATCAAAGGGGATGGTGATGGCCACATGCGAGGAATCGGCTGTTTGTTAACAGGTATCGAATTATTTCCTGGAGACGTTCAAGGGGGATCCGATACACCCGCTGGATGGTCAAAAGGCATTTCCGTCGACCAGCATATCAAGAATAAACTTCAAGCCAATCCACAAACCCAAACCCGATTTGGCTCACTAGAGTTTGGAGTCATGGTTCCCGAACGGGCCGATACATGGACACGCCTCGCTTATGCGGGACCAAACCAACCAGTGGCTCCGATCGACAACCCTTACCAGATGTTTGACAAACTCTATGGTCAGTCGAAGAACAAAGAGATGCTGGCCAGCGTGCTGGACGATCTAGTTGCAGAACTAAAGCGTGCCGAAAGAATACTTGGTCAGGAAGACAAGCACATTTTGCAAGAGCACTTGGCGATGGTACGCGGACTAGAAAAAGATCTGCAAGCAGAAATTCAATTCGCCAAAATACGCTCGGAGGTTGGCCATGCCGTGCCTAAACTGCCGCCAAATATCGATGAAGAAAATGACAATATCCCTCAGATCACGCGCATGCAAATGGATTTAATGGTAAATAGTTTTATGGCTGATTTTGCACGCGTGGCCACTTTTCAAATCACGAACAGTGTCGGTCAGCCAAAAATGCGTTGGCTGGGAATCGATGAAGGACATCACGAACTGTCCCATGAACCGGACTCGAACGAAACAGCATATGAGAAACTGATCAAAATTAACACCTGGTATTGCGAACAGGTTGCCTACTTAGCCAAACGTCTAGCGGAAACTCCTGAACCTGGTGGAGCTGGTTCGCTGCTGGACAACACGACCATTGTATGGACCAACGAGTTAGGCAAAGGCAATTCACATACTCGCGACAACATCCCGTTTGTCTTAGTTGGTAACGGACTGGGATTCAAAATGGGCCGCGCTGTCGAGTTTGGCAAAGTCCCTCACAACCGACTTTTGATGAGCTTCTGCGAAGCGATGGGCTTCCCAGAGAAATCGTTCGGCAATCCCAATTTCTGTGCCGATGGGCCGCTGACCGGCTTGAGTTAACTCCAGTGCTCTAAGTCGACAACGCTACCATTGATCAAATGAATCGTTTTTGGTGGCCCCATTAGCCTGGGCTGCTAAAAATCTGATACTGACGCAAGTATTAGTGCGCAGTTTTTCTTCCACGTGAATCGTCCCGTTAGGGACAGGACAGAATGTCGGTAGCATGCAATTGTAAAGATCACCCGACGTCCCCTTAGACAAAATCTGATTGAGCGAGTGACGTCGACACGAACATCATGTCCAAGGCTCTGCCTTGGAATGCACTCCTCTTGAGGCTCTGCGGCTCCGCCTTGCGAG
>CAZVBC010000323.1:6723-8576 GCA_964625155.1 uncultured Pirellulaceae bacterium
AAGGCTCTGCCTTGGAATGCACTCCTCTTGAGGCTCTGCGGCTCCGCCTTGCGAGCCCAGTAGCCAGTGCACTACTTACGTGCGAAAGTGGTGCTATCCAACCAATTAGGATCGAGGAATTCGCACAGCTTCGAAAGCTCGACACACTCCGTTACAATCTTTGTTTTCGAATCACTTGACGAATTTCATTGTCCATGGCTTGCGAGCTCATTGCCTAGTGAAGTACCGGAAATCTCCGAGAAGTGTCGTTCCCTGTGAGTTCCATATATGAGGTGCCGATCGTGGGAATTCGTTTATTCACCCAGATGTTCATTGTTGTTTGTTTGACAGTTGTACCAGCCGCTGGACAAGGAGGTGCCGAGGATGGCTTTCGCCCTCTGTTTGATGGCAAGACCCTGGCTGGTTGGGTGCAAGTCAATACCGCTCCTTCGACTTGGACAATTCAGGACGGGTTGTTGGTCTGCTCGGGAAAACCGATTGGAGAGATTCGTACTGACAGGATGTATCAGAACTTTATCATGGAAGTCGAGTGGCGCCATATGGTCCCCAAAGGGAACGCCGGTATCTTCATCTGGGCTGACGATATCACTGCACGTGGCCAACCTTTCCATCGTGGTATTGAGGTACAGGTACTCGAGAATGCCTATGGCGACGGTCCAGGCCATACGACGCATGGTGATATTTTTCCAATTCATGGGGCTACCATGATTCCTGTCAACGGTCGGGGTGGAGCACGTTCTGGCCGTGCTTTTCCAACGGAGAAACTCGCCAAGCCCAGCCCGCAGTGGAATCATTATCGTATTGAATGCCGCGATGGAGAAATCTCTTTAGCAGTTAACGGTAAACAAGTTACTCGAGGAACCAATTCAAGCCCACGTAAAGGCTACATCTGCTTGGAATCCGAAGGAGGAATCGTACACTACCGCAATATTCGCATCAAAGAACTACCCGACACACCAATTGCACCTGAGCACATCGCCATCCCCAATCGTGGTTTTCGGTCGCTCTACAATGGAATCGATCTTACGGGTTGGAATACCGATGCAAAAGCTCGCCAGTTATGGCAAGCTCGCGATTGGGTACTGAAATTCGAGGACTCAATAAGTCCCATGGACGGGAGTATGGCCACCGACGAAATGTTCTGTGATTATGGTTTAATTATCGATTTTCGCTTTACCAAAGAATCTCGAAAGTTGTCGATCGAGTTGCGAGATGATGAGGAAGGCATCGTCCAACTTGTGCCAAACGATGCTGCGCTTTCAAAGTTATTCGTTTCCAGCGGTCAATGGAATCGGCTCGAGGGTACATTGCAAGCAAATATGTTATCGGTCTCTTTAAACGGCCAGTCTTGGTTCAGCCGTCAGGTTGCTACAGCGCCAGGCGGCTACCCAATCAGAATTGTCCCAAGCGGCAGCGTTGACCTTGCCAATATCTACGTGCGACAGCTCGATTGATAGGGTTGCCCTGGGCTGTTAGAAACTCGGTATTGCAGGGGAATGTGTTTGCGCAGTTTTGTACCACGCGTGGATGCAGGGATAGCTGCGCAAAGCGTCCCGTTAGGGACTGAATGTTGGTAGAAATGGCATTCCTGTAGGATGCGTTTTCGTCCCGTAAGGGACATGATGTTCGTGTCGACGTCACCCGCTCAATCAGAATTTGTACCTAACGGGACGATTCACGCGGAAGAAAAACTGCGCATCAATATCAGATTTCTAACTGCCCAGGGTTGCCCATAAATCGATATGCAATTGCGAGAATTGCTCTGAGGACGTTGAGCGTTCTGTGTCTAGCTACGCAATGGATGCTGACATCATGTGTTCCGCAATGGAGAGGAATTGATCATCATCGATCAA
>CAZVBC010000324.1:0-8534 GCA_964625155.1 uncultured Pirellulaceae bacterium
AAACGTCCCATTAACGCTATCTTTCCGGAGGAGTGCCGCTCATGTCGACGGCTACCAAGAATAAGGACAAAACCAAACTGAAATTGCAACCGCTCGGTGATCGTTTGGTAGTAAAACGCGAGCAAGCGGAAGGCAAGACTGCGGGCGGAATCGTCTTGCCCGATACAGCGAAAGACAAACCAACGCGTGGTTCCGTAGTGGCCATTGGCGACGGCAAGTTGCTGGACAATGGCACTCGCGGTACGTTGCAAGTCAAGGTCGGTGATCGCGTTTTATTCACCAGTTATGCAGGTGAGAATATCGAGATCGGCGACGAAGAGTACATTTTGATGAGCGAGAGTGAAGTGCTCGCCGTTATCGAAGATTGATTTGTGGCGAGTGGGCTGTGAGGTTTCTGTCCGGCCCGGCTCGACCTGCTTACAAACTAAATTGAGAAAACTCGGAGTATTATCACAAATGGCAAAGATCATTGCGTTCGATCAGGAAGCACGCGAGTCGATTCGACGCGGCGTCTCCAAATTAGCTCGCGCTGTAAAAGTTACGCTGGGTCCCAAAGGACGCAACGTGATATTACAAAAGAGCTTTGGTAGCCCAACCGTCACTAAAGACGGTGTTACAGTAGCCAAAGAAATCGACTTAGAAGACGTTTACGAAAACATGGGCGCACGCATGGTGCGCGAAGTCGCTAGCAAAACCAGCGACGTTGCCGGAGACGGTACGACCACCGCAACTGTTATGGCCGAGGCGATTTTCAACGAAGGGCTCAAATCGGTCGTCGCGGGTGTTAATCCGATTCAGATGAAGAGCGGCATCGAGAAAGCTGTGGCTGACATCACTGAAAAGCTACAGAAGATGGCGATCAAAATTCGCGAGAAGAGCGAAATGGCCAATGTCGCCACAATCGCTGCGAACAACGATCGCGAGATCGGCAATCTGTTGGCTGACGCGATGGAAAAAGTCGGCAAAGATGGTGTGGTGACGGTTGATGAAGGGAAGAGCTTGCACACCGAACTGGAATTCGTCGAGGGCATGCAGTTCGATCGCGGTTACCTATCTCCATATTTCGTAACCGACATGTCCAGCATGGAGGCGATCCTCGAAGACCCCTATATTTTGGTCTACGAGAAGAAGATTGCGTCCATTAAGGACATCGTGCCTGTACTGGAGCAAGTTGTTCAGCAGGGCAAGCCATTGTTGATCGTGGCTGAAGAAGTCGAAGGGGAAGCGTTGGCGACGTTGGTAATCAACCGCTTGCGCGGCAACCTGCAGATTTGTGCTGTTAAGGCTCCGGGCTACGGCGATCGCCGCAAAGCGATGATGGAAGATATCGCCATTCTCACTGGCGGCGAAGCGATCTTCGAAGCGCTGGGAGTCAAACTGGAGTCGGTAACCTTGCAGCAGCTCGGACGAGCCAAGAAGGTTATCATCGACAAGGACAACACGACCATCATTGAAGGGAATGGTAAGAGTTCGGATATCAAGTCGCGAATCGATCAGATTCGTCGTGAAATCGAGAACAGCACCAGCGATTATGATCGTGAAAAACTGGACGAGCGTTTAGCCAAGTTGGCTGGTGGTGTGGCCAAGGTCAACGTTGGAGCTGCGACCGAAAGTGAAATGAAGGAAAAGAAGGCTCGCGTCGAAGATGCATTGCATGCGACTCGCGCCGCTGTCGAAGAAGGGATCTTGCCTGGTGGTGGTGTCGCTTTGTTGCGAGCTTGTTCGTCCGTTAAGCCCGGCGATTCTCTGACAGCAGACGAGCTGATCGGCTACAACATTGTTTTGCGTGCTTGCCGAGCACCGTTGACAATGATCAGCGAGAATGCAGGTAAAGATGGTGGTGTTGTTTGCGAAAAAGTGATCGAGTCCAAAGGAAATGTCGGCTACAACGCGCTGACTGACGTTTACGAAGACTTGGTCAAAGCAGGTGTTATCGATCCGATGAAAGTGACTCGGACCGCTCTTTCAAACGCTGCCAGCGTTGCTATCCTTTTGCTAACCAGCGATGCTTTGATCGCTGAAAAGCCTAAGGCGGAAAAAGGGAAGAAGGGTGGTCATGGCGGCGACCACGACATGTACTAACACCAGATGTATTAAGCCCAGCACAGCGGCGTGAATTGAACCCATACGGGCTGAGTAAGTTACTCAGCCCGTATTTTTTTAGCGATACGCTTATTTGCTGCTTGCTACTCGTTGCCCGTTTTCAATGTTCCCGGGTTCTGCCAGCTCTGCCCGGGAACGCACTGCTTTGGCGGCTCTGCCGTTCTATTGTGCCGAAAAAGTTGCGCTTAACTCGAAGGGAGCTATAGCAGGATATTTACCTTAGCCCCAAACGGCGCCGCCAAGACAGTCTTTCTAGGCAGCAGAACCCGCGTCAAGTCGGCGAACTTATCTCCAATTTGATTATTCTTATTGCCTATAGGGTACGCGCTTATAGAAAACTACTGCCGACGAAAAGTTTGGGTGTACAATGTTGAGCTTGGCGAACTTGGTAGTATCAAAACACTGGTTTGCCGGCATGCCACGCTGCGAGAATCATTCGAATGCGTTGGCAAATTGCAGGTGGCACTTTTGAAATCGGCTTATTGTTAACTCCCTCAACCAAATCCACAGCAAGAATGACTCGTATGTATTGCCGCACACAAAGTAATGTAGTCTTGTATCTTTTCTTGATGGCAAGCTGGATACCGTTGCACTTCGCAAATGCCCAATCGCCGCAGCCAGCGACGGCGGCACAAATTTCGCAATTGTTGGTGCAAGCTGACGGCACAGGCAAAGGCTCACGTCGCCGCAAAGCAGGTAATGAGAGTAAGCAGGAGGCCAGTGCAAAAAAAGCTAATCGTCCAACGGCCGTTGGACCTGCAATCAATGAGAACAAAGCCACTCCACTGGATCGCATTAAAGTCAAAGAGGGATTTAGGGTCGAGCTGTTGTATTCGGTACCCGGCGGCGAACAAGGTTCGTGGGTGAATTTGTGTTTAGATCACAAGGGTCGAATGCTGGCGAGCGACCAGTATGGAGGACTTTATCGCTTTGAGGCACCTGCCGTCGGCCAAACGCTGGAACCAGCCAAAGTGAAGAAGATGGAGTTAGATATTCGTGCGGTAAATGGCATGGTCTGGGCCTTTGGTGCCTTGTATGTGGGTGTCAATGATTACGAAAACAAAATCCCCAGCGGCTTGTACCGCATCACCGATTCCAACGGCGACGATGAATTAGATAAGGTCGAGTGTTTACGCGCGATGGAAGCACGAGGAGATCACGGTGTGCACGCGGTTGTACCAACTCCGGACGGTAAGGCGCTGTATTTAATTACCGGCAACGGGACCAAACCGACTCAGGCCGTAAACACATCGCCAGTTCCGGAAAACTGGGGCGAAGACCATTTGTTACCCAGGTTGCCGGACGGGCGCGGATTCATGCGAGAAGTTCTGGCGCCTGGTGGGATCATCTATCGAGTCAGTCCCGACGGCAAGTCATTCGAGCGAATTGCCAACGGCTTTCGCAATATATTTGATGCTTCGGTAAATCGCGAGGGCGAGCTATTTACCTACGATGCTGATATGGAATACGACTTCAACACGTCGTGGTACCGGCCCACTCGAGTCAATCATGTCGTTAGTGGAGGCGAATTTGGTTGGCGAAACGGTGCCGGCAAGCGACCTGAGTTCTATCCCGATAATTTGCCTGGAACAGTGAATATAGGTCCGGGTTCTCCAACGGGGACGACCTTTGGATATGGAGCGAAATTCCCGGCCAAGTATCAGAATGCGTTTTATATTCTCGATTGGAGCTGGGGGAAACTTTATGCCGTGCATCTTACACCCGAAGGTGCAAGTTATGTCGGCGAAAAGGAAGAGTTTGTTTCGGGTTCGCCGTTGCCGCTGACTGATGCGATCATAAACCCTGCAGACGGCGCCATGTATTTTGCGATTGGTGGTCGTCGGGTTCAATCGGGGCTGTACCGCGTCACTTACATTGGCAAAGAGCCTACAACGCCTGTATCCGACTCACTACCAGCCAATCCCTTTCAAGTCGAACGTCGAAAGCTGGAGGCTTTACACGGCCACCAAGATCCCCAAGCTGTACAAACTGCTTGGTCCTACCTGGGGCACGCCGACCGTCATCTGCGTTGGGCGGCGCGTATTGCGATTGAACACCAACCGCTATCGAATTGGGTTGAGCGAGTTTTTGAAGAAAAGAACCAGGCTATCCAGGTCGAGGCATTGCTTGCGGCAGCTCGTGCAGGTGGCATTTGTCCACCACATCGAAACGAAAAGTCTGCGCCGGTGGATCAAGCACTGGGCAAACGTTTGCTGGCTACGCTGGTCGCACTCGACGCCGGCCAACTCACCCACGCTCAGCAATTGACTTGGGTTCGGACAATTGAGATCGTGCTGAATCGGTTTGGGATGCCGGATGAAAATTCCGTGCGTCGACTGACCATGAAACTGGACGCACGATTTCCGGCCAAGTCCTTTGAAATGAACTGGTTATTAGCTGAAACGCTGGTCTTTCTCCAATCTCCATCCGCTGCCGAAAAGATAATGCGGTTGATCGACGACGCCCCAACGCAGGAGGAACAAATTGAGTACGCTCGCTCTCTGCGGATGCTCAAATCTGGTTGGAATACGTCTTTGCGCTCCGCATATTTCGAGTGGTTTCTGAAAGCGGCCAATTACCGTGGTGGTGCAAGTTTTGAAAAGTTCATCGAGTTCATTCGGAACGATGCGGTTGCCAACCTCTCGGAAAGTGAACAGCAATCGCTCAAAGATGTTTTGGCGAAGGTGCCAGAACGAAAGAACCCGATCGAGAACGTGGGGTCCATGTTTGCAGGCCGCGTGCCCAAGGTTTGGACCGTTGACGAACTGGCCAATGTGGCCGCTAATAAGTTAGTTGCCCGCAATTTCGAGCAGGGACGCAAAATGTTCGGTGCTGCGGCTTGTTATACATGCCATCGCTTCGGAAACTCGGGTGGCATGAATGGACCGGATTTGACAAGTGCCGGAAGGCGTTACTCAGTGAGAGATTTGATTGAACAAGTTATCGATCCCAGTAAAGAGATCAACGAACAATTTGTACCCATCGATGTGCTGACGATCGATGGAGACCGGCATCGAGGAGTCGTTGTCAACCTCAATGGCGATACTATCTCAATAAACACAGACGCCGCCGATCCCAATCAGCGAGTGACGCTCGATCGCAAAGAAGTGACCAGCATAGCTCCCTCAAAAATCTCGCCGATGCCTAAGGGGCTGTTTGACGTAATGTCGGAAAATGAAATTCTTGATCTAATCGCCTACGTTGTCAGCGGCGGTGATCCACAGCACGCTGTTTTTCGCCAACCCTAAAGATTTTGCTGTAACAGGCACCGCAATTTATTGTACGGGCCACGGGTTGAATTCAAGAAGAATCATGAGCAAGTTACTGGCACCGTTCAGTAACATGTCTTTGTACCAGCCTAGCCCTGAGTAGATGCCAGCAGACGCTGTGCATTGTCACGTTGAATGGCCCGTAACTGCCCAGCGGTCAACGTGGATTCGGACAGCTTGAGTAACGACGATTCAAAATAAAACGCTGGTGAATGGGAGCCAAACAATACACGCTCGACCGGAACTTGTGACAAGAGTTTTGCGACACCGCCGATCCCTTCGAACATGGCGATTTCCACATAGACCTCCGCAGATCGCAGCAGGTTGTGCAACCTTTCGCCTCGCAGCGTTCGATTGGCGACAGCGTTGAGCAAAATCAGTTTCAAGCCAGGTATTTTGGCGACAATATTGGGCAGCGGGCTCAGATCGACTTCTGCCACTCGCAGCAGCGGATGCATTGTGCGTTCATCTTCCATCGTCGCAGCCAAGGTCACAAGCAGCCGCATTTCGGCGGCCAGTCGTAGCAATTGAACGAACTTTGGATCATCCAGGTTGTAACCGTGGTAATTAGGATGCAACCGAATCCCGGGCATGTGCCACTGTTCGGTACATCGTCGAAGATCGTCCTCCCATGCTGGCAGCGACAGGTTGATCGAACCAAAGGGTATCATTGTTACATTCTTTTGAGCTCGGCATTCTTCAGCCAAGCGTGCATTGGCAGAAGCTAGATCTTTATGAAGCAAGCCATCGAATGTTCCGACCCAAGCTTGAGTTACGTTGTGCTCCACGAACTTGGCCACCAATTTGGCAGTCACATCCAGTGGCAAGCGTCGAGTGGGCCAGCGTGAAAGATTTGAGTTTGTGTCAATTATCGCTTCGCTCACGCGGGTAGTCCTTTTTTCTCGAGTATAGGTCCCATTATTCGTTTGAGGTTACCCGCGAATACTAATCGCTTGTCCTCAAGCGAGATTTCCGCTCCGTGTACTTTAGCCAACTGCGATGCGAAACTTCGGCCGGGCACATCGCTACCATAGATCACTCGCTGCGGTCCTAGTTCGCGAACCGCCATCTCAGTAATACCTGCGACGGGATCGCCGCCAGCCAAATCTGCAGAGATATTCGCATACAGCTTGATCGCGCGAATGCCTTGTTCCCAGTCACCTCCCGTATGGCCGCAGATAAATTGAGCTTGAGGAAAGCGGGCAGCTAGATTTGCCAAGTCGAGCGGTGTCGACTCGCCAGGCAAGTTGCCAGAAACCTTCATCCATGTATGCTGGAAAATCACTGCCTTGAGTTCTGCTGCACGCCGCACGATCGGCTCCAACTCCGGTGCATCGCAGTGCTTGGCTACCCATAACTTAACTCCCACCATGGGACCATCACCCACGCATCGTTCAAGTTCCGCCAGGCTCTCGGCGACGTATTTGGGATTCAAGTATACGAACCCAAACAAGCGATCAGGAAAACGCTTGATGGCTTGCAGTATCTCATCATTTGCCTGCCGAAATTCACCAGGGGACGGATCATAATCAAAAGTCATTCCCATATAAACGCACAAGCGCGTAATGCCAACTCGATCAGCATGTCGAATCAGCACCTCCGCTCTCTCTTCGGGTGTTTTCCCTGTGGCGCCCGCCAGATGTCCATGCAAATCCCAAATTTCAGGTGCGTCTTCTCCTGCCGCTGTGAACGGTTCTGGTGGAAACGTTGCGCAGTCAGTCGTTGATTTCGGTTCGCTGCCAAAACAAGTAGAGGCTAACAGCCCCGATGCCACAAATACTCGTCTAGATTGCTGCATATTTCTCACACTGGTTGACCCTACTCAAAGCCCTAAAACTTTTTGACGAATATCTTCAAGTTAACTGGCTGACTCGGTCCACAATGTCAGCATACGTGGGCAAAACGAGCCCCTACCTTGCTGAGGGCAAATCAGCCTACCGAGTTCTAGCTGTTGCCTCGATAGAGCATGTTGAACGGTTTCGAAATACGCCCTTCATCTCAATTGAGCAACGCTCAATACTTGCCGTCGCGCACTTCGAAATGAGTTGGCTTGCCTAACGTCGTGCCTCCAGCAACCAGCCAGTTCGCTACCCATTGCATTAACGTTTCTTCGTCAACCGCTGGTTTTCCGAATAGACGATGAGACAACGAGGCATCGTTGAGCCAGGCGGTTGGCGATTCAGTTCCGGTAATCGTAACTTGTTTGCCAAAGAGTTCGCCAAATCGTTCGGCGACTCGACGTATGGAGAGTACTTGCGAACCGGTGACATTCAAAATGGCAGGAGGACGTGAAGTCATGGCTAATGACAAGATTATGTGGGCACATGCGTCCCCCTGCCAAATTACGTTAGCGTATCCCATGGTTACATCAACCGGCTCTCCGGCGAGCACTTTCTGCGCGACATCCACAAGAACTCCGTAACGCAAGTCAACCGAATAATTTAGGCGGATCAAAGTGCAGCGAGCTTGCGAATCAGTATATGCCTGCTCACGTTTCCAACACGATTCGGCATACGCTCCGATCGGACCGGTAGGGCATGTCTCACTTGCTCCTCCAGACTGGACGGAGACAAATGGATAGACACAGCCTGTCGACAAGGCGACGATACGCGCAGCAATGAAACGATTAGCAACGAGTGAGGGAAGTGTAACATTCATTCTCTGCAACAAATCTGGATCGTCGGCGGTGCCGAATTTCACACCTGCCAATGCAAAGACGTTTTCGGCAGGCGGCAACGCGTCGAGTTGGCGTGGATCGGTCAAATCACAACAGATCGTCTCGATATTGTGGCGCTGAAAGTCAGCAGTCGCGTCTTGGTTGGCGAATCGCGAAACAGCCATCATGCGACATTGATTACCGGCCATATCCAGACCTCGACGCAGCATTCTGGATAGGTGGAACCCCATCTTCCCACCAGCACCGACGACCATGACATCGCCCGACAGGTTGCGCAGAAACTGGATAACCGACTCGCTGGGACGCGAGGCCATTTCATGTAACTCTTCGATCGACTGCGGACCTTGTACATCGTGATGCATGATCTGAAAACGCTCAATCCTTGTGTTGCCGGACGCAGTAACCGAATCGACGAAAATCCTTGAGCCGTCAATCGACTAAAGTGATCTGCAAGTCAATTCGTTTGCCGTCCCGCAACACAGTCA
>CAZVBC010000325.1:0-8481 GCA_964625155.1 uncultured Pirellulaceae bacterium
TCAGCCAAATTGTTTAAGCCATCGGCATCGATCAGGGTAGGGCAGGGGGCTTCGACAAAGATCTGCTGGACCAAATACTGCAACGCGGGACTGACGCCCAGTCCTGGTCCAAGAGCGATGCAAGTTGCACGTTCGTACCATCCCTCGATGAGTGCCAATGCATCTTTAGCCAATTTTCCATCGTCACCATCGGGCAACGGAATGGTCATCGCGCAGGGATTAAATCCAGCTACTGTTTCCAAGCACCGATCCGGTACTGCCAATGTAACCAACCCAGCTCCGCTGTGGAGTGCTGCGAGACCCGATAACGAAATCGCACCACTCATACCGCGACTGCCGCCAATCAATAGGGCATGTCCAAAATTTCCTTTGTGGCTGTGCAGTTCGCGACAGGCCAACTTCGGCAGGGGAGGGCAGGGGAGGGGAGGCAAAGTTATCGACATGCACCGCGCTCCATTAGGCTGGCGGCATCAAGTCTCGAGAGCACTTGTCTCGCGATCAAGCCAGCGATGTAGCCACCCTTAAATCCGGCATCGATATTAACGGTCGTCACGCTCGCCGCGCAGCTACTGATCATGCTCAGCAGAGTCGTCACGCCAGCGAGGTTAGCGCCATAACCAACGCTCGACGGAACCGCAATGACTGGGCAAGACACCAATCCTCCAACAAAACTGGCCAGCGCACCTTCCATGCCGGCGACAACTACGATTGCCACCGATTCCCGCAACTCGGAAACACGCGACAAACATCGATAGGGACCAGCCACACCTACATCGCATACCAATTTGCTGTCGATTCCCATCCACCTCAATGTCTCCAGTGCTTCACGTGCAACTGGCAAATCGGTACTGCCCGCCGTGACGACAGTTACGCGAGCGAGTCGACAACAATTGCTATCCCGCACCCATCCACGGTCGGCGACCGGCGAGATTCGCGATCGAGAAACACGTAACGTTCGACCTAGCGAATCGTACCGCATATGCACAAACCGCTGGCTCGTTTGGCGTACAACGCTCGGTTCTACTCTGGTGACCAATATTTCCTTTTCATTGGCATCCAACAACCGATTCGCGATATCGGCAATCGCATCAGGTGACTTGCCACTTCCAAAAATCACTTCAGGTAACCCACACCGGCGCACGCGATCAACATCCGGGTGATGTTCAGCCGTCTTGGGATGGTCGCTCTGCAGTATTTTTTCCGCCAGCTCAAACCTGGAAATTCGTCCCTGCCTAGCTTCATTTACCCATTGTTCGATGTCGTCGATCATCAATTCTGCTTGCCTTGAAACCAGTTGCTGTTAATGGGCTCTTGACCATTTGCGGTGATAATCGAGCGGAGCAGGGCAGGGCTGGTATCTGCCGGCAGCCAAACGGCTCGACCATCAGCAAAGACTGCGGTTGCACCCCCGACATGATTTCCGCCGATCGCATTGATGGCTTTGATCCCCACACCCTTATTGAGTTTGGAAAAATCGATGTCCACCGGTTCGGTCCAATCAAATACTGGTGGGCAAACTTCGACCACAAGTAACGTTGTTTTAACTCCATCTCGAATCTGCTCGGGCGACAACGAACCACTCGGCGGAAAAACTGTACCCGCGCCCGTGATCAACATATAGCTCGAAGACGATGAGAACTTGCGCATATCGGCTGGGCTGCGGAATACTTGTGGGCATTGTGCCATCAACATGGCATTCTGAGGTGAATTCCACGCATGATCAAAATCATATTGAGCGTACAGATGTTCTTCGCCCAAAAAAGGTAACAATAAAACTCGCCAACTGTACATCGGCTGCCCAGTCGAATCTTTGACGATTGCTGGTGGATAGGTACCGTATTGAGCAGCATAGTTGTTCAGCGCCTTGGCGATGCGCTGTAAATTGTTCATGCATGCAGCCACATCATGGCGTTGTTTCAATCCGATCACGGAGGGCCATAAGAGCCAGTACACCGAACCACAAGCCAACAATAGTGTTAGAACTATCACGGCCGCTCGAAGTACCAAATAACGCAACTCCCAGCTAAAACTAAGCAATCGACGCTGACGATGCTCACGAATGTTTGCATCAGTGGCAGTACTGCTAAATCGCTTGGGAGCTGGAATAGTAATCGACTTGCCACAATTAACACACGGCCCTTGCTGGCCGATAAACTGCTCATCGACCACAGTCTTTTTGAAACAATACGGGCATGTAAACTCAAAGGGCATCGCAGTGAATTTGCAGGTAAAATAGTGACGATGTTTGCCGACCACATTCGAGATCTAGCCGGGGCTGAATCTATTTCCGCTTGATTCTACCCTGAGGAAACACGAATTGAACATCCGGACCTGTGTAACAGAGCAGGGCAGGGGGAGAGGAATTAAACTTTGAGAGCCGTAGTTCAGCGAGTTGCGCAATGCCATGTTGCAGTTGACGAAGAAATTGTAGGCCAAATCAAGAATGGATTGTTGGTTTTGCTGGGCGTTGCAGTTGGAGATACGGCCGCCGACGCCAAATTATTAGCCGACAAGTCATCGGGACTGCGGATTTTTCCGGATTCAGCCGGTAAGATGAACCTCGACGTTCGCCAAGCTAATGGTAGCGTCTTGGTCATCAGTCAGTTTACGCTGCTGGGCGACGTCAGGACAGGAAAACGCCCAAGCTTTATACAAGCCGCGCCGCCCGATTTGGCAAACGAATTGTATGAGTACTTCTGCGATCAACTGCGATCGTTGGACATTTTCGTAGCCACCGGTCGGTTTCGTGCTGACATGCAAGTGCATCTTGTGAACGATGGACCCGTCACCATCTTGCTCGATAGTCGCAAGACTTTTTAGTTGACGTCGCACACCTGAAATTTAGGCTGGAACTCGTATGTACTTTTTTCGCAGCAGCAAAGGGAACCTGGCCAGGGTAGGGCAGGGGGTAGCTGCTCAATAACGAGGTGCACGAGCCAAGTTTATCAAATATCGGAAACCCGAGGCTAACGCCTTCCGGCTGATGTTATGTGTCTCGCAATGGTCCAAGTTATAAATAACCCGGAGTAGCCGTCACTCATGATGACTGTTTCGAATCATTGGATGATGGACTAATCAGCCGAAACGCGTTATCGTCCGGTTTCTATCTGACGCGTTTATCAATGCGCAGATCCGATGCACCTTGTGCTTACGCTGCCTGATTCGGTTATCTCAACCATTCTTGACTACGGTCGATCAACATTTGCAAGAACTGGTTCGCTGTCTGCTGACCAATTTGATCGGTTGGGCCAAACTTTGCCATGAATCCATGATCTTGATATACCAAGTACGATAGTCCGATTAATTTCAAATAGGTCAGCGTATTAGCTACGTTGTCTGTACCCCAAAGTTTGAGCGCCGTACCAAACGAATTCTTGTACTGAAATTGCCCTCGCCGAAACTCGACCGACCAGATCTCGTCCAGCAATAGATGGCTGAGAAACCCCAAGACGACTGCCAGCGTTTTATAAATGCGTACGTTAATATCAAGACTGGAGATTACCAAGAAGGAGATCATTCCCACGATGATTGCGGCGGGAATGCTGTGCCACATTCCGCGGTGCACCGTAAAACGCCGAAAGACTTCGGCCACTCCAAAGCGAATTCCCAAATAAAGCACCGCCGCAGCCAGTACCATCGATTCGTGGCTCATTCCCAATCGCTGAAATCGGTCGACCATCAACATCGGCACGATTGCAGCTGCCAGCGTCGTGGCTTCGCGCAGTGGGCGCCCCGAACTGCTGTCCAAGTCCGGCAGCATTCCACTCACACTACACAGCCCAGCAGCAATCAAACATGTCTGTTCATGCATGCCAAGTTGATATCCTGCGAATCCATAAACGACTCCCACGGCAGAACTGGTCAGCATGTGAGTTCGGAAATCAGCCATAGCGTAAACTCCATTTCCCGCCCCCTGCACTGGTTCGCCACACCCAAATCGGTTCACACTGTTCTAAGGCAGTGCAAAAAAAGTAACCAAATTGCGGGCTCAGGGCGTGCCATAACAATCAACTTAATTCGGTCACTTTGTGCCACTTGCCATCGTAGTAACATCCTCGCTGTGAGTGAAGTTGACTTGTTCACTTTCGATTTTCGCGCGTGCAAACAAGCGCTCTTTTCTTTCGACCATCAATTGTGCTACAAGCAAACGAGGTTAAAGGGCTTCGAACCGAAATCAATGCAAGCAAATCCATTCAAGGACGGAGATCGATGCAGGTTTACGATCTGATCATGTTGGTGGTTCTGGGGATGTCAACCATCTTTGGTGCCATAAAAGGCTTTGCCTGGCAAGTCGCGTCGCTCGCCTCAGTCGTGGTCAGCTATGTGGTCGCCTACCGTTTTCGATTCGATCTGGCGGCGATGATCCAGGCCACGCCTCCATGGAATGTGTTTCTCGCGATGTTGATTCTGTATGTGTCCACTTCATTTGTGATCTGGGTCGCATTTCGGCTGTTGAGCGGTGCTATCGATCGAGTTCGGTTGAAAGAATTCGACCGGCATCTTGGCGCCGCGTTCGGATTAGGAAAGGGTGCAATCTACTGCCTCCTCATCACGATGTTTGCCATGACATTACTCGGGCCTAAACAGCAAACTGCTATCTGCCAATCTCGGTCGGGGTTTTATATTGCTTCAGCTCTAGACAAAGCAGTAGGCGTACTGCCAAAAGAAATCCATGATGTTGTTGGCCCGTATCTGCGACAATTGGATGAAAAACTTCGGCGCGATGTTTCGCAACCCGGCAATGACTCGAACTTGGCCAGCGACTCAACTTGGAATATTCCGGGCTTTTTCCCTCCCGGCAGCGAGCCGACTCGGCCAGTTTCCGAGTTCCAGATTCCTCAGACCTTTCCGCCTCTACAGTCATCGCAGGGCGGCACAAATTTCGGCAGCGGCCCAACCATCGATCCGCCTCCGATGGCCCTTCCGCAGCAAGCACAGCAGCCGACTTTCTACAATCGTTAGCCAGCAATCATTATCCAGCTAGCAAAGCATTTAGGGCAGACACCGCAGGGACACGAAAACATCATTTCCCAAGGAAAAACACCAGGCTCAACCGAACATAAGAAACATTATCGGACGTTGCATATACGCCTCGCGACACACCCTTGATAGCCCATGACGTGGCAAAAACATGATTGGGCAAAAAGATGAAAGCAAGGTCATACAAATCGAACATCAGCACGCTCTATTTTTCTGCCCTTACATTTTTCTGCCCATGCGCCGTACGCTAGCAGTTCGCTGAAGATGTGGCAAAAAGATGAAAGACAATAACCAGCGTGCGCAGCTGTGCGCCGTGCGCTAGCGAGCGTCGAGGGCGGCGAGCGGTTCGCTCTGCGATTGATCCAAAAAAACTCCCATGCGCCGAAATTTCTCGTACCGCGCGTCAGCTAATTCGGTCAAAGGTATCGACTTCAATTGAGCCAGAGTTCGGACCAAATAGCTTTTGAGCCTCGCAGCCATTTGGTGATGGTCGCGATGCGCACCTCCGATCGGCTCTTCGATAATGTCATCGATCACACCCAAATGTTTTAAGTGCGAAGAAGTAAACTTCAGCGCTTCGGCGGCTTTTGGAGCATATTGGTGACTCTTCCAAAGAATTCCGGCGCAACCTTCTGGGCTGATCACTGAGTAATATGAAAACTCCAAAACGGCAATCCGGTCACCCACGCCGATTCCGAGCGCGCCACCCGAACCTCCTTCACCAATGACCACACACACAATCGGCGTGCGCAATTGGCTCATCTGGAACATGCTTTCAGCGATAACTTGAGCTTGACCACGCTCCTCAGCACCAACTCCAGGATAGGCGCCGGGCGTATCGATAAAACACACGATCGGCAATCCATACTTTTCAGCCAACCGCATCTTGCTCATCGCTTTACGATAACCTTCAGGGTGAGCACAACCAAAATTGCAAGCCGCACGTTCTTTGAACGTGCGACCTTTCTGATGCCCAACCACCATTACTTTGAACTGATCGATTTTGGCCCAACCAGTCAACACTGCACGATCATCACCAAAATGCTTGTCACCGTGTAGCTCAACAAATTCATCGAAGGCCAACTGTAAATAATCGCGTGTGTAAGGTCTATTCTTGTGTCGCGCCACTAAGACAGTCTCCCAGGGAGACAACTTGGCGTAGATTTCGCGAGCAGTTGAATTCAACTGGCGGCGCAACTCGCCAATTTGCGCATCTATCTGTGCTGTCAAAGGCCGCACAGCCTCAAGCTGGCGAATTCGTTGTTCCAGCTCCATGATCGGAGCCTCGAACTCTAATCCACTGGGTGACTTGTCCATAATTTACACAGAACCTGTACTTCAATCGCACGCGTTTTTAATTCTCGACACGACCAGTTGATTGAAAGTCATCAAAAATGCTGTTCTCTGGAATGCGCGGTGCTTTCTTAAATATCTTCACGACTCGCAATTGTTTAGCAACTTCCCACAGCGACTCAATCCTCTGATCTGGTTGCTTGGCCATCATGCTCCTCAACAGACCTGCAAATTCCGAGGTAATGTTATCATTTATCACCAAAGGAGATGGAATTGGAGCGCTAATATGTTTATTCAATAGATCATTCGGGCTTTCACCAGTATATGGCAGCTTGCCGGTGGCCATTTCAAACAAGACACATCCATAACTATAAACATCTGCGCGCTGATCAAGAGTTTTACCCGCAATCTGCTCAGGTGACATATAACTGCGAGTTCCTTGAATATTCTTGGATTTACGACTGATCATTTTCGCAAATCCCTTTTTGATCTTCTGGGAAATCGTAAAGTCAATTAACTTCACCACACCATCACGGCTGACCAAAAAATTATCAGGCTTTACGTCACAATGTACAAAACCCTGGGTGTTCATAAACGACAGTGCTTCTGCACATTGCAGGGCAATCTTGTCGAGCATAAATGCAATTGAATCTGGACCTCGCCTTAGAGCTTGCTTGATATTTAATTCGCTAAATAATTCCATCACAATGTAGGGAGCAGGACCATCCAATACTAAATCGTAAAACTTTATAATATTCGGATGGGGAAGTTGTTTAGCAATCGCGAATTCATTTTTGATATACCCCAGTTCGACTTTGTCTTCACGAAAGTCGGGCCGCAGGACCTTCAGTGCAAAACGTTCGTTGGTATCCGAGTTGATGGCTTCCCATATTTGGCACGAGTTGCCCATGCGGATCAGCCGAGCTAAACGATATTTTCCCAGAAAATCTCGAACCTTGGTCATGCCGAACCCTTTTGGAAGATGTTGAACCCAAGCCAGTGCGCGTTGGGACTATCTACATCGATCTCTTTATTGCGCGTACCACTAATTCGTTTCTCAGTCGCAAATTCAGCAGTATCGCCGTATTCGTCAAGGTCGTCCATCATACGCCAAACTGCGCGCACAAGAAAGCCAGCGAAGTCCGCTGTTCAGATTCAGCCTCGCGCTGCGTTTAGCAGCTCACAATACAAACTCCTGATGCGGGCAGTCATTACCTCATGCCGAAATTGATCCGTGAACAGTTTTGCCCCCCCCTGCCCTAGCCTGTCACGAAGTTGCGGAGCGCCTGCCAATTTCACAATCGCGTCGGCTAATAGGGAGACGCTTTTGGCTGGAAGCAGAATCCCGGTCTTATCGGTCAACACCACTTCGCGAGCCCCATCCACGTCGTAGCTGATAACTGGCAAGCCCGCGATCAATGCTTGAGGCAGAGTTCGAGCCAAACCTTCGCGCAGACTCGTATGCGCTAACATATCCATTGCACTCAGATAAAATGGAATCTGCTCAGGAGATACCAAACCTGTAAATACAAAATGCTGGCCGAGATTCAGCTCGCGAATCTTTTTTTCAAGGCTCTCACGCAGGATGCCATCTCCTACAAGCAGAAACTTGCAGGCAGGATTCGTGCGTACAACTTGTTCGGCCGCAGCCACTAGATACTCATGGCCTTTGAGATGAAACAAGCGAGCGATTTTGCCAATCACCACGTCGCTGTCCTGCAGCCCCAAACTGCGTCGCGCTGCTTCCCTGGTTTGCCTGGCATGAATAAAAGGCTGAACATCCATGCCTGAGTAAATCGTCGTAAATTTCTCTTTCGGGGCAACACGAGCCTCGACCAGCAAGTGCGTCATCGCATCGGCTACGCTGATCATTCGATGGCAGCGTCTTGCTGCCCAACGTTCGCAAGCGGCAAAAAACCATCGAGCAGGAAACGGCTGGTAAGGGTGAAACGGAGCACCATGGACGGTGTGCACGATCGCGGGAACTCGACAAGCCCATGCGGCAGCGCGACCTAACATGCCACCTTTGGCACTGTGCGTATGGACTACCTCTGGACGAAAAGTCCTAATGATCTCTATGAGTTTGTGATAGGCCATGCGGTCGTGGTATGGGTTAATAGCGCGGCACAATGAATCGACCAGCTTGACTTCGAGCCCCCCTGCCCTCCCCTGCTCCAATAATCTTCCTTCGGGCCCGGTGGTCGGCCC
>CAZVBC010000326.1:0-8459 GCA_964625155.1 uncultured Pirellulaceae bacterium
GTTCGGCGACATCGATTTTAGCTTGCTGGACGGCCTGGGAGGCAGCTTTGCGGCCAATCGCTTCGATGTATCCTGATTCGTCGGTAATATCAGTGATATTTACATTCAATAGCACTAAGCCGATTTTCTTCAGTTCGGGCTCTAAGGACAATTGAATCGACTGCAAGAATTTGTCACGGTCGCGATTAATCTCGTCGATTTTCATCGAAGCGATCACCTGACGTAGTTGTCCAACGATCATGTCCCCAGCTTGTTGTTTGATTTCTTCGACATTTAATCCAAGCAAGCGAATGGCAGCATTTTGCATCGTTTCGAGGTCCGTACCGATCGCGACGGTGAAGACGCTGGGAACATTGATGCGAATATTCTCCATCGACAGTGCCCCTTTGAGTGGCACTTCGATTTGAATCGGTTCCAGCCGCATGAAATCGTAGTCTTGCACCAAAGGCAATACCAAGCGAGCACCACCATGCAGACACCGAGTGCCCGTCGGACTACCTGTGTACTTACCGAAAATGACCAGAACTTTGTTGCTCGGACATCGCTTGTAGCGAGTCATAAACATGTAGGCGATGACAAAGAAGACCATGGCCACCAACGAGATCAGTACGACGTAGGGCCATGCCAGCGGTAGTTCGATCTGAGCGAGTACAAGCGAATTCATATTCATAGCTTTCGTAATGAGTTACTAGCTTTTTAGTTGTGTTTTCGAATAAAGTCGGAAGGTGCTGCGCCAATGGAATCGGCTGGGTGAAGTTACTGATGGGATACTTCGACCATGTCTGCTCCGACAACTCCCACAACGGTAATCGGTGTCCCAGTCGGCAGTGCTTCGTCCGAGACGGCTTTCAATTCCAAAGTACGATTAAGGACGCTGACCTGCACTTTACCTGGGCTCGATTTACCGGCTGGAATAGGCAAATAAACTGTACCAATACATCCTGTTGCATGGTCGATACGCACGGTCCCGTCGATATTGAACTTTAGCATCAGCTTCATGATCCAACTGACAAAATAAACTGCAAAAGCTCCGGCTCCGATCGCTAACAACATGGCATTGACGGGGGGCAGTTGTGACCTCAGGGCAATCGTGCCCACCAAGCCAAAGAAGGCTAGAGCGGCCGACAACGTGCGCACGGTCAACACGCCTAAGAACCAAGTTGATTCATTGCCGTGACCGGCATCGTGAGATACCGAACCGTCGCCGACATCGATATGTTCGGCGCTAGCGAATTCGTGGCCGCCACCCAACCCCAGCAGCGTCATTGCAAACTGGCAAACGATTAACGTTCCGCCAACGGCGGCACAGGAGAGAAAGACGATTTCCATGATCCTACTTACCTCTCAATACTCTAAAGTCAAAGGTTCGTGTCATAATTCGTAAGGAGGCGATCTATCTTGGGCGATACGAGCATTTTATTCCTAATGGCTGTCAAGCCTGGGGGGCTTAGGCGCTGAGAAAGTAGCATTTTCACCTCAAAATGAGGCAGAGGTGCTCGACGGACCGGCTACGGCATCTGTTAGAATGCGATTTGCTTGGCCTATGAGCAAGAGTTTTGCCCCGAGTTGGTCTGTAGTCGAATTCCCTATGCTGAAAACGCCCAGTGCTTCAATCGACTGTATCGTTCGGGTGGTGACTCCCGAGAATATTGAGTTCGAATATATGCTCGCTGGCCCGTTTCAAAGGCTGCCAGCATTTGTACTGGACGTCGGATTTCGCTGGCTATTCTTCCTGTTTTTCTGCTTTGCCAGCCAATTCCTGGGTGCCGTGTTGTTCAGTAACTTGACCGAGTGGCTGACAACTATCTTGGCATTACTCTTGTATTTTGTAATCGGTTGGTTTTATGGAATTGTGTTGGAAACCGTTTGCAGCGGACAGACGATTGGCAAAATGCTGTTCAGGTTGCGAGTGATCTCGGTCGATGGACGTCCGATCAATGCATCCCAAGCGGCAATTCGGAATTTGTTAAGATCTGCTGATATGGCGCCCTTATTGTCGATCCAAATTTTTTCAGTCGAAGCACCGGCGGCCTATTTGATTCCCACGATGTTCTTGGGGTTGGTCAGCACGGTGGTGACAGCCCGTATGCAGCGCATTGGCGATTTGGCGGCGCGCACGATGGTGATCGTTGATCGAGGTGGTCGAGCTGCGGCAGTTTACCAGCCTGACGATAGTCGCGCTTACGCTTTGGCCGAACTGATACCTCCTACTTTTCAAGTTACGCGTTCGCTTTCCAAAGCGATCGGCATGTATATGGAAACTCGCAAGCGTTTTTCTCCAGCTCGACGTTCTGAACTGGCCTCGTTGTTGGCGATCCCGTTGATTCGGCACATGGGGTTGTCGCCTGAGACAAGTCCCGATTTACTGTTGTGTGCCGTTTATGTGCGCACGTTTCTGTCGGAAGAACATCGAGCCCAGGCGAACATGCAACGAACTCAGGCGATGCGTAGAATGCCAACCCAACCTCTTTCCCAAAATGCTCCAACAGCGAACACGACACTTTCAAGCTCGGGGTCAGGAACTGCGATGCAAGACGAACCGGTGGTTGTGCCTCAACCTACAAATGTACTGTCGTCCGCAGACGTGGTTCGATAATGGTGGACGTCCAACGATCATGGTGATTCGATGGCCAATTTAGCTCAAATCCAACAACAACGCAGAAATGACTGGAATCACCTGGAGAACTTGTTGGGCCGAGTCGATTCGCGGTCACTTAAGGGCTTGCCAGGTTCGGTCGTTATCGAGTTGTCCGACTATTATCGGCGGGCGTGTGCAGACTTGGCAATGTCCGATCAATATCAACTTTCTCCTGCCACGGTGACCTATCTCCATGGCTTAGTGGGGCGAGCGCACAACAGGCTGTATCGGTCTCAGCAGTTTCAGTTCCACCAATGGTTTGACGTGGCGTTTCGCATTGCACCGAAGAAGATCTTTCACGATCGTTGTGTGCAGATTTCTGCGATTATCTTCTTTGGGCTGTTTTCGTTGTCAACGTATCTTGCTTACAACGAAGGGCGGTTTCCGCAGTTCGCCGAATCGGTAATTGGTCCTGAGATGATCGAAATGTTGGAAACCAACTACGACGAGCCACTGGAACGCAGCTTTGACAAAGGTGCGACAATGGTGGCGTTTTATATTCAGCATAATACCGGCATCGGGTTGACCTGTTTTGCACTTGGCCCCTTGATCATTCCCGGTTTGTTTGCAAATGCGTACAATGCCGTTGTGCTGGGAGCTTCGTTTGGTTTTATGGCGCGACCTGATACAACCGGTGGAGACGTATTCTTGGAATTTGTAACCGCGCATGGTCCCTTTGAGTTAACAGCCATTGCGATCAGCGCCGGCGCGGGTTTGCGAATTGGGATGGGATGGTTGTATACCGGCGGATTGACTCGTTTTGCCTCGTTGCAGCGACAGGCGGCTGAGGCAGTGCCCATCATGGGAGTCGCGGCAATCCTGTTCTTTCTCGCCGCATTGACCGAAGGTTTATTGTCTCCTTCATCGTTGCCGTATTTATTCAAAGCAGCGTGGGCGATTTTTTCCAGCTCGCTCTTGATGCTGTATTTTATCGTATTGGGATATCCTGCGGAGTCGCCCAGTGGAACTGGACAAGACTGAGATCACCATACGTGAACGATCGACCCTCGAGTTGCTTGACCTAAGTTTATTGGTTATCAAGCGACATGCCTGGCGTTTGGCAGGTGCGGGGTTGATTTTTGGTGCACCACTGATGTTGATCAACGTCTGCCAAACTGCATGGATGGTAGATGCCGATTCGTTGTTGATAGCTCTGGATCGTACATCGGGCCAGGACATTGCCCATTGGCGCCACTCTTGGCATATGCTCGTTCTGTGGTGTCTAGAATTCCCGCTAGCAAGTTTACCGATCACCATTTACCTGGGAGGCCAGATTTTCTATGAAGATTTGTCTCTGGTCAGGCTCGTCAAGCGCATGCAGCCATTGCTGATTCGAGCCATCTTTGTGCTTGGATTCGTGCGACTTGGCTTGCTAGGATGGTTGGCGGAAATATTCGTGACCAGCACTGCGGTCTTCGAACCGCTGATGGAGGTTCTTGTTTTAGGCGTATGCCTATTTGGATTGTCGATGGCCATTCGCTTTTTCTCACCATTTGCGCCCGAGATACTTGGGCTCGAAGCCTGTCGATTGAAGGCCAGTCCTGGTAGAGAACCGACATATTGGCAGCGTGGGCGATGGCTACATCAGTCACTGTTTGGCGAAAATCTTGCTCGCTCGATTGCCTGTGCCTTTGCCGCTGTTTGCTTGGCTTTGATGATTCTGGCAATCCAAGTTTTTGTGTTTGGAGTTTCGTTGGGACGCTGGCAGTGGAATTTATGGTTCGATCATTTATTGTTCCCAATCGCATTGTGGGCGACTGGAGTGTTTGTGGCTGTATTCCGGTTTCTGGCGTATCTGGATTCACGCATTCGCTTAGAAGGATGGGAAATTCAGTTGCAATTGTTAGCTGAAGCCGGGCGCTGGGAAACTGCACTATCGTCACCTCAGGTTGTGAAACTACAGGAGTCGGCTCGATGATACACGCGCTGTGGATGCTGATCTTGTTCAGCGTTCAGCAAGAAGTCGCCGGCCCGGATCCAGAGCGGGCCATGTCGGTACTGCAGAGCAGTGTTTGGTATGATTCGGCGACCAAGAATCTGCGACCGCCCAGCGAGCTTGAAGATCCCGATAACTTGCTCCGTTCTTCTGATTGGCTTTACGTCCCTAAGTCCCCCAAACCTGCCGCGAATACTGCTCCGAACAATGCGCCAGCTCGCTGGACTGGTAACTGGTTTGGAGGTTTTGATACGCAGTGGATCAATTATTTGGTGATCGTGTTGCTTGGCAGTGCACTGGCGGTTGGTGCAGTGCTGCTGTATCGGCGATCGCTAGAGGCCTGGATGCCAGGCAGATACAAACGCTCGGCCAAAGCCGACGCTTTACCCGTAGACCTGACCCGCGTCGTGGATCTACCATTCGAAGTTAAATCGATGCGGCGAGATCCGTTGGCGGAGGCAGAGGCACTGATGCAACAGGGGCGATACAACGAGGCGATTGTGTTCTTATTCAGTTATTTGTTGTTGGCGCTGGATCAATCCCGCTACATTCGATTGCAAAAGGGGAAAACAAATCGTATGTATGTGCGTGAATTGCGGCAACAGGAGCCTTTGCGAGCAATTTTGCAGCCAGCGATGTTGGCTTTCGAAGATGTGTTTTTTGGTCGGTACAATCTATCTCGCGAGCGCTTTGTAGAACTGTGGAATCAGATGCAAGAATTCCACCATATCATCCATACAACGCCGGTTGCACTGACACCCGTAAAAGCGACGTCGACTTGAACACAATGCGACCACAACACAAAGTAGCATACGACCATAACAACTTTGCCGTGCACTCCTATGAAAATAGGTTATCGAATATCCGGGTCCGCAAGTGGCTCGCTTGGTTGTCGTGTGTCGCTTGTGGAATTTGTTTGTTGAGCGGTTGTGGAGGTATGCAGCGTGAAAGGATGCAAGAGTTCGGTTCGCTGCAACGCCCCGGCTCCACGATAAACCTCAGCGGGCTGGGAGTTCATCAGCGGCTGTGGGAAAATGCTGGGGCGAAGTGCATCATGCCCACCAAGCTGTCGCCACTGCTGGACGATTTCGAGGCAATTGTATTGGTAGGGACGACCCATGCGCCGCCGGGACGCGAAGCCCGTGATTGGCTGGAAGAATGGCTCGCGCAAGCTGAGGGTAGGTCGGTGGTTTACTTTGGCCGCGATTTCGACCCGGAAACAGTATACCGCGCGACGACCATGGCCCGAGTTGCCGCCAAAGATCGTGGGCGTGCAGAAGTATTGTGGGCGTTGAGTACTGCGGAGTCGTTTGCCAACAAGACGACGCAGTTTGCCCAGCCGTGTTTTTGTGGTTGGTTTCTAACCAGTGAAATGCGGGCTAGTCAAGATCTGCGGCTCTTTGTTGGTCCTTGGGCAGAAACTATGTCGGGGAAAGAAACAGTCTGGCCAATCGCCGTGAGCCTTGATCCTCCTACGGACGAACTGCGGACGCGGATGCGTCCGACATTGATTGCCAATTTTCCTGCCGCGCCCTCGAAGTCGCCCAGCCAGGATGTAGATGAAGACGAGGATATGGTTTATCGATCCGTGTGGTCGAGAGAGGAGATCAATACGCCAGAGGATCTGGATGCACTGTGGGATGACGCACCAGTTGCGGAGATCTTGCTGGCAGGAGGTGATGAACAGAACACTCCTTTGGTTACACGTTTGACTTCCGATCGTTTTGAAGGGAGTCAGATTCTGATCGTTGCCAATGGTGCACCCTTCTTGAATGGCTCGCTGGTGAATCCCGCCATGCGACGCTTGAGCGCGCGCATAGTGCAGCAATGTCTACCAGCCAAGCGCGTAGCGTTTTTGGAGTATGGAGCGCAAGGGATCTTGATCAGTCATATTCAGGAGCAAGACCCAAGGCTGGCTGGTTTGGAGTTGCTGACGGTTTGGCCTTTAAATGTCATGGTGATGCACGGTGCGCTGCTGGGCATTCTGGCTTGTGTGGTACTTCTGTCGGTCCTGGGCCGGCCACAAGCAGCCCCTCACAGAGCTCTTTCGGACTTCGGCGAGCATGTCGAAGCGGTCGGACGCATGTTGCTGAAAACTCGTGATATGGCTTATGCACACAGATTGATCCGCGAATACTTTCGGCAGATACGCAAGGAACCTGGGCCAAGCTGGATACCGGAGGATGATGGTCGGGTGCAAATAAAAATAGTGCCCGAGCTTGTCCACAGCAAAGAACAATCGAGTACGATACCGAGCAGCGCGCTGGCGAATACGGAGCCAGTAAGGGGTGCGGGAAGTCGACTTACATAGTAGAAGAGTTTGATGCGTTCAACCAAAGAAATATTTGATTCAGTCTCGCAGGAATTGCACAAAATATTTGTCGGTCAGGAAGAGTTGGTACTCACAACTCTGGTCGCCTTGTTTTCTGGTGGCCACATCTTGATCGAAAGCCTGCCTGGCATGGGCAAGACATTGTTTGTGCGTGCTCTGGGAAGAATACTCGGGTGCCAATTTGGGCGAATCCAATTTACGGCAGATCTAATGCCTTCGGATATCACGGGCGCACCTTTACTGGATATGCGCACGCAGGAATTTCGGTTTCGGCCTGGACCAGTCTTTACTCAACTGTTGTTGGCTGACGAAATTAATCGTTCTCCCGCCAAAACTCACGCGGCGCTCTTGGAAATCATGCAAGAATATCGAGTGACGGTGGATGGTGTCAGCCATCCATTACGGCGACCGTTCTTGGTGTTGGCCACGCAGAATCCAATCGAAAGCGAAGGAACCTATAATCTCCCGGAAGCGCAACTGGATCGGTTTATGTTCAAGGTCGAGGTAGACTATCCAGACGAGAAAGAAGAACAAGATATCTTGATGTTGCATAGCCAACAGATCGACTTGAATAGTCGACTGGAAAACGAATTGACGGCGCTGACTACTCCGGAAGAAATCATGTCGATCATCCATGCCAACGCACAGGTACGAGTCGAGTTGCCGTTGGTGCAGTACATCAATCGCCTGGTCCGTCAAACTCGCAAATGGCCTGCCTTTCACTTGGGCGCCTCGCCACGAGCTGGATTGGCACTCATGCAAGGAGCCCGTACTTTGGCATCCTTTCGCGGGCGAGATTACGCAACTCCGGACGACGTAGTGGAAATCGCTTTGCCCGCGCTTCGGCATCGCGTGATCATGTCCGCTGAATCCGAAGTCGAAGGCTTGAAGGCCGACGACCAACTCAAATCTCTGATGCGCAGTATCGAGGTTCCGCGCGGGTGATGAACAACGGAACGGGCAACTCGGTGGGCGTTATCGATTGGGGCGTGACACCATGGTTTGTGATGCTGCTGATGCTGATGCCACTGCTGTGGTTGGTGTGGCGCAATGTCTACCCAACGCGGCGAATGATGTTCCTGGCTGGTTTGCCGCTGGCCACCGTCTTGGCGACTCCATGGATGCAACCCGGCTATGTAACCTGGGTATGGATTGCAGATGGAATGTTGGTCGCGATTGCCTTTTTCGACCTGCTGACTTTGCCCAAGGCCAGTCGAATTGAAGTGTCGCGTTCCCTGGCACGCGTCGCATCTCTAGGAGGTAAACATGCCGTAGAAACATCGATCGACAATCATGGCCGGTACCAATTAAAAATGGTGGTGACCGACGACGCGGCAGATGGATTAAAGATAGATCCGCCACAACACACGTTGATCTTGGCTCCTGGAAAACGTACGACGATTCAATATTGGCTCACACCCCATCGGCGCGGGCAGTTCTTGTTGGAGTGTTTGTTTGCGCAAATCCACAGCCGAGCGGGGTTATGGCTGCGACAATGCAAATTGGCTTGCCCTGGCGAGCTGCACGTTTACCCTGATATCAAGCAAATTGCG
>CAZVBC010000327.1:0-8454 GCA_964625155.1 uncultured Pirellulaceae bacterium
ACCCCCAATCGGATCGGAGTCGGGTGTGAGTCCTATCCATTTCCCGTTTCAGGGGCTGTCAAATGCTCGATTTCGCGGGCGATTTGGGCCAGCATGCTCCCGTCGTTCATCATCGAGAATTTGATCTGATCGATTCTCAACCCCTGATCCTTGAATGCTTGATGGACCATCGCCAGCATCCCGTCGATGCAGCCGCCAATCCACCAATTGACATAGGGGGTTTTGACTTTCCGAATCTTTTTCCCGGTCAGTTGTTCGACTTCCTGTTCCGTCAAATCTCCGGAATCCAGAGCAATCGACACCGCTCGATGGTACTTGGTTTCGCAATCCGGTCCGGGGGGGAATTCGACTTCCAGATTCTC
This sequence comes from uncultured Pirellulaceae bacterium, assembly GCA_964625155.1. Classification (GTDB taxonomy): domain Bacteria; phylum Planctomycetota; class Planctomycetia; order Pirellulales; family Pirellulaceae; genus Aureliella. The sequence goes on from CAZVBC010000327.1 coordinate 363, forward strand.
CAGAAGCCATTTCTTCAGCTTGTCTGTTACCGGGACAGATTTGCCATCATAGACAAACCGTTTTGGGAGGGTTCCCAAATCGAAACTTCCGGCTTCCGCTCGTTTCTGATCCATGAATTGCCGTCGTTCAATCGGGTCGTCGATAGTTTCGGCAACGTCTTTTTGGGCTTCCAGATATGCCTTGCGGTAGTATTTCAAGCATTCCCGTTGGACTTCCGCCAGATCCTTGACGTTGAGTGGTCTGGGAAAGTATTCCTTGCCGTCAATTATGATGGGTTCCGGCCCCCTTGCGCCCAACGCGCGGGCCATATCTTCTGACATAGTATCTTTCTAGCTAGACAGAGAAGTATTATGCTGGCAGCGTTTCGGTCGGCGCCCCGGCTTGGCCCGGTCGATAGAAGATTCCATCGGCCCCCCACGAACTGGTCCAGCCGATGACTTCTTCGGTGTCGATGTTGACCGACAGCTTGAAATCCATGCAAAGCGCACGCGGGAAAGCGTAATACAGACCGGCGGTGGTCGACAACCACAAAACCGCTTCGGAGATGTCCCCCTGTGCGAACAGGTCATACTGCACATCGTCCGTGTCGTGTTTGCCTTCCGCACTGAATTGGGCGTCCATGCGGCCCGGCGCTCGGTTGGTGTATCCTGCCGAATCGGAGTCGCCCCATTCTGATTTCGACGCTAGGGCTTCGTTGGCTTCCCATTTCGTGGTCCGGGCAACCAACGTGTTTTCGACAACGAATTTTCCGTTGCGTGCGGTCAATGCTGTTGCAGAACTCATGGTTTCCCTTAACTCGATGAACTGGACGAGTTGGACGAACTCGATGAACTGGAATTGCTGGAACTGGAACTACTGGAACTGGAACTCGACGAACTCGACGAATCCGAACTGACTTCGCTTGACGACGATGAACTACTTGAACTTGACGACGATGACGAACTCGAAGAATTGATGCTCGAACTCGACGAGTCCGAACTGACTTCGCTTGATGAACTGGAACTGGAACTCGACGAACTCGAAGACGATTGGCTACTAGCCGACGTCGAGCTGGAGCTACTCGAATTCGAACTGGCGGATTGAGACGATTCGGAGCTGCTGGACGACGAGCTTTCATCCGTGTCGTGTCGGCCCAGAATCACAATCACATAGTCGATGTCCCCACCAATCGCTTCCAACGAAATGACTTTGCTGGTCTCCGAAATCGGGAACCCGGCTTCGGCGGGCTGGAACATGGCAATCACGCCACCACCCCGCAAAGCGCCCTCGTCGAACATATGTCGACCAATCGGCGCCCATCCGTTGGTATTGTCGGGTTTGACGACCAGTTGTCCTTCATCAGTCGTCTCGTTGGCGCTCGCGATAATAATTCCGACAACTTCAGCCAATGGAACCATCGACTGCCCGAGAATATCATTGGCATCACCGGTCCCGATGTCGAATCCGGTAAACGTGCTCAGGTCCAGTGCCAGATTTGCGCCATTGGTCAACGTCCCCTCGTATTCCCAAGCGCGGTTGGCTTCGTAGTCGCCGAGTCCAGTCGTGATGTTTTTTGACAGCGAGAACGTAACCGGGCCGGATGCCACACGGTCGCTGTTGGTCGTCATCGCCGCCTGGACGGTGGACGTAAGCTGCAAAACGAATTTTGTCGATGCCAGCGATCTGGTTGTCATGCATCCCTCACCGGGCTATCGGCTGTGAAATTGTATTGGACTTGCCACGCGTGTTCTTGTTCACCGAAATCTGATTCAATGTCGTTTTGATACGATATCTGGATTAAACCCCCATTATCAAGTGCAAGTCCCGCCGTTGGGGCAACGGTTGGGTGTCCACCAAACACTTTGGTAATCTCTTCCGCCAATTCCTGGGCGATGGCTTTTGCTGATTTACTACTGGCAAACGCCCGGGCCTGGACGGTGAACGATACCGGATAGACCCGGATTTCCCTTCGATAGTTGGTTTCCGCTGACGTTGACCGAATCGTTCCCGTTGATGCTGAAATCTCCAAAACGCAATACGGCATCGGTCCTGTCGGTGCCTGTTCTCGATCTACAAGAACTGGAAACACCCCCACCAGAGTCGGATCCCAATACGCCGTAAACAGCGCATCCAGCCCAGACCCGTTCCAGGAAGCGAAAATGTTCTTTACGACATCCGCAGACCCAATCATACCGGCCCCGTTAGGATTGCTTGGACTTTCGGAAGCTGCTCATTCAGAGTCCGTTTCAGAAACGAGCGTTGTTTCTTCAGTTCAAGATCAAGGGCGTAATCGAGGGGGGATCCGACAAACCCATCGATCACCGTCCCCTGAACCTTGACATCGGTAAAAATCGTCTTCATCAATTGGGTCGTGTCGGCTTTCGGGAATTCTCCCTTTTTCGACCGGTTTGAAATTCGAACTCTGTGTTGATTTTTGGTTTTTGGTCCCTTGGGGGTCATGACCGTGATTTTGATTGTGTAGTACGTTTTCGTTACCGGACGACTGACGTTCAACACGGTCATGGATCGCAAATATTCAACCGCCAGCCGCATCCGTTTCAGCATCGACATCTGGACGACATTGGAAACGTTTTCGATGAACCAATTCGTGCGGACATCGACATCCTGTGCCCGCGCTAACCGTCTTGCACGGGCTTCGATCACCGCTGCTGACGGCGGTTTCTCTTCTCGATCATTGAAATCCCAAGTCGGCATTTGCGAACCGGTCTATTTGAGGTTGCGCATCCAGTCGTCCATGTCTTTTTCGTACTTCGGCTGATCATTTCGAATTGTCGATCCGGGATTTGTCAGGTAATACCCATCCAGATCGTCGATGTCGTCTTGTTCGGGGATGTTTCCCTTGACGACAACTGCTTGTTTGATGTTGACCAAATGTGCCACTTCCCGGACTAGCGTCTTCATCCGATGGATGTCCAAACTTTCCTCACGCGGGGGAACCCCATCCATTTCGCGGGAGGTCGATTGTCCGTTGGAATTGAAATACCGGACGATTCGCCGACATAATTCCTTATCGCCGTGTAACGGATCGATAATCTGGACTTTGCATTTCTTGGGATCGATCCTCAATTGCATCCCCGGCACGGTGGGAAAATTGGCAAACGCCTTTCCCTGATCGACGGGAACCGATGCATCCCCCGTCTTTTGGTTCACAATCGGACGGGAGCCGATGAATTTGGATCGCAACCGACAACCGGGAATCGATTGTACGATCACGTCACAATTGCGGGGGTGGTCAATTTCGATCGTGAAGGGGGGCATCGCGATTTTGACGCCCGGGGCAGAAGTGGTTGTCTCAGCCATATTTCGGTTATCTTTCATATCTTTCAAAGTTGCAAAAGAACCGGTGTGGAGGAAAGATAAACCCCACACCGGTCCACTGTACCGGACATGGTCCGGGCAGGAGCTACGCAGGCGCGTCGGATGTGACAGCAGCCACCGCACCACGTTCCAACTGACCGCCGTAACGGCAAGTAGCAACCATCAACATCTCGTTCCGGCGAATCAAGGTGTCGCCTTCAGTCGATGTTCTCATGGTCATGCCACGACGTCGATACATACGGTAGCGGGACATGATACAGTAAAAGATCTGGGAATTCGACAATGAGCCGTTGATGGCGTAGGGTCGATCCATCCAATGGTAGCCATCGTAACCCGTAACACCGCCAATGGTTTGCTGGCTTCCATGCAACCGGCGGGCGTCGGTGGCCGAAACGGGAATCGCCATTGCTCGCTGGTAGGACGTTTCCGTTCCGCAGAAGATGGCCGATCCCATTGCGGCCTTGTGTTCGGCTTTCGCCACACCAAACCGCAAGCTTTCGTACGCGCCGATGGTTGTCGCGCCGCCGAAAGAGACTGATCCGGTTCCTGACTTGGTCATGATGCCTTCGGGTTGGGTTGTCCCGTTCCCGGTGGCGATGACGTCGTCCAGATCCTTCAACAGCCGTTCGCCGTATTGAGCGGAAATGTGTGCTCCGAAATCGATGGGCGTATCCGATAGGAAATCCAAACCGATTCGAATGGCCCCTTCCCATCGGAAGATGGTTGTGTCAAACGGGGTAACATAGGCAGTCGTGTCAAACAAATCGATAGGCTCGTCGTCCACACCGCCCCAGCCACCCGTTACCGTTCCCGTTGCGATTCCTTCCACGCGACGGCCACGGTCTAGGGGGACTGTGTTCACGCGGGGGAGCAATTCGCCATTCAGAAGCGGGGTCTGGATCACGGCGTCATCGAAAACGATGGGAGCTGCCTCGATACCGCCAGAAGTCGCGTCGTCAATCAGCGCCTTTTGTTGGTGGGGGGTCAACAATTCGCCCTTGATGTCGGCGTGGTCGGATCCGTCCGAACTTCCGCCCCACTTCATTTTCGTCATGGCGTGGAACATCAATTCCTTGTCGTGTTGCGACAATGCCTGGAATGCGAGATTCCGAGACTTCTTCATCGCAAACCCGACGAGGAACTTTCCGTACGCGCCACAAACCGCTTGATCCAACTCCGATTGGGTTTCCATCACCCGGCCTTTACCCGGCTCGGAATAGTCGACCACCGGACGACCAGCCATCGGATGCGGTCGGCCTTTTGCCGTTGCGGGACCGTATGTCAGCGTCGATTTGGTGTTGGAGTAGGTTTCGGCAGCTTCCTTGACGCGGATTTCGCAGGGCTTTTCTTCCGAATCGTCCAGATACAACTGCTGGCCAGAAGCGTGCATGAACATCTTTTCGAGGTTGCTGGGTTTCCGGGACATCGATTTGCTTCCCTCGACGGATTTCTTTTTCTTGTCGGTCGCCTCTTCCTTTTCTTCTTCTTCGTCGTCTTCGGGTTCTTCTTCTTCGTCGTCCTCAATAAATGCCGGGGGCTTTTTGCCTTTGGCCTTTTTCGAGGGGGGCGTTTCTTCGTTGTCCGAATCGTCGTCCTTGGCCAGATCGGCCTTGAGCGACACGAGGATTTCACCGAGGGATTTCATGTTCTCCTGGAACAACTCGGCTTCGGAATCTTCCTTTGTTTTGGTCAATTCCCCGTAAATTTCCATGTCCAAAATGCCGGACGTCAACAAATCAGCCGCCGACTTTTTGAACTCATCGTCGGTGGCCGTCGCCTTGACGCCACCGTTTGCAACCAACCAACTCTTGAACCGTGCTGTCAATTTCATCGTTTATACCTTATGGCAAAATTCTGACAGCGTGATACCCGCCTCGCGACCTTCGCGGGCTAAGTCGACCTGCCTTGTAAGGCAAGGTATTTTCTTGTGTTCTCTGACCGCTGATCGACTTCCTCCAATGCCTGGAGGGCTTCCAGTGCCGTTCGTCGCTCGTGCGGGTCGGCTTTGGTCAGCAGAACAATCGTAGCTTGTTTGACGGTGGGTTCCGTCGATGTTTGGGGCTGTTCGATCCCTTCGGCTAGCATGACCGCCGACTTGACGACTTGGTCAACCAAGTCATGGGCTTCCTTGCAACGGGACCGGCCTGGGCGGGTCATCAGCATTTCGCCGTCGTAAACAGATTTGATGTGATCCCGCGCCGTCGACAGCGCCATCATGTTTTTCGAGTTGAGGACTCGACCGGCCTTTTCGGCATCGAAATCTTTTGCCAACCCCTGACCGCATTTCGGACAGATGCCATCGACCATTTTCGACCCGCATTTCTCGCAGGTCATTTTTGTGTTTTCGGACTTTCCTTTGGACACGTCTGACAACTCGTCATCGGCTTCTTTTGATGCGTCGGTTTCGTCTGATCCTTTTCCTTTTCCGCATCCGCCGACCGCTCCCCCGCATCCGCAACCACACTTCTGTTTGTTTGGTCCATTTTCAAAATCAAACCCCCCTGCCGATGTGACTGGTCGCTTGGCCCGGATCGATTGACCCATCCCCTTCAAGATTGGGGATGTCAGTTTTTTGGATTCGACAAGCGACAACAGGACTTCGCTGGTTTCGGCGTCCACGTTCGCGGGGACCGACACCAGACTCTCTTCCAAAATCTCAAACGATTTGACGTCGAATCCACCCGGGGAAGTGTTCTTGCCGTCTTCTTCTTTCACTTTTTGGAAATCGAGCGCCCGGAACCCGTGGCTGAATCGACCCATTTTGTTGTCGATCATTACAGCCGCATCGTGTGACAACTCGTTTATATCAACAATTGCCGATACGAGTTTCAGGGATTTCGAATTGTGCTCCGTGACCCCCAACATCTTGCCAATGGGAAGCGTGTGAACGTGTTGCCACAGCATCAGCATTTTAGGATCGGGACGGGCACCTTGGGTGCGTAAAATGTCCCCGTCCCGATCCTTTCGGGGAGTCGTCAACGTATGTTCGAACACCATCAATGTGTTCTTCGGGAGGATAATGGCATCCCCCCATTTATCTTCCCGCTTGAACGACTGTTTGAAATTCGAGAAGTTGGCGGAATCGTCGACCACCATATCTTGATTGTTGTGGGTCAGGATCCCCGCCGCCCGCTTGATCGCATCGTTGTACGAACTGTTTTTGCGGCAGGCGTACCGATAGCACAAATCCGAACCGACACAATCTTCCATCGTCTTGACGTAACGGTCAGCGGTGATAATTCCGCTATTCCATTCCGACATAACCTGTTGGCGGTTGCGGATTTCGGTCAACAAATCTTCATGCTTCGGCATGCTTACCTCAAACGTTTCGACCGTTGGAATAGTGGATGTTCAAGTTCCCGATTCCCCCGGACCCCGCAATAAACCGCAACCGAATCACGTCATCGATCATGAAAAACTTGGGGGAGTCTCCGGCCACGAACACCATCCCCACCGTCGACGTCGGATCGGTTGAATTGTCCATCGTGTAGCGGATGCTATTGGTGTCGGCTTGGATTTCCGCGCCCGTTGCATTGGCCGGGATTGTCAAATTGCCCCGACTCTTAACGGTCGCCACATCGCTAACCTGTTGTTCGTAACCAATAAACATCTCTAAAGCATTCTCGTTTTTGCAGTTGCGTCAATTGCAATCAGTTGGGCAGACGAGTCGACATAATCGAAATCAGACGTTCCGATCTTTTCCATCCAGACCTTAATTGACAACATGTCGTAACAAGCCGACGCCCCTTCATGCCGATGCGTATGGTTTTGCGTCAAGTCGCGGGCCAATCCAAGGTCGTCCATGCGCTTTTCGACCATTGCCAACATGATCCCAACTTGGTCCAGATGGACGGTTCGGATCATGTTGATAACGTTGTAAAACTGCCCCAACGGGAGGGAGTGTGGTACGTTTGGCGCATCTGGCATTGGTCAAACACCTTACGAAATCGAGCTGGAACTGGAACTCGAAAAACTGCTGCTCGACGAACTGGATGGGCTCGACGAACTCTGGGAGCTGGCCGAACTCGATGAGCTGTTGAGACTTGAGGACGACGAACTGGAACTGCTGCTACTCGACGAACTGCTGGAACTGCTACTGTTGAGACTCGATGCTGACGAACTCGAACTGTTGAGGCTGCTGCTACTCGATTCCGACGATGGACTGGACGAACTTGAAGTACTTGAACTCGACGAGCTATTGAGCGACGAACTCGAACTGCTGCTGGAACTCGAACTCTGGCTGGATGGAGAACTAGACGACGAACTCGACAAGTCCTCGCGCCCGATGATTTGTAAAAACCCCCCATCTTCTCCAGTTCGCGGTCCCGGATAGACCAACGTCCCGGTATTGAATTTGAGGGTGATTGTCTTGCCAACTTCCCCCGTCGACTTCGTGTCGACCAACTTGGCTTCCCAGAGCGTATTTATTCTCAGGGGGACTGTAACGCTTTCCGCCGACCCCGAAAGCGCCTGGTCATAGGCCGGGGACGGGAATTGGTCATCCCCCGCCCGCAACGCGCGCGTGATCGTCAATTGACGGGAGGCGAGATTGACCGCCGGGCCAAGGTAAAAAGTCACATTATTCTGATGAGGCATCGAAAAATCTCCGGTCACTGATTCGGGGATGCGCTCAAGATACGTAAATTGGAAATCCGAAATCAATACCGAGGTTTCGATAAATTGGGGACTTGCGTCGATTTTCTGGAAAACCGGGATTGAGAAACGGAAATTGACGGGATCCCGTGATCCTTTTGGTTCCGGATTCCGTTGTCC
>CAZVBC010000328.1:0-8448 GCA_964625155.1 uncultured Pirellulaceae bacterium
GAATTCTCCCTTTGCAATCTCATCATAGCCGCTGCATGACATATTTATCAACAACGTGCAAACTTGCTACCGAAGTACTTAGGCACAATCCATGTACCATACGCAACGAGCCACGGCGCATGGAATGTGCCTGCTACTATCTCATCGGTCACCAATCTTCGAGCATGCTGGAAAGGGCCTTGACGGTATTGTAATTGCGCGCGGTCGTTGAGACGCCCAACTTCTTCTCGAGCGCAGCGGCCAGTTTTGACCTGGCGATACCATCGGGTGCGCAAAGGTAAAATACATCTTCGATAAGGCAAAATAGCTCGGTCTTGTTGGCTAGGTCCGCGATTGCGTCAAAGTCCGGCTCAATTGGCGTTGATTCAAGAAAGAAAAAATGGAGCGTATTCGGGGCTGACACAGCGTTGACAAATGGATTGTTTTCAATTGCAGAGTGAAATCGCTTTGGTGATAGCAACAAGCAGTTGACGTGAAATCCGAAGGTTTCCTTGATCGCGTCGACGATCTTGCGACTCATGATTTCCTTATTTTTAATTGCCGATTCGAACACCAAGTTTCCGCTCTGGATGTACGTTCGAACTTCCTTACATCCTATAGACTCCAGCAGCAGTGCTAGTTGCCCCATGAGCATCTTGTTTTTTCCGCCGACATTCACACCACGAAGCAATCCGATCCACCTGGGCATCTGTTTTCAAATCCTGACTTGCCTAATATCACGTAGAACCCTAGAAGCTATCAACCTATTGCAGATTATTACGTTTTGGAATCCGCGACCTGTCAAACTTTTTTGCAACCGGGCACATAGGTTGGAGAATCCCACAATTCCTCCAACCCTAAGTGCCGTAGGATGTAATGCAAGAAGCCGGCCCGTGAACGGTTCTATGGCCGACCGCAAGTTTGCCTCTCTTGCGCCACCGCAGGCATGTGACGTTTAGTGAAAGGGAAAGCCCGCCGATATTGCTAACGCGCGCCGGCTAAATGGCCCGCCAAAAGCCTTTCACTTTATCGAATGTGGCGAATTCGAATTAGCTTGCATTACGTTACGCCACTACACACATACATACCCAAAGCGATCATGGACCACGACACAAACCCGTATATGATGCCCAGTAACATGGATTCGCAATAGCGGCTGACCGCTTTCCAACTCAGCGTTTCTCGTGTGCTCTGCGTTTCAAAGGGCGTTTCAAATGGTACTGAACGATGCATCTTTTAACACCCCAGTCGCAAAGACTGCCGAGAGCTTAGTGCGCAGGATCAATGCAACGACGATTGCGAATCTGTGACCGAGCACATGCCAGCCAACAACTTGTTCTCGTTGGCTGCGATTATCGGTCGGGAATCAGATAATCAGCACTCAGTAGTGCCTTTAGCGTGTAATCTTCGCCACCGTCGCAAGTTGCAAGTGCTCGCACAACATTGGCAGGAGTCTTCGGTGAAAGTCTATAAGTTGAACAATCTGCCATAACAATCAATGGACCAGTTGGATGGTGCGATGAGATTGAGGGCTTTCTAGTCGAGTTGACTTCAAACGCCATGTCGTCAAATACAAGGTCTCTTGGTTCGGACCAGTAAATATCTGGCTCTTTGGTTTCTGCGAGCAAAATGGTGATGCTTTTACCATCGGGAACGCGCGTTAAGCCTCGTCCCTTGTTGCTCGGCCACAGAGTTTCGTGACCAACAATTGCCACGACGTTTGCGGAGTATTCGAAGTTTGATCGGTGCGCACAGCAGCGGAACCACTGTGCAAAATCCAAAGGTCCAACATACGGTCCGATATCTTTTGTGTTTTCTGCTGGCTCCTCAAACTGGAAGATGTGCCCGTTGATCAAGCGAACGTTTTTGGGTCCATCCCAGGCGTCGTCCTTTTCGTATATCTGCGGCATCGCAACTAGATAGTTCAGAATCAAAGACCGCCAACTGTGCATTGGTTTACCATTACTAGCCCGTGTTACGGCCGGCGGAAGCGAACCATAGGCAGAGTCGTAATTTGAGAGTGCGAGACCGATCCGTTTAAACGTATTTCTACAAGACAATTCGCACGTTGCGATTCGGACGGAGCGAACCAATACCGAAAATCCACATGCCATCAAAGCAAGAACGACGATTGCGAGTAACTTGATTTTCACGCAATTTGCTCGATCGCAACGAAAGTATTACAAACACTGCACAGCATCTTTCGCCCTTCAATATCAAACTCTATTTCAGATCTGCGGCTGTGCACTAGGATGCGTCAACTGAATCTAGGAGTCCGTTTTTCCATAAATGCCGACATACCCTCGCGCGCATCAGGTAACTCAAGACAGCGAATGTAAGCGGCGGTGTCAGCCAAGTGAGTAACCTTTGGCAACTCGCCTTGGTCAGCATGGATCAAGCGTTTGGTTTCACTCAAAGCGTTCGCTGGCATGGCCAATAATTGCTGAGCGAGTCCGCCTGTCGCTTCCATCAATTTCGATGATGGCACGACACGATTGACCAAGCCCATTGCCAAAGCTTCGCTCGCCTTAATCTGCCGTCCCGTCGTACATAATTCCATTGCATGAGCCTTGCCGATTAATGCGGTTAGCTGCGCAATGCCGTATCCAGGAGGCCAGCCCAATAAGATTTCAGGCATGCCAAATTCCGCATTACTTGCAGCGACGCGAAAATCGCAAGAGTAAGCCATTACACATCCACCTCCTAAGGCATGTCCGTTAACGGCTGCGATGACGACCTGTGGCAATGTCTCCAATGCTAAGAGCATCCTGGCCTGTCGAAAGCTGATTTGAGTTGAATCGTCGAGGGATCGTTGGCTCACTTCCTTGACATCGGAGCCCGCACAAAAAGCGCGCCCCGCCCCAGTGAGAATCACAACCCTTATTCCTGAAGGGTTTGTTCCAAGCCACGCCACCAACTGTTCAAAATCGGCTGTTAATTGACTGCCAATCGCATTCAATTGACTGGGACGATTAAGAGTCGCGGTGAGCACAGCGCCACTGCGAACTAGTGCAATCTCCTTTAAGTGAGGAACCTCATCGGTGCTGGCCACGGACATTACGGCATTTCCTTTAAATAACTGGTTGCGTTTATCGCTGACACGCTGACGCAATTTACCCAAACTAACAATTGCCCGACGATGCGATCCACGCCCCAACACTTCAACGTCATCCCGCGCGACGACGTCAAAGTCAACCGTTCTTCCGTCAACGCGAGTTACTGTCGCCTGACCATAAACCTGCGCGGAGATGGGCGTGCCAGCCACATGTTCGATGTTAACCGAGATTCCAACCGACTCTTCGCCGACTTCGAGGAAGGGCTGCAAGGCAACGCGCGCGGCTCGTTCCATCAGTAGAATCATATTTGGGGTTGAAAACACAACCGCCCCGCCATTTGGATGATCTGCACCTAAATGGACTACATGTTGCGGGCCAACTGTCCAAGTTAGCTGGCCGCTATGTCCGACAGGAATCGTGATACGAGTCGCCGAGTTCATGTGTGCTTAGCCCATAGAATGTTGGCCAAAACTGGCTCATCATAGTTTTTCTTTTCGGAAAGTGCAGCACGGATTCGCCTCGCGTTAGCGAATCTTAAAATTTCTCTCTTGCATCTTAGAACGCTCGACTTAATACTGGTATATAGATCCAAAGGTCATGACCCTAGTGGATGCTTTCTGGGTCGCGATAACGCGTCGCGACAGGTCGTTTCAGACTTGATGATTTGGCCCTCTGTAGGCTGACTTTGGGCGGTCAAATGATCAAGCGGGCCCAGTGCAGGAAGGAGGTGATCGCGTGAGTAAATGCTTTACCAGCCATCGGGGTGCTATCCCGTAGGCAGCCGGCGGGCTGCCGTAATCTTGGTAGCCAACCCCCTCGTGGAATTCGAGCGAGCTTCGCTCGATGCGCGAGTTATAAACTGAACGGGCGTCAGTCTAGTAAGATTGACGCCCGTTTCTATTTCAGCCTCATCCGCTCAACGTAAATGCAATCAGGAACCGGATTAGAAAAAGCTCGTTCAGGCGGGCCCGCAGCAACATCCGCTATTTTTCGCGTTTTTCTCGGACTCTTTTACTGTACTCTTCCATAAACCGGCGTTCTTTGGCGGTTAGGCTATCTTGGCCCTGACGATGAATTTTGTCCAGCAATTCATCCGCCTTTGATTCGTCGGACACTTCGGGTCGGTGGACTTTAACCCCCAGTTTTTTGGCGCGATTGCGTTCGCTTACTCTTTTCCAAACCTTGCCTAAAACGCCAAAATCCAATCGTCCGTAGAAGTACACAGCGGCGAAGAAAATACCTGCCAAGTGGACGTCGTAAGCAACTTGCTTGCTTCCGTCTAAGCCAATCCCTTGGTTACCAGTCAAGTTAGTTACAACGATGATGATTCCCAGCACCCAAGCTGAAACGGGAAAGAGTCCCAACAGACTCAACTGCGCATGAGGAAAGCAGAACACAAACAACATCGTAACCGCGCATACAGCCCCCGAAGCTCCGATTACTGGTGACTGGGAATTTTGGATCATCGATCGAACGCAGAATATCAGACCGCCAAAGATGATTGCAATCAAATAAAACCTTAAGAATTCAGCGCGGCCATACTTGGCTTCTACCGCTGGCCCCAAGAAAAAAAGTGAAGCCATATTGAAAAGTAAATGGAATGGAGAATCTGGAGAGTGGGCAAATCCAAACGTCAGGCAACGATATAAATCGAGAGGCGCTGCGAGCGAGTCCGGCCACAAGGCCAAGAAACCTGTAATGGCGTTACTGCGGTTTGTAAACAGGAAATTAACGACATAGAGTGCGACGTTAACGATGATCAGATTTGTGACCATCGAATATTGATCCCAGGGTTTTATTCGCAGAACCTGATCGTCTTCACGATAATAACTGCGATCGTAAATGCCCATTGTGCTTACTTGCGGGGAATTTCAAAGTAATCAATTGTCGCTAGGGCTGGAGATCAATCCAACCCACAGGTGATTCACTTTGTCTTGGGACTTGGAGGACTTCCTTCATCAGGATTCGACACTTTTGGTGACGAACCTGCGTTACCATTGTTTGCCTGGGGCTTGTTAGTCGCAGAATCCTGCTCACCAGGTTGTTTTACAGTTGGATTTACCTGACTTGCTTCCTTACTCGACGGTGCGGGAGGTTGGCCAGCATCGGGAGTCGAAACCGAGGGTGTCGCGGATGCTGGCGAATTGGGTGCTGGAGCAGGGGATTTTTCTTCGACCGTGTTATTAGTTGCATCGTTATTGGTAGGAGACGCCGAGCTGGCTGGAGGTTTCTTATCGAAAAAGCTCCCTCGATCGACATTCTGCGACCATTTGTTGAGCACTTCCATGAGGTATGGACTTTGTCCTTCAGAGTCGTAGCGACGGCGAAATTCCACAAAATTCTTAAGCGCAAAAGTATCAGGCATTTCAGGCGTATCGAGCAACCGTTGGTAACGCTTCATCGCAGCCATGACTTCGTCGGCACTTTCGTCCAACATCATCGTAGGATACCGGCCAAATAATTTATCCCAATTCACCCAGGCCGTATCATATTTCTTCAATGCCTCGTCCAAATCTCCAAGGTCGAGAGCTTTGTTTGCCTCATACATATTTGAACGCGCGGCAAGTGCCTCGTCGGTTTGTTCCGCATCACAGCGAACTTCCCAATAGCCGTAGTTAATTTGATTGCGATAGATTTCTACGTGACGGCGAAATTCTTCAGCATTCCTAACATTCATGGCTAACTGCAAGGCGTTCAACTGCATGTCTGAAGGCATCGCTTTGGCAACTTCATCAAACGGTGCTTGCAATGTTGAATTGGCCTCGATGACCAATGCCATTTCTTCTGCGGTGCGTTTTTCCTCGGGAATTGCCATTGCTTCCAGTTGCTTGGGGTTCAGCAGATCGCGTCGCTTTGAAGATAATTCATCATTTTTGGCTTTGCAAAATGCTAGAAATTCTGTCTGTGCCTCTGTTAGTCGTTGGTTAGCAAGATTCAACTCAGTTAAACGGATCACGTCGCCAAACGTAGTTTCCATCTGAATCTCGCCGAACTCACGCCAACCGACGCCGGCTCGCCGCCAAGCTTGTGCAGCGGCTTCATTCAAGACACCTTCAGTTTCAATGGCTTGTGCATAATTGATCAGCCATTGCGGGGCCATGCGGTAGAAGTTGATCGGGCCTTTTGATGGTAGCGCACCGGCACGTACGATTTCATAAGCTTTCTCGTACCACAACCTGCCACTAAGCCAATTGTCGGGCAAGTTGTCGGGACCGAGTCCCTCTTGAACATTGACGTCCATACCCTTTTGAGAAAGGTCATCGTGGAACTGCTTATCGTGTCGATACAGGTCACGAAATTGCAGTTTTTCGTCAGCAACACCCATTTTGCTGCCGAAAAACCAACCCAGCTCGTAAGGCAAGTGCGGTCGCCGGCGATTATAGGTTGTGCCTTGGATTAGATAGTCGATCCCCTTCTTAACCCAATCATAGCGCTGGCGATAATCGTCGAATTCGACGGAAATGTTGTATGACAAATTCCATGATTGAAACTCCCACACTTTAACAAAGTGCGGCTGCAACAAGGCGATTTGATTTAACGTAGCTGAGAAGCGATCCCAATACTGTTCACGTTTATAGTATTCAGCTCGTTGCCACAGAATCGTCGAAGCAACCCCTCGCATGCCCAACGTAGCCAGCCGAGCAGACTCGCTCGCAGGATCAATATCGCCGAGGTCTCCCTGACCTAAATCATATTTACTTCGCAGTTTCGCGAGGATGCCACCTTCTTGGCCTTCGGTGCCACCTTTACCCCGCACTGCGGGTTGTCCCAACATAAACAGTGGAACGAGTATCGCCACCATAGCTGCGATATAGAACACGCGGCGACCGGTTGATCCAGAATTCATGCCGCCATCTCCCGAGTCTTTAGAAAGAAATAACCAACTATCGCGGTCAGAATAAAATAGCCTAGCGCCATCGTCATGTGTCTGGCAACTAAGCCCTCAAAGATGTTTACACCGTACGCCACAAACTCTGACGTGTTCAAATCGCTGAAACTCGGCAAGCCCATCGTCAAAAGATAGAGCGAACCCATAATACCCAAATCTACACCTTGGATCGCTTGCTCTAGCACATCATTTCCTAAATCGAACTCGACCATTGCTCCAGCTTGATTGGCCATGCGAATCATCGACTCGATCGGCCCGCCACCGGGAGTTGTACCAACCGTCACGTCCCTCGCAATTCCACCAAAGAACCCGAGCGCAAGGCAAGTCATCGTCGCAATCATCGCGACAGGCCCACTCAGAAAAGTACTGAACATTACCCCAAAACAAATTACGATCAACATTTGCAACCAAATGCCGAAATAGCCTTTGAACATGTTCCAGGCGAACGAGTTTTCGCCAGCACGAAGATACAAATCTGCTTGCGACATGCCAAAATATTGCCCTTTGTCCGAACAACGAACCACGACTTCCATGCGACCATCGGGGGCAATATCACGATACAAATCCAGATCAGCCGGCACCCCATCGCGCGAGCCTTTCAATGTGCGACTGACGCGTGCTTGGTCGACAGCAAATTCCTTGATAATGAAAGGCATGCGTTCGCTTTCCACGCGACCATTTGGATTGCGCAAGATGATCGTCCCTTGCACCCCAGTGACAATATCACCCTTGTATGTACGGAAAGCTTTAAGTGTTAACTCAATCAACAGATCGTCACCCAGATTGCGCTCGGTAATACCGTCGAAAGTCCAAATTGCCGAACACAAAGTGCCTCCTTCGATGTACTTTTGATAGTTCGATTCATAGCCGACATTGAGTCCATCTGCCTCAACACCCGACCGGTCAGTGAATCGTAATGATCCAAAGACAGGAATCTTGGCTTCGAGCATCCCCTCTGCAGGCCCGATGGAATACACCTTCTGTCCGTTGACTTCCGTGACCTCAACTAGGTGTTTATGTCCCTTCTTTTCTTCCGTCACGCCCAACTTACCATTGGTTGCATCGATTTCAAAAGTATGCGCATGATGAGCTTCGAAGTCGGTTGTACCTGTCATGCCGTCTGCCGCAATCTCAGCCGCCAAATGTCGGTGCCTCAGTCCGCGATCCACAAACACATGGCTTAACAATCCCATCGCCACCAATAAGACGGTCCCAACTGCGGTGAAACCCACTACGCGCCCAAGCACTATTTCAGTACTGCGCACAGGTTTGGTGACAATCGTCTGCACAGTCTTGTTCTTGATATCGCTAGGTAAACTAAAACAGCTCAAGAACAAACCCAACAGCAGGACAAAATAATTCGTACCAGTCAACACGAAACTGATGTACAACTTCGCCGGATAGTCGGCGTTGGGGTCCAAGAACCAGCCTGCAAACAGAAGGGCCACAATAAAGACTGCCATGACGGCCAAAACCTTGCGTCGAATCGCCTCTTGAAAAGCGAGCCTCGCAAAAGCATTGATA
>CAZVBC010000329.1:0-8432 GCA_964625155.1 uncultured Pirellulaceae bacterium
GACTGTCAGGCGTGGGCGCAGACTCAGGCGTTGACAGCGGATCGTTTAGGAGATCTCGCGACGGCGCAGAAAGGCCTGGCGCGGAAAGACCCGGCGCGGAAAGGCTGGGTGGCGCCACGATCTCTGGCAATGGAGTCAAAGGTGATTGCGGAAGCTGTGGCTGTAAAGAGCTTTGCGGAAGAGTGGGTAACTGGCCAGGGGGCGGTTGTAATTGCTCTAAGAAAGGATCGGGCTCAGACACAGGAACTTGTTGGAAGTTCGCAAGTTCGACGCGAGACGATTGTCGCAGAGGGTTGTTATCAACTACATCAACGGCTGGGCGGACCAACTTTGACGTAGTCCGTAGATTACTGTCGGTTTGAGGAACGAACCCGGGTTGAGCATCGTGATAGGCGTTGCTCTTGGCATGGTCCAAATCGCCGACAGAGACGGATGTTCGAGTTTGAAAATTGCTGCCATGGCTGCCGTAACCGGTGGTTGAACCGGCGGGTGCAATTCGACTGGCCGCCTGCGAGTTTTGTGCACCGCTGGCTTGGTTAACCAGATTGCTTCTGCGCCAGCGAAATACGACACCATCGTTAGTCGCGCCTTCCGCAGTCGTAAAGTTCGATGGTTGGTTGGCCTGCGGTACGGACCGTGCAGCAGGAGTTATTTGCATGCGAGTGGGTTGCCAAGCGTGCGGCTGCGGGGCCATGCCGATATTGCAGGAGCAATAAATCGAGGTGCAAAGGGCGAATCGGTTCCACCATTTACCAGCCAAAGGACGCCTAGCTGGCGTCATTTGTAAATGAATATTCGGGGCTATAATTGGGTGCTTCCTGCGTGATGGCAATGTCATGGGGATGGTTCTCTCTGACACTCGCTGGCGAAATTTTTATGAACCGCGCATCCGTGCGAAGTTGGTCGATCGTCGTCGTACCGCAATACCCCATTCCAGCTCGCAGACCGCCTACCAGTTGATAGACATAATCGGCCAGCGGACCTTTAAAGGGGACGCGTCCTTCGACTCCTTCGGGAACCAGCTTCAGCAAACTCTCATTTCCGGTTTGGCGATATCGCTCGCTCGAACCTTTCATCATCGCACCGAGGCTACCCATTCCGCGATAGACTTTAAACGTGCGACCTTGAAACAGGATGGTTCGACCAGGGCTTTCCGCTAAACCTGCAAACAACCCACCAATCATCACCGCCGAAGCTCCGGCAGCGATTGCTTTGGTAATGTCACCGCTGTAACGTATTCCTCCGTCGGCAATGATTGGTACTCTGGCCTCTTGGGCCGCTTTGCTGCAATTAAAGATGGCGGTAATTTGCGGGACGCCAACTCCAGAGATCACGCGCGTCGTACAAATGGAACCTGGGCCGATTCCAACTTTGACTGCGTCAGCTCCAGCATTGATCAAGTCGCGGCAGCCTTCGTATGTGGCCACGTTGCCAGCAATCACGTCGATTTCCCAGCGCCGCTTGATCTCCTTGACCGTTTGTATCACGTTCGCCGAGTGCCCGTGGGCCGAATCGACTATCAACACATCCACACCGCGAGCAATCAACTGCTCAGCACGTTGGTAATCGAAGACTCCCACAGCCGCACCGACACGTAATCGCCCACCTGCATCTTTGCAAGCATTGGGGTAGCGTTTCATCATGTCGATGTCTTTGATCGTTATCAAACCTGTCAGTTTGTATTGATCGTCAACCAGCAACAGTTTCTCTACCTTTTTAGCCGTTAAAATCTTCTCAGCTTCTGCAAGCGTTACAGTCCCAGTCGCTGTGACTAGGTTTTCGCGGGTCATAACCTCTCCGATCGGCTTGGCTCCGCTTTCAAGAAATTTTAAGTCACGACGCGTGATAATCCCCACTAACTTGCCTGAAGCGTCGGTAATTGGGATGCCGGATACGTTTTGTTGGTCCATCAAATCGCGTGCTTTAGCAGCCGGATCTGCAGGCTGCAACGTGACCGGATCCGGAATGATGCCATTAGCGCTTCGTTTAACCTTCGTGACTTCTTCAATCTGAGCCTCAATGGACATGTTTTTGTGTATAACACCCAAACCACCCACTTTTGCCAAGGCAATCGCCATGTCGCTTTCGGTGACGGTATCCATTGGGCTGGACAAGAAAGGAACCTGCAGACGAATATTCCCTGTCAGTGTCGTTGAGACGTCCACTTCGGCCGGCATGGCTTCGCTGTATCGCGGTTCCAGCAGAACATCATCAAAGGTAATGCCTGAATAGGCCAGTTTGTCGTCCATATTGTTTGGGCCAGATCAATTGCCAGAATATCGAGTCGTTAAATGCTGGCGCCAATTCGAAATTACCTTGTGCTCAGTCCGTTCTAGAGGTTTGGAGTTCGGGAGGCCGAAGGTCTCCACCGCGCCAATTCCCAGGAGGCTCAGCATAAGGTGTTACCAAAAAGTGCAACCAAGCTTACAAAAGGTAAACCCCGCATTATCGCGAGCAAGTTTGTTCTCTGCAATTGGTGCAAAGCGAGAGATTAGTAGAAGCTGAATACAATTCTGTTGGTTGAGTGCGATCAACTCTGAGAACGACTCGCGCTAAGTAGTTCATACACGACTCGGGCTCCCGTAACGCTGGAGTTGGTCAGGCTGGTTGGGACTCCAGATCGAATATGGGTCAACGCTTGGTGATCGAGCCCAAGTGTGTGCAGCAGAGTTGCGTGCAGGTCATGAACTGTGACCGGATCGCGTGCAGCGCGATATCCAAACTCATCAGTGGTTCCATGTACATACCCAGTTTTGAAACCGCCACCGGCGGCCCAAATCGAAAATCCATGTGGGTTGTGGTCGCGACCATCGGTTCCTTGGGCAATTGGTAATCGACCGAATTCACCGCCCCATAATACGACGGTCGAATCCAATAGCCCTCGCTGTTCAAGGTCTTGTAATAACGCAGCGCAAGGTTGGTCGCATAGTTTACACAAGCTTCGTAGGCCATTAGCGTTATCGGAATGCGTGTCCCAGGGTTGGCCCGACATGAACACTTGAACGAATCGCACGCCTTTTTCCACCAAACGACGAGCCAATAAGCACCGCATTCCATAATCTCGTGTGTCTGGATTATCCAATCCATACATTCTAAATGTGGCTGATGATTCTTGGCTGATATCGAGAAAATCAGGAACGGAAACCTGCATTTTGGCCGCCATTTCGAAGTTGGCTATGCGAGCAGAAAGATCGTCGTTTTCCGGATGTGCCGCTAAATGATGTTTGTTCAATCGCTCAAGAAAGGCCAATTGAGCTCGCCGTGCAGTTTCAGGTACATGTGCTGGAGTTTGCAGATTAAGTACTGTCGACTCTGTAGGCGCATCACTAGCGATGCGGAACGCCGTTCCCTGGTGGATGGCTGGCAGCCACCCCGAACTCCAATTTCGGATACCGTCGATGGGGAGCCCATTTGTATCAGCTAACACAACATGGGCTGGCAGATTCTCGCATTCCGATCCAATCGCGTAGGCAATCCAAGCGCCCCAAGTTGGAAAGCCAGCTTCGAGGCGACCAGTATGGAAGCAGCGCAGCGCCGATTCATGATCGATTGAATCGGTTACCATCGAACGCACTAACGTGATACGATCCACCATGCGCGCCAAATTCGGCAGCAACTCGGAAATCTCGATGCCGCTTTGCCCATAAGGATGAAATTTGAAAGGTGACGCTAAGAGGTTTCCACTTTCACTGGGAGCGGGAATCACCAGTTTCGCATGGGGATAGGGGAGGCCATGTAACTTGGTCAGCGTGGGTTTGGGATCAAATAAATCAATCTGGCTGGGACCACCGTGCTGGAATAAACAAATGACAGAACGCGCCTTCGCGGAATGCGGGGCTGACGAACTTTCGTGACCTTCTGCTACTAAGGGACGAATTTGCGATTGAAGCAGTTGCCTGAGCGCGATCAGACCGACACCACCTAAAGCACGATTGAGAAACGTTCTGCGAATGTGAGGCGCAGTAGAACTGCAAGAGCTGCGTTTAATCGACATACAAGAATGCGTTGCTGGCTAATAATGAGTGACAAAAATCGGTCCAAGCTCGTCGTTGAGGTACGGGACTGGAATCCGAGTAAATGCGAGTTTGCTCTCGAATAAACTGCAGTGATGCACGTAGTTCTTCACCAGCAGGCTGGCGGGCCAAGGTGATTTGAAAGGCGCGGATCACGCGTTGGTCGTTCGCCTCGCCCGCCTCCAGTGCAACACTTTTGGCGAAGAGTTCAGCACGTGCCATGGCAAATTGAGAATTCAGCATCGCCAGCGATTGCAGCGGAATTGTTGACTCGACTCGTTTGACGCAATTGGTCACCATCGACGGAGCATCAAACAACTGCATGATCGTAGGCACAAGCGATCGTCGTTGCTGGATATAAACGGCTCGCCTTGCCCCTTGTCCATTTACTTTCATTGCTACAACCTCACCATCTCCGTCACGAACGGTCGCGACCGCTGGCCCTCCCATTTGCAAGTCGAGCTGTCCACTGATCAAATTCAAAGCGTCATAGATTTGTTCGGCGTCTAATCGACGAACCGGCATGCGCCATAACAGTCGGTTTTCAGGATCGATGTGGAATGCACGGGTATCCAGCCGGCTCGACTGGCGATATGCCGCTGAGTTTAGTATCAACCGATGTATGGCTTTCGAACTCCAGCCTGAATCCACGAATTGGTTTGCGAGCCATTCGAGCAATTCGGGATGTGTGGGGCGATCACCGCTGAAACCGAAATTGTCGGCGCTGGCCACCAATCCCGTTCCAAAATGATGCTGCCAAATTCGATTGACATGTAGTCTAGCCAGCAATGCGGCCGGCCGACTATTCGGGCGAGTCAACCAAGTGGCAAATGCCAGTCGGTAGCCCGTGGAACCGGAATATCCAACGTCTGATCGATTCGCAAAGTCGTTATCGGTCAGCATGGCCGGTCCCATGGGACCTACTTTTTCTCCGGCTGAATTTATGTCCCCTCCCAGCAAAACAAATACTTCGGGAGGGACAGGAGACACGTCTCGTACTGCGGCGATTTTTCCTGGACGGTCCGCTTCTGTGACTTGTCCTCGCTTGAACGCTTTCATAAACTCGGCATGCTCTTCGTTCGTCGCGGCATAGACATAGCGTGCTGAAGGTACAATCCAGTTCCTGAGATTGAAGGCGGGAGCCAATATGGCCTGCAAGCTGTAGTAATCTCGTTGTGTTACCGGCTCGAACTTGTGATCGTGGCATTTCGCGCATTGGAATGTAATGCCGAATAACACTGATCCCAGAATCTCAATGGTCGCATCCAGCACAGCCTGCCGATCTCGTAGCGCCATGTTGGGATCGCCGTTGCTCGCTTCGGTGCCATCTTCTGCATTTCGCAAAAAATGTGTAGCTTCGAGCAGTTCTCGTGATTGTGGAGCGGGGTTACCCGATGGGTCGTACTTGGCCAATTCATCACCTGCTATTTGCTCACGGATGAATTGATCGAACGGTTTATCTTGGTTGATCGAGCGAATAACATAATCGCGATAACGGTATGCCAGCGGGCGCACGCTATCAGCGTCGAAATAACCTTCGGAGTCTGCGTAACCGGCGACGTCCAACCAGTATTTTCCCCAGCGTTCACCATAATGCTGTGATGCGAGATATCGCTCCACCATGCGACTATAGGCTCCCTCGCCAGAATCGGTCAAGAAAGCTGCCATTTGAGCCGGTGTGGGTGGCAAACCAGTTACACCAAAGCTGACTCTGCGTATCAGCGTCGATCGGTCGGCCTCGAGTCCCAATTGCAAGCCTCGCGTTTGGAGTTTCGCTGACAAAAAACGATCGATATCCGTCCCGCCGCGCGACGTTTCTGGCCAGTGTGGAACCGGGGTTGGTTGCAATGACCTAAAGGACCAGTGTGTAGTTGCTGAAGTTTCAGCTTCCTCAGAAGGTAACCCAACAGCGCCAGTTTCTATCCAGTGTTCCACCTGCAAGCGCTCGGCCCGTGAGAGTGGAGCTTCTGGCGGCATGTCGTTGTCTGCGATGCGCCTGAAGATTTCACTGCTCTGGGCATTACCAACTCGAATTGCGTCGCCGCTTATGCCCCCGAGAGCGACTCCACGAGCCGTGCTCAAGTCGAGTTTTCCCTCTTGCCTGGCGGGGCCATGACATCTGACGCAGCGCAAACGAAATAGGGGCAAGATATCGTCGTCAAAGCTCAATGCATGCTCCACCGGCAACTGGTTTCCATTACCGCTGGCTGCATGGCAGTCAAACATTACCCACAAACTTAATAGTAGGATACACACCCACTCCACAACTCTTTTACCGGTACGCAAGTGCGGGCTGATACTATCTACAATCTCACGTCTCGGCGCATCGATACACTTCCATCCACTCCCTTGCCCATAATGTGTTGCGGTGTCCAGGGGCGAGACGATTGCTCGACCAAACTGAACTGTGTTGCCAATAAACCTGCGAAGTCCTACTTCGACCATAATCATGCGTATTGATTGAAATGGAGTTACGAAAGATCAATATCTTTGCAACTCCGAAGGCTCGAAATTCAGGCTTGAGAAGTACCTGATTATTCACGTGTTAACCCAGAAACACTGCGGTGGTTTCGTGCCTATCAAATTATTAAAACGCAAGGATCGTAAAGCGATCTCGGACTAGCCAAACGTTGTTGAAGTCTATTGTTTAGTTGGACAGCGCATGCGGTTAACGATTTCGTCGCAATGACTTTGTCGATCCAAAACGATCATCGACATTGGCAATGTCCAATTAGTTATTACTAAGGTCATACAAATTGCGATCGAGCTTGCGCAAGCCATCGCAGCGCGATTGTATGAAGCTGAGTCTCTAATGTTCTACGGTGAGCCCTCGCATGGAGCGTTTCAGCCGCTCAATTCCGTTGTGGGTCGCACGAGTTTGGCCAAGACTGATCCAGGACAATTGGGCGAAGTTTGGTAGATGCACTAGCCCTTGATCTGTGATGGCTGTTGCATGCAAATGCAACTTTTTCAAATTTCGGCATCGACTGAGTGCTGCCAGCCCGGTGTCGCCCAAGCTGGTGAATGCCAAATCGATTTCTTCAAGACTGGGCAATTGTGCCAACGCGGCGGCTGTGGAGTCGGCCACCAGTGTGTCTCTCAGGCTGAGTACTTTCAGTGACGACAACTCTACAAGTGATGCCAACTGCGTTCCCTGGATTTGTGTACTGCACACGTTGAGCACTTCCAGTTGTTTCATTTGGCCTAGGAACGTAAAGACGCCATCCGATATCGGAGTACCATTTAATGTCAACTCTTTCAATCGCGTGAGCTCCGTTAGATGTTCGAGTCCCACGTCGGTGACATGCGTATCCGATAAGGAGAGACGTTCAAGCGACGGTAGCTTGGATAACAATGCCACACCGCTGTCTGTGATGACGGTAGAGTCCAAGTGCAGATCAAGCAGCGATCTACATTCGATGATATTAGCAAGACCGGTGTCCGAAATTGAAGTTTGGCCCAGCCCCAGTTCACACAATCGACTACATTTGGCTAGCCCAACCAACGATGCGTCGACGACCGGAGTGTCGTCCAGACGCAATGTCTTGACGTTTGCCAGTGTAGTTGCTTCGCGAATCAACTGGACAGTCAAATCGGTATACCGCAGATCGACGTGGTAACCACCGAGGCGGTTACCACTGACTTTTCCCACTTGTGACAAGTGCGCGAGGGCATTCGCATCAGGGTTGGTACAGCCTACAAATCCAATCAAGACCAGATAGATTTGCAATTGGAGGACTGCCCCAATTATTTGTCGATTGAATTCCATGGAAACACCTCTCCACATGGAGATTTGAGGTTCTCGTTTGGAATAATGCCAGTTACCATGCGAGTTGTGGGTCGCCTGTTGGCAAGTTCGCAATTCCTCATTTAAGACATCGACTTTTAAGATATCGACTTTGGGTGGCATGGCGCTAAAGGAAGTAGAAATCGATCCGGACTTGGCAGTCTTGACGGACGAACTGCAGGCTTGGATCGCGGCAGCTCGTAATCGTCTTGAACAGTATTGGGACCAATTCTCCGCCAAGCCATTGCCTCAGTATATCGAATGCGATTTTGAGTACGTCGCCCAGGCGCTAGCCATCTGTATAAATCGAGCCCTGCCCGATGGCAAACTTTTTTGTGAATGGGGATGTGGGTTTGGTGTCGTGACCGGAATGGCAGCGATTCTCGGTATGGAAGCTATTGGGATCGAAGCCGAAGAGTTTCTTTGTCAGCAAGCGAGAATACTGCTGTCAAAATGTAACCTGCAAGCGGAAATATGGCAGGGAAATTTCTTGCCGCGTGGTGCACGCCGATTGGCTGATGACGAAGACCCATTGATCAGTTTGACTCATGAAATCGCTCCGGCATATGAACAACACGATGTGTCGTTGTATGATTTTGCCTTGATCTATGTCTATCCCTGGCCGGGTGAAG
>CAZVBC010000330.1:0-8382 GCA_964625155.1 uncultured Pirellulaceae bacterium
GCTCAAGCCTATAACCCCAGCGAAACCGATCTTGATATTCTGAATTCCGGCTTTGATCCTATTACGTCAGGCGTTGAATTTCAGGGATCGCTGTTCCGCGCCGAATTCAGCGCACCTCACTATGAAAACGCTAGTGCGCAAAACACTTTTCTAAATCGTTACGATCCGATCGTGGAGCCTTCGGGGTTGCAACTGCCCGCTGACAATTTTGAAGGGAAACGTGATCGGTCGGCTGGTACAGCAGCACAAGTCCAGCAGGTACCGAAACCAATTTCACTTGCCGGGATCGTTTACGTTGACAACAACCTCGACCTCACGCTCCAGCAGGCGGAACAACGTTTGTCGGGTGTTCGGTTGGAGTTATTTGCAAAATCCGGAGCAAGCTATGTCACGACTGGCCGGACTGCCGTCACAGATGCTCAGGGACGATACAACTTCGGTACCGAATTGGGACTACAGCCTGGAAGTTATCAAATTCGTCAAACTCAACCCGACGGCTACTTCAGCGTCGGAGTCACGCTGGGCGTGTTGAATGATAATTCCATCGTTGGCCAAAAAATTGCCGGCAATCCCGATTGGTTGACTGAAATAAACATTCCACTGGGTGACCAACACGCAACGCAACTGAATTTTGCTGAAGCCCAGCCCGCTTCACTCAGCGGTTATGTATTTGCAGACGACAACAACAATGGAATTCGTGACAGTGGCGAAGGCGGGTTAGCGGGAATAACTGTACAGCTCACAGCAAACAACTCGCTCGCTCCACAGCCTACGTTGACTGTGGCTACCAACAATCAGGGGTTTTATCGGTTTGATAACCTGTCACCGGGTACGTACACAGTTACAGAGTTGATCCAACCTGTGGGTTATCTCGATGGTCGCGATACTGCCGGTCGTGTTGGATCGCAGACCCGAGGAACTGCCAGCAACGAAGTGATCACCAATGTTCGGTTGGACGGCAACGACTCTGGCGTTGAATACAATTTTGGCGAGATCTTGCCGGGCAGTATCTCTGGCCAAGTGTTTGCGGACACGGATGATGATTGCCTACTCGATGCGCCCAACGATCGCCCGCTTTCAGGCGTCATCGTTGAGTTGCTCGACGAGCAAGGTAGGATTTTGCAATCGACATCGACTGACAGCGATGGCAAATATCGCTTCGACAACCTATTGCCTGGAAGGTATTCGGTACGCGAACTACAACCGAGCGGCTATTTTCAAGGTGGCCAGGTTGCAGGCAGCGGCGGTGGTGATGCGTCTCAGCCCGATCTTATTCGCAGTATTTCCCTCGCACCTGGCGATGAATTGGTGAATTACGATTTTTGCGAAGTTCCACCAGCCGAAATCTCTGGCATCGTGTTTGTCGACCGCGATGCCGATTGCCTCTGGGATTCTGGCGAAGTTCACCTCAGTGGTATTACCATCTCGCTACTCGATGAGTCCGGAGTAATTGTCGAACAAACTGTCACGGATGCGTCCGGCGCCTACCGCTTTACCAACTTGCGCCCAGGCATTTACACGCTTCGGGAAACACAGCCAGCAGGCTATCTGCACGGCGGGCAAACAGCGGGTTCGGCTGGCGGCGACGACACGTTAATCGACGAGATATCGTTTATCCCAATCGGCGCTGGTCAAGTATTAGTAGACTACAACTTTTGCGAAATCGAACCAGCAGAACTATCTGGCTATGTATTTGCCGATCGCGATGCTGATTGTGAATTCGACTCGGGCGAAACGCCCATAGGGAATGTCCAGATCACGTTGCTGGACAGTTCAGGCACCGTTGTACAAACAACTTTCACTGATGTAAACGGTTACTATCACTTTGCGAATCTTGCGCCGGGCAATTATACAGTTCAAGAAGTTCAACCCAATGATTATTTCCACGGTGGCCAAATCGCCGGTTCGTCCGGTGGAAACGATTCAGTCGCAGATCAGATTTCGCAGATCCCCGTGAGCGCCGGTCAGATTCTGGTGGACTATAACTTCTGTGAATTGGAGCCCAGCGAACTTTCGGGTTACGTTTTTGTAGACCGAGACCAAGATTGTCTGTACGACACCGGCGAGCAATCGATTGCGGGTGTGACCGTTACTTTGTTTGACGAACAGGGTAAGGTCGTCTCTCAGACACAAACCGATAGCATGGGATTTTATCGATTTCACGGATTGCGGCCAGGACAGTATACCGTCGAAGAACAGCAGCCTAATGGCTTTATGCAGGGTGGTCAGCGAGCAGGAAGCGGAGGAGGTGACGATTCCTTCCAAGATGTCATTTCTGCAATATCTATTGGAGCTGGCGAGGTTCTGACCGAATACAACTTTTGCGAAGTCGCACCATCGTCTATCTCTGGGCAAGTATTTGTCGACACCGATTTTGATTGTGTACGCGACCCGGACGAATCACCTTTGGCAGGTGTTGTTATCGAATTGCTGAACGCTGACGGAGACCTCATTGCATCGACGCTGACCGACAACGACGGGAGGTACCACTTTGAGAATCTGCCGCCGGGTAAATACTCCGTAAGAGAGTTGCAGCCGGATGGATATTTTCACGGTGGCCAAGTTGCGCCGGCGGGCAATGGCAACGCATCGATCGACGATCTAATTCACTCGATTGATCTCGAATCGGGGACGCAGGTTAACGAAGCGAATTTCTGCGAGGTGCCACCCGCAAGACTGTCGGGCTTTGTTTTCCAAGACGGTCCAGCTATCAGTTCCGAGGATGGGCTTGCACCAGAGAATCTCCAAGCGTTGCGCGATGGTCTACGAACTGCGGATGATCGCCCAATTTCAAATGTGCGCGTCCAATTGCGCACGGTGAACGGTTTGCCACTGGAGGCCGATCGTGCGCTGCCAGGTTATTACGCTGGACAATTTATCGAAGTGGTTACCGATTCGAGCGGCTACTATGAGTTTAGCGGACTACGACCAGGTGCTTATCATGTTTATCAGTTTCATCCTGTAAGATACTTCGACGGTCTGGATACTCCCGGTACTACTGGAGGATTCAGCGTCAATCGGAATCAGACCGAGACCTCACCTCAGTTTCAGCTATTGATGTTGAGCTTGACTGCATCGGATGACACTAATCCGGGTTTTGATGCGATATTGTTGGTGTCACTCGAAGCTGGTCAGCATTCGATGGAAAACAACTTTAGCGAGATTTTGACTCGACCTCAGAATCGGCCACCGCAAGTGCCGCCTCTGCCGCCGGGGACTCCTCCTGAACCGCCTAAAATCAGCGTGACTCCTCCAGTGTTTGCCAAATTGCCGCCCATCACTGCGGTTCCACTGCCTTGGTCTCCCTTGCCAATTGTGGTTGGAGCAAGTCTTGAGACGCCTCCCACCTGGCACTTGAGCGTAATCAACGGTGGGTTCCCAAGAGGCCGTCGAGCTGGTCAGCCAGTTCGTGATGCAGAAGTTGCTCGCAAAGCCGAGTTGTTGAATGTTCGCGCGTGGACGGTGCGAGGAATGCGAACCAGTTCATGGCGCATCGTTAGTACACTACCAATCTCTAACCTATCCGCCAATCGCTCAGTCTTCGATGTGCCGGGGTCCAAGCCTGTAACAGGCGATTTTAACGGCGACGGATTGGACGAATTAGCATTGTTTGTCGATGGAGAATGGTTCATCGATCAGAATGGAAACGGAGTCTGGGACCAAGAGGATATCTGGCTCAAACTTGGCTATCGAGGCGATCAACCCGTGGCAGGCGACTGGGACGGTGACGGCAAGGATGATGTGGGAGTCTTTGGCAGAAAGTGGGTCGGAGATGAGCGAGCATTGGGGGCTGAAGTAGGACTTCCTGACCCTGAAAATCGCCGACGAGTAAAGCCCAAGAATCTACCACCCAACGCCGATGAAGCGCCCGAAGAACCCCGGCTCATGAAGCGGTCGAATCTCGCAACCGCTCGCGCAGATTTGATCGATCACGTATTTCGCTTTGGCGCCAGCAAGGACATCGCCATTGCCGGCGATTTTAACGGGGATGGCATCTCGTCCATTGGCGTATTCCAAGACGGAAAATGGACGTTGGATGTAGACGGCGATGGCATATTGAACACCAGCCAGGACTTGCAAATCGAATTTGGTCAGGCTGGCGATTTGCCGTTAGTGGGTGACTTCGATGGTAATGGTATCGATGATACTGCGATCCTTCGTGGAAATCATGTGATCGTTGATTCCAATCATAACGGTCGCATTGACGCCACCGATCAAGTATTCATGATCGACCAAGAGGAAGGGACGATTGTTGTGGGGGATTTTGACGGCGACGGTAAGGACGAACCGGCTCTGCATCAATCGATCCAACAGCGACGAACTCTCGAAGCTCGGCGAGCTGGATAGCGTCTGCGGAGAAATCGTCGGCTCAAGAAGAACTGCTCAATTACGATCGACTGGATCGCGATTGACGCAGTAATTCAATCGCAGCCTCGACCAACATTTCACCAGAGCCAGGTTGAACGGTCGAGTTCGTCACTTCATAGCTGCCACCCGCACATGCTGCGCGTGTAGGGATGTAAATTGTCTCAACGCTAGTACACAACTCGATGACCAGCGTCGTGCGGTAAGGCGATGCCCTCTTGATGGCTAATCCTAAATCGACGAACACCTCCCCTGGCAAACATACGATGCCAACGTCGTCTCCAATCGTGATCGTTTGGACTTCCACAGGTAATTGGTGACCAATGCCCGACCACTGGCGCGAGATGCCCCAATTGATCAGCCCCTTAAGGTCGGTGCGCGGTTGCTTGTTGCGTAACATTTCCACCATAGCGATTTTGTACGCCGTCACTTGTTCAAAAAAATCTACCTTCGTACCACTCTTAACCGCTTTGAGCGTACCGGCCGCGCGAGCGATTTGCTCGTCTGAGAATTCTTGCAATGGCAAAGAAATCGTTTTCGAATGAAAGGTCAAACGTGAATTTGTTACTGCAGGCAACGATTGGGCAACGCGGCGAATCGATTTCCCAAGCGAACCGCCAATAAAGTCTGTCTTGTTACGCTCTCGACGTTGAGGGTCCGCATGGTTAATATCGCCACAACAACCAGTACCAAAGACGGAAACCAGTCCTTTACCCAGTTCGCTGCGCAGTTCTTGTTCGACGTAGTACGGGTAATCTGCACTCCAGCGCATTCCGCCAACTGTGTCTAAATGAAGGGCGAAATTTGATAACATTGCCAAAGGCTGTTTTGCGTCAACATGCTTGAATGCAATTAAGCCGATTTCCGGATCGATTGGCCCAGCCGCTCGCACAACATCCTTGTTCTCGTAATTCATCCAAGTTTTTACACTTCCGTCCCGCATTACGAAGCGGCGATTAAACGAGACGGGTTCTTCCTGAACCGTCGAACCAGCTTGAACCACTGCAGGCGCGAGTGATTTGTGTGCGGCCACAATTGCGGCTGAAATATTTTCAATTAACTGTTCAGCGTATCTCAGTCGCTCGGGATGTTCCTGGCCAGCGGTCCCACCCTGCAATAACTGGAAAACACTCAGATAATATTCCGGGGCGGTGTGGGAATGTGTCGCTGATAAGATAATGTTGCTGGTCGGGATACCCGTCTGCTTTGAAGCCCGCTGGCGAACAGCAGTTGTCAGATCGACCGAAATGCCCGTCAAGTCGTTGACTACCAAGACAGCTTGAAGCTCCCCCTGCCGAAACGCGATTGCTTTTGCTTTCAACGGGTCAATGGTCCCCGTTGCGAGCCGTTCGTGATAATAGCCAGCCATCGGAAAGCCGTTGGGCGGCGTGATCTCAACTTCAGCAGCACCGATCTCCAATACGTCAGCGGCGGGACTACTTTGCGTGATTCCAATACACAACAGGACGAACAGCAAATATCGAAACATGTTTTCAGCTTGGTGTACGGTAGGATTGACTGGCTTGGGTTTTAACCTATTCACGCAGACCATAGCCAGCGAGTCAAACTGAATTCGCTGACCAGAGTTCGCTCTGAGCACCTCGATTATGCCGTTCCACGGACAACATCACAGCAGTTCGTGAATTGGGGTTGGGTCATCAAGCACGGACGTGGGACGACCTTGGTGATCAAGGATTTGTAGTCGCGGGTCGATGCCTAAGCAATGGTAGAGGGTTGCGTGGATATGTTCGGGACGCACGGCGCGATTGATTGGAGCGGTTCCTTTAGCATCCGTTGCACCCACGATGGTACCTCCTCGCACACCACCACCTCCAAGTAAGCAAAACATTGATGCGCCCCAGTGGTCGCGACCCGGTGTCCCCATGCTCATCGGTGCACCGCCGTTACCACCATCGTTCATGCGAGGAGTTCGGCTGAATTCGCCACACAAAATTACCAGCGTAGTATCTAGCAGGCCACGTTGATCGAGGTCTTCAAACAATGTCGCAACGGCACTGTCGACGCGCGGGAGGTAATTTTCCATACCCGCTTTGAGATCCCAATGATGATCCCAACCGCCAAAATGAACGGTGACAAAACGAGCTCCAGCTTCAACCAAGCGGCGAGCCAGCAACGTACTCTGGCCCCAAGATTGACGCCCGTATCGATCACGCAGTTTTTCATCTTCAGAACTGAGATCAAAAGCTTCACGCGCTCGCTTGCCCGTCACAAATTGGAATGCATCCTCGTCGAATTTGTCCATCGCTTTGGCCGTAACACGCGCGTCAACCTCGCGCGCGACTTGGTCCAAATCTGACAATAAGGAACGACGATCGCTCAGCCGGTCAACCGTCATGCCAGTTGGCAGATTGAGATTCTGCACTTTGAAGTCTTTGTTGTTGGGGTCTCCCCCTGTCTGAAAAGGATCGAATTGAGCCCCGAGCATGTTACCGGCAAAGTACCCTGGGCTCAATCCAATACTGCTGGCCGTCGGTACGCTCGCATACGCAGGCATGGATCGATCGCGCGGACCCAATTGACGGGCGATGATCGATCCAATCGACGGAAATTTACCAGCCGTATTGGCACCGCTGACTCCCATGTCCTTAGTGGTCAACATGCGGTGCCCACCTGCAAAATGATCACCGGTACCATGGTACAAAGAGCGAACAATCGAAAACTTGTCGGCCACTTTGGCTTGCAATGGAAATAACTCACTGATCTCAATGCCAGAGACATTGGTTCGTATCGGTCGCCAAATCCCTCGATACTCTGCCGGAGCCTCCGGCTTCAAATCGTAGAGATCCATGTGACTTGGACCACCATCCAACCAGATTAGGATTGCGCCGTGAGCTCGTTTAGTTGGGTTTGTGGACGACGAAGCACGCAAGACATCCGCAAGTCCGAGGCTAGCCATGCCGGCGACCCCAAGCTGGACAAAGCTTCGTCGACTAAGCCCATCGCAATACCTGTGCGTCCTAGCAGCGTTTACTCGCAACATCACTCCCTCCAAAGTTCAAATTTAGCGCATTTTCACGGATACTAAAAACCGGGGATTCATCTGGGGTAATTGGAACCAACATTGCCATCTGTTTTTGCCGATCGCACGAACTTAACCTCGACCGGCGCAGTTGATCTCGCTAAGCGGATGCAAAGCGAGAGCTTGCGATATACATGAGCGGTATGTCGCAGCCGGATCATCGCGATCCGTCCAAAGCGGTTGAATTTTATACTATATTAGCTCGAATATCACAAGTTTGTCAGGCATTCGGCATGTATACCAGGCGGAAGGAAAGCGAGGAATTTGACTGGCTGGTAAATGACAACTTGCCCGGCTTACAGATTATTACGTTGCAATCGACGCTATTCCGCGCAACAATACGGCAAGTGAACGCTATTTCCCATTTGTTGCTGCATAACAATGAGTGGCCGAATTGAGATGGATGGTGTGGTTCGCCCAGAGGCCGCGAAGGGCGTGAGTTCGCCTTCACGGGCTCAGGACCGGGTTACCCGATCTTCGGTAATTGATTGTTTTGCAACGCCTTGGCCTAAAATTCTTGATTGTCATTTTCGGGTAAACATTGGCGAGTTCCCTATCGCATGTACTTTCGTCAAAGGAATCGATTTATGTCCATACGACGGCAAGAACTTATTCGCTCTACGGCAGCTTTCACGCTGGTGGAGTTACTTGTAGTCATTGCGATTATTGGGGTGCTGGTAGGTTTGTTACTCCCTGCGGTCCAAGCAGCCCGTGAAGCAGCGCGGCGTATGCAGTGTAGTAACAATTTGAAGCAATTTGGCTTAGGCTTGCACAACTATCACGATGTCCATAAAGCATTTCCCATCGGAGCAGCGGGGCATCGAGACGCTAATCCACGCTCAGGCTGGCAAGTGTTAATTTTGGCATTCATGGAGCAAACCGCTCTCTACAATCAGCTTCATTTCGACGGGCCAAGACCAGGTGTAGGCTACGGTGGGGTACAGGGGAGGGTTACACGTATCGTGTGGCCCGGCGGG
>CAZVBC010000331.1:0-8339 GCA_964625155.1 uncultured Pirellulaceae bacterium
TGTGAATGGCAGAGTTCAGCGTATTGCTCGAATAACCGCTTGCATTCCCCGAGTATCGCGACGTTGTCGGGTAAGGCAAGGTCCGCAAGCTGACTCCAGTTCTCGGCGATGTTACGGTACTTAGCAGCTAACTCAGCCAGCTGGCTATTATTTAGTTGCTTGCCAGCCTCATCAAGAAAATCGGACATCAAAGGTCGTGCCAGGCCTCCGCCCGCACCATAGTACTCAATATATTGGCACAACGATGTTAAGCCCGTGAACAAGCGTCTGCCGCTCGGAAAAACTTTTTCCCAACTATCTTTCCCATGAGCGGTCAAGCGGTTTGCCCACACTGGGAGTGCATTCAGACTGAAATTCTGCCGAGCATTTGTTGGCCCGTCACTACCATCCAGCCCATCTCGACAAGCTCTTAATCCGGAGGTCACTGCCGCTTGGATGTCACAACCTGACCGGTTGGCCTCCAGCGCCAACAAACGATACTTGTCCTTCTTGATGCGGCCACGGGCAACTGTCAGATCGGCCATGGCCACCTCAATCGGATCGTCGGTCAGATCGCCAATCGTTGCCGAAGTGGCTGAGGCGTTATAAACGGTGAGCAGGTGATAGCCAGCAGTCATGGGGCTGGGAGGTAACCCGCGATACGTCAGCGCCCCGAGATCTACCCATGCAACACAGGTGCCATGCGCGTCGAGCATCTCGCGGAGCGCTTTCTCAGCAGCTTTTGCTGAACTCGCCTCTTTGACAATGTTTGTTGTACCAAACCGTTCCGCAGCTCGTTGTAAATACACCAAATGATCGTGCCAGCAGTGTCGGCCAGCGATGAAAAAGGAAGCGAAATCCTCTTTCTCATAGCAAAAAGTGAAGACCCCGATGCCAACTCCGCCAGCAATCCCAAAGACCATGGCTTCTGAGAGATGGATACCTGCATTCGCCAAAAGTATACGCAACGCCGTCGCGCCGGGATTACAACCTGGGCGATGTGGCAAGTCGCTGTTCGGGGTGGTTTGGAGAACGGATCGACGGGCGGCTACGTAACGCTCGCCGGTTTTGTGCATCCGCTCACGAATCAATTGCTTTAAGTGCTTGTGCTGTGTCATTATTAAACGTCCTCGTACGGATTATCGGCGGCCCACGCCTACCGACCGTCCGAATGATGAGGTCGTTGAACAATGAATACCCGATGCACTCGAGGACATTTATCCCCTTGGCTCACAAACCGAATTGCGTGGGAACCCGGTACAAAGCACTGGCGCGAGTCACCGCCAACGCTTCGAGGATACCCGTTGCCACAATGACATTCAATAGCCACTACTTCATTTGTGACTATCTTGCACAAGAGCAGATTATCTTCCGCTAACGCTGACAGCAAACCGAGGGTGTCGACAACCTAATTGGACAGCCGTCGCAAACCTGTGGTGCATAAAGCAATCACTTGAACGCCGGGGGAATAATTGTCTGCAAAACCATTGCTGTGCTAAACCAGATCTCGCATTTTATCTCAGCTACAGACAGTGCCGATATCTTAAGTTATCATGCCAGTTCAAAGGTTAACGGCGAATTATGAGCGGGTAACCGCAGTACAATCGATGCGATCCACTTGAAATGCATACTGGTTTTCAGAATCCCCTTCCCTGCAAGGAGGCTGCGGCAAGGCAGGCACGATTGGTCAGTGAACTGTGTAACCGTCAGGCGATTTCTGGTTGTTTCTTTTCGGATCTACATCTATTTAGTCCGCGCAGTGCGTTTGCCAACAACGAACAAGCTTTACACGCGGTTTGCCAAACTAGCGAATTGCTGGTTTTAGGTGGCGATATTTTCGATCTCCGTTGGACAAGCTTGGGGAGTCTACACCGCACGATCGAAGCCGCAACTGATTGGTTACTATCGTTCAGCCACAAGCACGCGCATGCACAAATCGTTTACCTGCTCGGAAATCACGACTCACATCCTGAGTTGGTTACGGCGCTCGATAGTTTAACTGCCCACCAAGAAAACCTAATCTGGCTGCCAGAACAAATGAAAATCGGCGATTGTTTTTTTCTGCATGGCGATATCCTCGATGCCCAAAAACGTCCTCACGGATTGGCGACCTACCGTCGCAAATTCCACGGAGAGGAAACGAAGAGTCTCGCTCATCACCGCGCCTACGACGTTGCCGTTGCGATGCGATTGCACAAGTTTATTCCCAAACTGCGTCATATTCCACGCAACACTTGCCGGCAACTTTATCAAGCCATCGTGCGCACTTGTCCGCGCGACGAGGCATTGCCTCAGAAAGTATTCTTTGGTCACACACATGTCCCCATGCGTGCGTTTCGCTATGGACAAATGGAATTCTACAACCCAGGTGCGTCCCTCAAGCACATTAAGTTTACTCCTATCAAATTCTCCGTAACCAACTCCAGTGATCCTCATGATCCTGTGGTAGACGAGCTTAAACGAGATCGAGGAGCACAGCATAAATCGGAGTAGTCACGATTCTCATTCAGCATCAGCCCAACATGGAGCAGTGAGCATGAAGATTGCTGTTGTATTGACTGGGCTCTCAACATGACGACCAAAACCGTGGAAGTATGGCGTGGGCGAGTACTTGTGGCACTTGCCGGAGTTTTATGGAGTTCCAGCGGATTGTTCGTCAAGGCACCATGGTTCGACGGTTGGCCACAAGAATCCAAGGGTTTTCTATTCGCATTTTGGCGAAGCTTCTTTGCTCTGTTGATCTTATTGCCGCTGATCAGGAAACCGCAGTGGCGATGGACGATGCTTCCCATGATGCTGTGTTTTTCCACCATGACCTGGTCGTTTCTCAGCGCGATGGTATATGGCCCAGCAGCCAACGCGACTTGGTTGCAGAATCTCAGTCCAGTGTGGGTGTTGATCTTTGGCGTCGGAGTCTTGAAAGAGAAATTCGAGTCTGCCGATGCTGGCATGTTCGTCTGCTGTCTGACCGGTGTCGGCTTGATCTTGGCTATGGAATTACAATATGGTTCGCTGCCCGCAACGTTATTGGGAATCCTCTCGGGACTGTCGTTTGCTGGTGTGATACTGTTCTTGAGGTACTTTAGAGACGTTGAATCAACGTGGTTGATCGCTCTCAATCATACCAGCAATATCATCCTGTTCTTGCCCTGGATTGGGCCTCATTTTAATGGCATTTCAAGTTCCAGTTACGTTGCGCTAGCCCTGTTTGGCATCTTTCAAATGTCTCTCCCCTACGTCTTATTCGCCAGAGGCCTGCGTACAACCCCCGGTCCTGAAGCATCATTATTGACATTGATCGAGCCAGTGTTGGTACCAGTTTGGGTGTTCGTCGCGTGGCATCATCATCCCACATATCAACCTGTTCCATGGTGGACATGGACAGGTGGCGGGCTTATCCTCCTGGGATTGCTCGTTCGTTATGTACCCGGCATGATCAGCAGGCGTTGAGTAATCAGACCGACAGCAGATTTAATTCAGCGGAATTGTTCCATCGTGTGGAAGAATCGAAAGGTTGGTGCGGACGCTGACAAGGGGCAAACGCCACCTCCTGCAAACGACTCGCGGCATTTTCTCAGTGACCTTGATCCTCGGCAGGACGAGTATGCCAGTCTCGTAGTCGAACGACTGCTGCTCCGCGCTGTCCAGACACAGGCCAGCGATATTCACCTTGAACCTATGGGTGGCAAAGTTCGCATTCGCTATCGGGTTGACGGAGTGCTAACGGAATTGGGGACAATACCCACTGGGCAGACTACGTCCATTGCCAATCGACTCAAGGGACTGGCCAAGCTGCTCACATATCGAACAGATATTCCTCAGGAAGGTCGGTTGGTCGTACGTGGCAGCGAGCTCGAAGCGCGAGTGGTAACTCTACCAACATTGCATGGCGAGCGAATCGTCATTCGTTTGGCGGCACAATCAGGAAAAGCATGGCTTCCACTCGACTTGGGATTACCTCCACCAGTGCTTGAACGAGTCGAGCGAGCGTTATTGGAGCCGTCGGGCGTGTTGCTATTTGCGGGCACCGCAGGGGCTGGTAAGACGACTTCCGCTTATGCGTGTTTGCGCGCGATTGCTTCCCAACAACACGCACACTCACGCAGCATTGTGACTTTGGAAGATCCGATCGAGATCGAAATTCCCCACATCGCACAATCACAAATTCAGCCGAATGTTGGATACGATTGGGCTTCAGGTCTGAAAGCCATTTTGCGGCAAGATCCCGAAGTCGTCTTCATTGGCGAAATTCGCGACGCCGAAACTGCGCTAACTGCATTTCAGGCATCAATGACTGGCCAGTTAGTTGTCTCCACTATGCATGCGCGCAATACTTGCGATGCTCTGCGTCGATTGTTGGACATGCAAGTGCCGAAGCATCAAATCTGTAACAAGCTACGATTGCTGGTTTGCCAACGTCTTGTGCGCCGCCTTTGCGATTGCGCTGGAACGGTTCGATCACAAGTATCGAAGTTCGACGCAGTGAGCCAACCAATGCAAGCGCCAAGTGTATACGATGGTTGCGATCGCTGTGACTACAGCGGCTATCGAGGTCGATTGCTCCTTGCAGAAGTCTTGCCTGAGCTGGATCAATTACTAGTCAGCGGGCTGCACGATGGCGAAATCGATTCATATCAATTGCAACTGCTAGCAGCCCAGCTTGGCATGCAGACGCTCGCACAGTGCGCAGACTTGATGGTGAAAAAAGGTCTGACGACTTTACAAGAAGTGGGACGCGTGTGACGACAACGATCAACTTCCGTCGGGATGGGATTTTTTTGGTGAGCAATCGGCAATAGCAAGTTAAGCGTCGGGGGCAACGAATTGGAAGTGCTTGCTCTGAGAAAAGAACTGCTTGGGGTTCTCATAGACAACTTGTCGGATCGCCGACTCACTGTGTCCGCGACGCCTCAGTTCGAGGATCAGATCGGGAACGGCGGTCGGTTTGCTGGGCCCCCAGTCGCCAGCAGAATTGGCCATTAGGCGTTCGGAACCGTAACGTTCGATCATGTCCGCAGCTCGTTGGGGTGTGCACTTGGTGACTGGGTATAGCGTCATGCCAGCCCAAAACCCGGCTTCCAAAACTGGACGAATCGTATGCTCCTCAACGTGGTCGACCAATACCCGGTGGCGTTGAATGCGACTGTCAGCACACAACATATCCAAGATCATCCGCGTTCCTTGAAACTTGTCCTCTAAGTGTGGCGTATGGATCAAAATCTGTTGCTGGTGAGTGATCGCCAACTCGACGTGCTCTAGGAAAATTGTGGCTTCGTTGCGAGTATTTTTGTTCAGACCGATTTCGCCGATTCCCAGCACGTTGGGGCGATCGAGAAACTCGGGAATCATCGCAATCACTTCTCGCGACAGCGATACGTTTTCTGCTTCTTTGGCGTTGATGCACAACCACGTAAAGTGTTGGATGCCATATTGAGCAGCACGTTTGGGTTCAAACTCTGTTAACTGGCGGAAGTAATCGCGAAAACTCTCAACGCTACCACGATCGAATCCCGCCCAAAACGCCGGCTCGCTCAAGGCCACGCATCCCATTTTAGCCAGCGTCTCGTAATCGTCGGTCGTGCGCGAGACCATGTGAATATGAGGATCAACAAAGTACATAGGGTTGATTACTTTCTATTGCGACTTTCCTGCGACCCGGCCGATACGCTTTAGGTCGCTGCACGCCCCATCGGTCAGAGCGCCTGCGCCGACTGACTTCCACTTTCGGAATACAAGGTTCGATTCGATCCATTGAAACTCTGTAGACGAACGCCGTCAAGAATAGGTTGCAATTAGCCTCGCCAAACCTTGCGCCTCGCCGCCAACGACCAACACACACATGTTAGACGTTCATGACCGAGCGCCACGCGGGGTCATACTGACGACTGAATAGCAACTGAATTTGCTGAGCTTTATCCGGGTGCGGATCGCGCAGAATATCCAGCCCACGATGCAACAGCTCCATTTGCCGACTCCCAGACACATCACCTGGAGCTCGCCCAACGCGATCCAAAGTTGCGGCTAACTCGAGGGTCTTCGCCCGTGCAGCAAGGAACTCCTGCTCAAGAATCTGATCTGCTCGTCGAGTCACAAGAAAATTTCCTTTCAGAGTCACCACGTCAAAACGGCATCGCCAAGTCGATAGAGGATCAAAACCGGTTAAGCAATTTGGTCGATTGTAATGAATGTAGTGGTTATTCTATCCTCATCGCCGAATAATGTGAATCGACAACTACACCACGACGTGTCATTGGTAATTCACTTTTTATCCGTCGATTCGGGCAAGCTCTGGATTGCGACCTAAATTTGCAATGAAAGGAGCTAAATCGTGACCAACTCACCCCGTCTGCCCCGACCTGTTACGTGGGAAGTTATCCAACGCAGTAGAAACGAAGCCGTAATCGATTTACTATCAGCCGCTTTGGATTGCCAGGCCACTGAACTTAGACGTACTTGCCTAGAATCGCTGCTTGCACGGGAGGAACCCTGTTCGCTGCGCAGCATAATTGCCAAATGGAAGCAACTCACACCTGTAGAAGTAGAAGTTGTCTCCTGTTCGCACAGAAATTTCGCTCCAGAAATCCGCGCGATT
The DNA here is from genome assembly GCA_964625155.1 of uncultured Pirellulaceae bacterium. Lineage (GTDB taxonomy): Bacteria > Planctomycetota > Planctomycetia > Pirellulales > Pirellulaceae > Aureliella. The sequence goes on from CAZVBC010000331.1 coordinate 6,572, forward strand.
CTAACTCAAGGGTCTGAAGCCGAGAAAACGCTGGCCTTAGCGGCGAGCTGCGATTTGCACCTCGGCGGACTTCTGCCAGAATTGATTGATATCGTTTGTCAGCGAAACCACTCGCTCGTGGAACCGGCCACGCAGGCCCTGTTATCGATTTGCGAATATTGGGGACATCAGGCTCGTATAGGGCGCGACGTTCCGAGCACGCGCGGGCCGATGCTGGAAGGACTGTATCAGAAACTTCTCGAATGCGGACACCAGCGACAATCATCCATCGTTGAAGCTTGGTGTAGATTAGCCAACTGGGATGACGCATTACAACGTGGATTAGTTAGCGACCCGTTAAACGACGGTTATCGCCCACTGCTGAAGCGACTGGGCGAGTCGTCGCATCCAGCGGTCCTGCACTTGCTGGCCGGATATATCTGGCGTCCTGCAACACCCAAATCTATTTTGAAGTTGATTACTGAGCGAACTGACAAAGAACTGGTGTTCGCGTTGAGCGAAACTCTGGACAACAAGTCGATCTTACAAGCTGCGAGGAAATTGTACGACCAGCCTCCCTTGGCCTGCTTTGTCGATGCAGTTGAGGAAATCCGCAAGGCTCCGCTCAGTCAGCAAAAACGACTATGGTTACTGTACGCAGCATCGACGGACGACACGACCCAAGTCGTCAAAGTAGCGTTAGAACTCTGCAAGCAAGGTAATACAGAGTCCCGTACGACGGCTGCTGAAATGATGCGTGTGTGCCGCAAAGTGGAACTGGAAAAGTTGGTTTGGGCGATTCAGAAGTCATCGCTCGAGGGACAGAACGGCCTTGGGGACGCGCTCGAACAACTGGCTCTGTGGATCAAACATCCGTCAACGATCTTACAGCGAGCGGCACGTGACTTTTTTGAAGAGTTTACGCTGGCGCGACTACTCGACCAGATCCGTCGCTGGCCCTCACCGCTGTGCAAAGCCATGGCCAGAATCGTGCGATTGACTGAGGATGAGCTGCCTCGCAAACTAGTTACCGAAATGCACAGTCCTTCACCCAAACGCCGTATTGCTTCGATACAGGCCACTCAATTGCTGGACCTGTCGCGCGCAGTCAGCGAAGAATTATTGCCAATGGTCCACGACCCACGTTTGGAAATTCGTGTGCGCGTGATCGATTTATTAAGTGCTCTGGGACACGAAGCGCTAAACGATTTACTTCCAAAGTTGCTGGACGATGCCAGCACGGATGTGCAAGAAGCTGCCGCGCGAGCCATCCGCCGCCTCGCTCGCCGTCGTGCCAAATCGGACAACCCAGTAATTTCTACCGTTGAAAAGTAAATTCGCCATGAATACTTTGCCATACTTCAGTCACGTACTGCTCGCCGACCAGCTACTGATTCCCCAATTGCCGATTCTTCGAGTAAGTAAGTCCGTGAGGGAGCACGACCCAAACGAAGGCCTGTTGGGTCTTGTATTCGTGATTGGTACCGTCATTCTGCTGGGCGTGGGTATCGCTGCAGTTTACTACTGGCTCCAACGGCGCCCCCGACGGCTTCATAATCCCAAGCGGTTGTTTAATGATCTGTGCCATGCTCATCAATTGACCAAAGGCCAACGAACCCAGCTTTGTACTTTGGCCAATAAGCTAAAAATTGCACAGCCAAGCCTTTTGTTCTTGGACGATACACTGTGGAATTTCGATCAACTCAGTCAGGGTGAATATGCTGCGACGCCAAGTCAAATCGAGAATCTAAAAAAACTCAATCGTACGCTGTTCACAACTCCCAAAACC
>CAZVBC010000332.1:0-8327 GCA_964625155.1 uncultured Pirellulaceae bacterium
CTCCTATCTTCGAGTATTCCATTGCTCGACGTTCAAATGTTCTATCTGATCTTCCTCGTTCAACGTAATGCCAGTAAGCAATTCGACTCGTCGAGTAATCTCCTGTGGCGTACCCATTTCGATATCTGGAGCGTGCCAAAATCGCAACTCATGCGATGGTCCGCAAGTTGCGACAAGCCGACCATTCGATGTGAAACTTACGTCCTGCGCTCGGCCAAAATGCGTGATAATCGGTCCAATGCGTGCGCCCGAAAGCACGTCAAAGAATTGAGCGCTTCCTTCAAACGATGCACCCAACAAGTGGTTCTCGTTGGGTGAAAAACACACTTCGAAAAGGCTAGCGGGAATCTTTGTCCGTTGCCTCGAATCCTTCTGCGCGTTCATATCCCAGAACTTAGTCGTTGCGCCGGACGTCTGTATGCGAAGCTCGTTCCCCATGTTGGCAAAGGACAGTGCGCAAATACTACGATCTAGTGTTAAGGGAGCAAACGCAAGCTTATTCGACGCTATGTCCCACACCTCGACTTGCACATTCCAAACGCTGTGGACAGCCGCTACGAATCGATGATCATTCGTGATCGAGAAAATCGTTGACCCTGTTTCTGCCTTTGTAAGTTGTTGAATCGTGTTTCCATTGCGGAGATCAACTACCTCCCAATCAGCGCGTCGCGATAGGATGCCGACATCTCCTGATGGGGATGCATGGACACGAACTTTAGGTTTGACTCCTGAGGCTAGTTTTGCCTGACGCGAAATTCCCGCGTTCCGCTTCCAAAGTAGTTCCCCACTGGGCACTTGAAATGCCATAACCTCTAACGGCGTCACACAAATCAGTTTCGCTCCATTGCTCGATACGTCGAAGTGTTCGACGTGTCGTTCGATGATTTTCAACAGTCTGCCCGTTTGAGTCGACCAAATCCCTAAATCGCCCGAGTTATTGGCTATGACTTGCTCGCCTTCACCTAGGAGTTGGTATTTTATATCTGCCAGCGAAGGCAATTCCTCAAGTTGCGGAACTCGCATCCGAGTATCGTTGACTCGCCAAACTCGAACGCTCTTGTCACAAGTCGTCGCGAATCGCATTCCGTCTGGCGCGAACTGTATATGCGGCACGTAGGCCTCGTGGTACAGTCGCGATCCAACACGCGCCGCCGTAGTTGAGTCCCAAAGCTGGGCTGTTTGGTCCCAGCTCGAGGAGGCGATGAGCGAGCTGTTGGCGTGCGCGGATACTGAACATACTCCCGCCAAATGCTGATACCGATGCTCCATTAGTTTCTTCGTGCTCAATTCCAGCTCCGCTCCAAAATTGTTGGAGCCGGCTAGGACCAGCTTGTTTCCACGGTCTAGCCAGGCAAATTCCCAGTAGTCCGTGTCTTCGACCTTGCCTAGAGCTTCCAACATTTCTCCATCGGGAATGCTCCATCGACGAATGAATCTATCGCGGCACGCGGTGATGGCGAATTTTCCATCGGGCGAGAAACCCAAGGAAGCTATCTGCGCCGCGTGGTTCATCGGCTTGCCGATAGGTTCGTTGCTGCGCAGGGTCCAAAGCCTCACATCGCCGTTCATAGCGGAGCCCAGCAACAGTTTGCCGTCGAAGCTGAATGCCACTCGGTTGATTTCTATCTCGTCTCGATTGGGATGTGGCAGCCGCTTCGGCTCGCACACTCGTTCGCCTGTATCGAAATCGAAAACGTGAATTTTACCGTGATAGTCGCCGACGGCGACGATATTTGCTCGTGGATGCATGGCGGTTCTGACAGGACCAAGCTTCGGATCATCGATCTCGATCTTTCGCAATAATTCACCAGAGTGTGCATCCCAAACCCACAGGCAACTTTGCGCGGAGGTTACTATCCGAGTTCCATCATGATTGAACAGTGCCATGAGGGCACTTCCTGGATGTTCGAGTATCAATTCTAGATTCGGAAATTGCTTCTTCCAAATGTTGATTTGCGAACGAATGACTCGAGGTAAATCTGTTTCGTCTGCGGGGCATATTCGCAATGCGTACGCAAACCAGATCAGTCCTCGTCCGACGTCGCCACTGTCGCACATGCTGTTTCCGCGCTCCAACGCCATTTGAGCCGTTCGCAACTGAGCGGATCGCGTTTCCTTGCGGGCCGATTGCAAAGCCGCCAAAGTAGCTTGATTGCTTTGCCAGACGAATATCGAAGCGAGCGATGCGACGATCGCAATTATTAATAACGCGGAGAATGTAAGCGCCAGCGCCGGCACATTTCGACTTGCCCACTTGGAAGCGATCTTGACGACCGTAGGGCGTTTGGCCATCACCGTTCTACCATCCAGAAAACTTTGAAGATCCTCCGCCATGGCGAGTGCGCTGTCATAGCGATCGACAGGGTTCTTTTCGAGCGACTTAAGGACGATCGTCTCCAAGTCGCGCGAGATTCGTGAGTTCAACCGCCGAGGCGGCGTCGGTGCGTAATGGATGATTTTTCGAATGAGTTCCGACCGAGACCGATCCTGAAAGACTGGTCTCAGGGTAAGCATTTCATAGAGAGTGGCCCCCAACCCGTAGATATCCACGCTATGCCCTCGCGCGGCTAGCGAACCTTCTAGTTGCTCCGGACTCATGTAACGCAAGGTCCCAAGCAATTCACCTGATTCCGTCAGACCGTCGCTTCGCTCCATGCGAGCCAAACCAAAGTCGGTGACCCATACCTTGCCTTGTTCGTCGACTAAGATGTTGGAAGGCTTCAGATCGCGATGCACGATTCCCAACTGATGCGCATGATGCACTGCTTGGGCCACCTGGATGCACTGGGCCGCAGCATTGCGAATGCCTGCCCGATCCAAGACTACGCTTGCCTGCGTCGCGTCGCGGCCAGGTTTGTTTTCAATTTGAAGAGGTAGGTTCTGCCTGCGCAATGAAATGATGTCGCTGAGAGTTTGGCCCGAAATGAACTGCATTGCGTAATACTGAACGCCCTCGTCGCTGCCAACAGAATAAACGGGAACGATATTGGGATGCTGCAGACTCCCGGCTGCGATTGCCTCGTTGCGAAACCGCTGTATTTGTCGATCGTCAAGCCTTCCTGACGAATGCAGGATCTTGACCGCAACTCGCCGCGCAAGCGAGACTTGCACCGCTTCATACACAACACCCATTCCACCGCAACCGACTTCGCGAAGGATACGGAAATCGCCGATCTTTTGGTTGCACAGCGACACGTGCGGAACGTTGGAGCCATCGGGAGTATCCGCTGAAGATTCCCTTTGTCCCATCGCCGTTAACGCCGTCAAGCTCGGCCATAATTGCTGGAGCCGATCCGCATAGTGCGGGTAATCACGCGCAATTTCATCGAAGTGCAGCAATTCTCCAGCTTGGAATCGCTGGATCAATTCCTCGACCAGCCGATCGAGTTCTGGATCGGGTTCCCCGGATATGTGCGATGAGCTCCCAGTCGATTGCATCGAAAAGTTACCCTGGTTTGTATTGATTGAACAAACGTGTGAATCGTTCGATAGCGCGTCGCTGTTGTGATTTAACCGCCTCGGGCTTTTGGCCAAGCACCTCCGCAGTTTCAGGTATTGTGAGTTGCTCCAGGAAGCGAAGAGCCAGAACGTCGCGGTCCTTGGCACCTAATTCTGCCAGAACCTGACGTACCACAGCAATCAGTTCCTTTCTTTCAACGCTGTCCATTGAATCATGTTGCTTGGCCATCAGCACTTCACTCAATTCGAGTTCCGCGTGTTCGGGAAGGTGCTCTGAAAAATCTAGTTCACGGTTTACGCTACGTCTCAGTGCTTTTAAATGCCGTCGATGCTGAACAACAACTTGTTCGATGGCGATTTGACGAATCCATGGATAAAAAGGGAGCTGTTGATTGCGCGCGTAGTCCGCAAGTCGTTTTGCCGCCTGAATTAACGTCTCTTGCACGACGTCCGAAGGATCGACGCGTCGCTTGACTCTTCGATCCATGCGGATGGAGATCAGTTGTTTCAATTTCTGGCGATAGCGGTCCAGTAGCAAATCCGACGCACTCGAATCGCCAGCAAGCAATTTGGCCAGCAATCGCTGCGTGTCATTGGCTTTATCGCCAGGCATCTCGGGTTCGACAATGATGGACTACCTAAACAAACCATACTTGGAAGTTCAAGAATCGCGGACACGCAATCTTAGCAGATCGCTCTCGTGGCCAACAACTGTGGCGCTGCGAATGGACGCAGATATCTGCGACGCTGGGGGCGCGCCAACTTTAACCTAGGCATCTGCATCGCAGGAGTCATTATCGAGATCCTGTTACTACCGGTGTCTGGCGAGTGGAGTCTAGCGACAGGCGATCACCAGGTTGCGTTAGGGGGCAATCCGTAAGTATTTTTTGAAATTCGGAGAATCTTCGACCCGAAATGAGATTGCCGGCAGATTAATAGCTAGGGATTTGCGTTTTAGCTTGATCATTAATCGCTTATTCCATAGTACTCCGCAAGTTTTCAACGCTTTGGTATCCGGACATTTTTTTCATCGTACACAACCTAATCCTAAATAGGTCACGCTTGGCTTCCCGTTTCAATTGTCAGGCGCTTCGCGCGATCAACTGGGCAACGCAAAACGGCGCGTCGTGCCCTAAGTTGCTTGCGAGGTTGCCTGCCCCACTTGGTTCCACTTCGCTGAAAGGTCGTGACATGTTGGAGCAATTCTTTCCTTGTAGGTTTAAATCGCTTCCTGAATCGACCGACATTGGGCAATGCAAATATAGACGAGGAATTAGCATGAAGGTTCGTTGCGCGAAGCGGCGTCGATTGCATTTGCGTAGAAGGCTCGCTTTGGAGAGTCTAGAGGATCGCAAACTTCTAGCCACGTTGACAGTCACGAATGCCAATGACTCCGGCCCAGGATCGCTGCGCGACTCCATCCAGGTGGCCAACACGCTGCCAGGCCAGGATGTAATCGAGTTTCAAATTGGGTCAGGAGCGGCGACAATCAATGTACTGAGCGAGTTGCCGGCGATCACCGAATCCTTAATAATCGACGGCTGGACGCAACCCGGTTTCGATGATTCGCCATTGATTGAACTCGATGGCTCGGGGGCTGGTGCTTCAGCAGGCTTGATAGTTTCCGCATCCCAGACGACGATCCGAGGACTAGTAATCAACGATTTCTTTTTTGCTGGAATCTTTTTAACTCCTGGCACGAACAACAGTGTCGTTGAAGGGTGTTACTTAGGTACAAGTTTAGATGGCGCCGTGCTAGAGCCAAATAACGCGGGCCTCTTCATTCTTTCAAGCGATGGAAATCGCGTTGGGACAAATGGAGATGGTGTCAACGATCGTCGTGAGCGGAACCTAATAACTGGCGCCCTAGGAAGAGGAAACAATGTCGCAGCGGTGTATTTGCAGGACAGTTCGGATAACGTAATTGCGGGAAACTTTATTGGAACTAATGTAACTGGCAAGTCCGCGCTGGCCAATCACGAAAGGGGAATTGAGATTCGCGCAGGCAGTGGCAATGTGATCGGGACTAACGGCAATGGCTTGGGCGACGCCGTCGAAGGCAACGTCATTTCTGGTGCGTCGGAATCAGGAGTATTCCTTGTGTCCACTCATTCGCGTGTCGCTGGCAACTTTATTGGAACCGATAAGTGCGGAAAATCTGCCATTCCGAATAAGAACGGGGTTTTAGTGTTTAATGCCAACAATACCATAGGAACCAACGGTGACGGATTGTCGGACGATTTGGAGGGAAACGTCATATCTGGAAACTTAGAATTCGGGATCTCGGTTTTGAGCGATTCTACGGTCATCGCGGGCAATTATGTAGGTACCGACGCGACCGGAACCAAACCAATTCCGAATGAAGTAGTGGGCGTGCGCATTAGTGCATCGAATAACCGCGTTGGCACAGATGCGAATGGCACGAGCGATGTGCTCGAACGGAATGTAATATCGGGTAACTATCTTGGAGTGAATATCCAAGGTGACAGCAGACACAACGTTGTCGCGGGTAACTACATCGGCACTGATGTTGAGGGCGATAAGCCTATTCGGAATTACGATGGCGTTCGCATCGATAATGGAGCGAGCTTCAATCGCATCGGCGCCGATGGTGACGGAATCAATGACTCCGTTGAGGCAAACGTTATCGCTGCTAACGAGCATTTTGGTGTGGTCATGCGTGGCGGGAACGTCCAAAATAATGTAGTTGCAGGAAACTTCATTGGAACGAACAAGAACTTCAATTCTGGCCTCCACAACCTAAATGACGCCGTAGCGATTTTTGAAGGAGCGAATTCGAATCGCGTGGAGCGCAATACTATCTTCGGCAATGAAGGTTTTCACGGAGTAGTGCTTGGAGCACTCGCCCCTGGCAATTCCGACAACAACATCGTGTCCGAGAATAATATCTCCAACTTTTATCGCGCCATCTATGCCGGCGGCGACAACAATCAGATTAGAAGCAATACGCTCACGAACAACTCTCTGGGGCTTCTGCTCACCGGAAACAACAATGCAGTAACCGGAAACATAATCCAGAACCACACTCAGTATGGAATCAGAATCGAAGGAAGCAATAACCGCATTGGCGGATCGGCGCCAGCAGACGCAAATGTCATTTCCATAACCACCAACGCTGGAGTTGAGGTTATCGGAATTGACTCGGTCGGCAACAGTATTCGAGGTAATTCCATTCACACCAACGGCGGTCTTGGTATTGATTTAGGAGGAGACGGTCCAACAAGCAATGATCCAGACGTGGATGACGACGTAGACTCGGGGCCCAATAATTTTCAGAACTATCCTGTGCTTACGTTCGCCCAATCGGGCGCGAATACACGAGTGATTGGTTCGCTTTCAAGCGGTACCAATGCCGCGTATACAATTGATTTTTACGCCAACCCAATTCCATATTCAGCGAACGATGGGGAGGGTCGCAACTTTCTAGGGTCTTTGACGGTAACCACTAATGGAATCGGCGAAGCCAGCTTTGACACGAATACCCTTGTAGTCCCCTTGGGCGCCAGTCCGACGAGTGCGTACATTACCGCAACTGCTACTGATTCCAATGGCAATACATCAGAGTTTTCGGCGGCACTTCAGACTATATCTAACCAGTTTCCAACAGCCGTTGCAGGTGGTCCGTATTCAACTGTTGAGGGAACGAATGTGTTGCTGGACGGTAGCGGTAGTTTCGACACCGAGGACGGAACCTCATTAACTTACGAATGGGATCTCGATTACGACGGTATCGATTTCGACGTCAACGCGACAGGTGTTACGCCCACCGTCAGTTTCCAAGACAACTTCGTCTCGCGTTTGATCGCACTGCGCGTCACCGACTCGGGATCGCTGTCGCACATCGCAACGACGACGATTGCCGTGTCCAATGCGACGCCAATTGTGAGTGCAATTACTGCCCCGTTGGCTCCGGTCGAGCTGTCGGCGACAAACAACGTAAATGCGACCTTTACAGATCTGGGTAATCTTGACACACATACGGCAGTTTGGGATTGGGGAGATGGGAGTTCATCCAGCGGAACAGTAATCGAGTTGAATGGCGCGGGGACGGTAACTGGCAACCACAGTTACGCATCCGCAGGCGTGTACACGATTACGCTGACCGTTATCGATGACGATACCGGAGCAGGACAATCACAATTCCAGTACTTGGTTGTCTACGATCCATCAGCCGGTTTTGTCACTGGCGGTGGTTGGTTTACTTCTCCGCTTGGCGCTTTTGCTTCTAACCCGGACCTCACTGGCAAAGCGAATTTCGGATTCGAGTCCAAATACCAGAACGGCAACAATGTTCCGACCGGTAATACTGAGTTCCAATTCAAACTGGCGAATTTCAATTTCAAAAGCACAGCCTACGATTGGCTGGTCGTGAATGGCGCCAAAGCACGGTACCGCGGAGTCGGCACGGTGAATGGCACAGGTAGCTACGGATTCGAATTGACCGCCTGGGATGGACAGATCAATGGTGGTGGAGGTTTGGACAAGCTCCGCATCAAGATCTGGCTTGGAAACCAGGGCAATGGCGTCGTGTACGATAACATGCTGGGTGCAGAGGACGGAGCGGATCCAACCACCGCGCTCGGCGGCGGCAGCATTGTGATACATCGTCAGGGGCAGAATCTAGTAAACAAGATTGCCGAACAAAGTACCGCTAGCACTCCAACAAGCGTGGATGCTTCGCGGTTTGCCGGGGATGGGGAAGAATCGTTGTCGCTGTGGTATAGCCAGCACCTGAACTCCCTGCAGGTGCAGCGAGGGCAGGAGTCCAATGTCGACTGGGCGGATCTCCCCGATATACTGCTTAGATTTACCACCGAGTCTGAAGAGCTTGGGCATGTTCCGGGCTT
>CAZVBC010000333.1:0-8295 GCA_964625155.1 uncultured Pirellulaceae bacterium
CGTTCGGGACGTAGAGGCCGCAGGTTCAAATCCTGTCACCCCGATTTTTTGGCCTCTGGCCAAAAAATAGAGAGTAGAGAAGAGAAAGTAGAGCAGTAGAGGCACGACCGGGAGTTTCTCCTGGGCATTTGAGTTTGCCAACCAGTCGATTTTCTCTTCTCTACTCGGTCTACTTTCTACTGCTCTACTCTCTTCTCGCGGAGCAACCGATTGACTTTCCAATTCGAAAAGCTCCTCGTCTACCAGAAGTCCGTCGACTTCGCCGACGCGATTTGCACAGCCACAGAGCAATTCTCTCGCGGCTACGGATTCCTCGTAGACCAACTTAACCGCGCGGCACTTTCCATCTCTGCAAACATCGCAGAGGGTAATGGCCGATTCACCAAGGCCGATCGCAAGAATTTCTTCATCATCGCTCGCGGGTCGGTTCAAGAATGCGTGCCATTGCTTGAGTTAGCTCGACGCCGCAGATTGCTCGAAGAAGCAAAGCACGCCGAATTGAAGGCGCAACTTGAAGAGATCTCCAAAATGCTCTCAGGCCTGATTAGCGGTTTGGAAAATCGCAAAGTCTGAGGGCCTCTCCTGAATCGAAGTCCAAAAAAGTTCAACTGGTGTCCTGTTGCCCCGATTAACGAAAAGCCTGTAAAACCTAGTGTTTTGCGGGCTTTTTTTCATTTCTTGTTGGTCATCGTCATCGCCCGCCGAATTGTCAGGAAATGACTCATGTTGACCGGTTTGGCCCTCAGTTGGTGCAAGGGGGCGTTGGTGCAAGCTTTCGCGAGGTCGATTCGCGGACAATTCCCTGCGATTCAATGGCTTCGGCAGTGTCAAGCAACCGGGCGTCGGTGTACGTGTTCATCGTCAGCGAAATATCGCTATGTCGCATGGCAGCTTGCGCGACGCGAGGGGTAACCCCAGCTTTGGACAGGTGAGTCCCGAAGCTATGCCGCAGGGCGTGAATATGCACAAGGCATCCGTCGGCATCGACTTTCAGACTCCCAGCAGCGGCTAAATCAAGTTTCATTATCCGCAAGTTGCCCGATGGTACGTTGAAGACAACTTCGGATCATTGGCGGCCAGCGATCCACGCCCGCAATTCGGCAGCAAGGTCGCTTCGCAATGCAATCTTTGATCCCTTGCGGTTCTTCTCGTTGGACTTTCGCAGCTAGGTGAAGGGAACGTCACCGAACGAAGGATCGGAGATTGTCAGCGTTCGTAACTCATCAGTCCGAAGCCCCGTCAGCACAAACGTCTTATAGATCAACGCCCAACGCCCGTTCCATTCCGAGCCGTTCCAGCTTTTCTTTCCGTTCAGTTGATACGATTGCTGCGATTGCGTCCCTGTTCGCGCCGGTCCGAATCGTCAAAGCGTATCGAAGTGGTCAGCGTACGCACTCGTCAGCGACACACACCACCAACCGCCGAATCGGCCTCAATACACTTGCCGCCATGAACGCGACCGACGAATCCGCGAACACGACGCCCAAATTGTCGGACATTAAAGTGCTCACCGCAGATTTCAAACACCGCTTCCGCAAGAGCTGCGCTTTCTTCGAAGTCCCCTTGGCTATCAAACGTCTTTCGCTGAATCTCTTTTGTCGTCAGCCCCATGCCCGATTGTATTAAAATAGTGCCATCCATGTGGGTGGCAGTTATTGGTCGCACTATTCGATAGGATAGCGGTAAGCTCAACCCTGGTGTCAAATAATTCCGGCCAGTCATCGATCTCTCACCGAAAAATCCTAGCAGATGAGTACTAAGCAGAACGGGTTGCGAGTTTCAGGTACGATCATCACCTTAGTTTGCGCATGGCTCTGCGCGCAGCAAGTATCGGCGCAGGAAGTTCGCAAAGTTGCCCTGCTGATCGGTGTCGAAGAATACCAGAAGCGCGGCTTCTCGAATTTGAATTATGCGGAAGACGACATGACAGCTCTTGAGGCAGCGCTGAAGCAGCAGGGGTTTGAGGTAACGATGCTGCTCGGAAGTCGTTCCGGAATGGCCAAAGCAACTCGGCAGAATGTAGTTAATGCGATTAACAAATCGTTCATTCCAAGACTTAAGCAGTTAAACAAGCAAGACACTTCCTTGATTGCGCTGGCGGGGCACGGTCGGCATCGAGCTGTCAACCAAAGTGGAGTATTAACCGAAGACCACTTTTATTGCCCGGCAGATGCGCACGATACCGATTCATCGACCTGGCTTTCGATCAGCACTCTCATCAAGACCGTGGAAAACGAATCCTCGTGTGAAACGAATCTGATTCTCATCGACGCTTGCCGGGACAATCCGGGACGAGGCCGCGGCGTAGACGGCAAGGGCATGTCTCTCAACCGCGATGCCGTGGCTGTCATGTTTGCCTCGTCCTACAACGAACAAGCTTACGAACCAGATGAATTGAAACACGGCTTGTTTACTTACTATGTCTTAGAGGCATTAGCAGGTGGTGCCAAGAACTTTGACAACGAGGTAACCTGGGATTCCATGGTCGACTTTGTCAAGGGCCGAGTCGAATCGCGGAGTGAAGAGTTGAAAGCTGCCAACAAGATTTCCGGTATCCAGCGACCGAACTCGATGGGCAACTTGCGCGGCAAGTCACCTGTCCTGGCACGCGTCGGAGGAGTTAATTTCGCGATGACGCACGCCGAATTCGCCGAGCTTTATCTGGAATTTAGTCGAATCCGTTACGCTTCGACGGAAATGAGATTTGAAGACAAATTGGCGCAGATCAGTTCTCGCATTCGCGGGACCAGCTTCGAACTGGCCGTGAGGGCGCTTCATTTGGATAATCAAGGAAATCGCGAAGCCAACGTCTTGGACTCCATATCATCACTTCACCAGATTGCTAACCGTATCGATCCTGGTAGCCAACACACGCATTTACTGAATGCGATTTATCTGCGCATGCAAGGTCAGACCGACGCAGCAGCTACCGCATTCCGACTGGCGACGCAAACGAATCCTCTACTGGTCGATGCATACCTTGGTCTGGTGTGGCTGGAATCGGAAGACCGTCTTGATCAATTATCAGGCATGGAGCTTGCCAGATCGTTGATCGCCAAGTTTCCTAACGACTACCGCGTCTACAACGCCTACGGAACTCGACTATTCAACTCCGGCGAGTATGCAAAGGGCCTGTTGGAAATCGAAAAGGCCATTCGTTTGGATCCAAGCAATCCGCTTTTGTGGAATAACAAGGGATACGGCCTGAGCGGGAATCAGAATATCGAAGACTCTTTGGCAGCCTATCGCCAAGCCGGTGAGTTGGCCTGGAGTCGTGACGCATGGATCCTGGCGAACGTAGCTGATGCTTTCTTGGCGCAAAAGAATCCCCAAACGGCCCAGAAGTACGCTGTACAAGCAACAAAACTGGATCCACACTTGGACTCACCTTGGATAACTCTGGCGCAGATTTTGTACGAAGCCAATGACATCCAGGGAGCTATCAATAAAATATCCGAAGGCATTGGAAAGCGAACCAGCACCAAATTGTTGGCCAGACGGACGAACTTGTACATTGCATCTAACAACCTGTCCAAAGCTGCTGAAGATGTGATTCGTGTCGAAGTCCTTTCGAATAATGACATCACTCAATGGGGTGAACCCAAGTTTCGACTCCTTTATGCTCAGGGTCAATTGGGTGCGGCCCTTGCTCTGGCCGACCAAATGATCGCCGAAGCGCGAAATCGGAATATGCGAGATTCCGATATTCAGCGCTTGATTCAGCTCAAGAACTCGATGGTCAATCGATAAAGCGATGCGCCGCATGGAGTCCAGATGGTAGTCAATTCGCGTGGGGAAGTGCCGGAGACGAATGCGCAATCCGAGTTTGGAATCGAAAAAGTGAAGTTGTTGTGGTTCTAAAAGGACACACACACTCACTCACTCACGTCTCTCTGCTGGAGTCCGGACGGAAAGCAAATAGCATCGACGCAGTATGCGTCACCCGCAGGTGCTGATGCACCGTGTCGTATCTGGAATGTAGAGAAACAAGAATGTACAGCCCTCATCGGCGAAGGAGTGGCAGCGATTCTTAAAGTGGTATGGAGCGCCAAGCGTAATCTCTTGTTAACGTGTCGAGTGGCTCCTCCCACTAGCCCGACTCCGTTGAATGGTGTGTCTGTCTGGAATCCGGAAAACGGAGAACAGGTAGCCCATCTTGAACTGAAGAGTCCGGTGTCGCTCGAAATGACTTCCGATGGCGACAAACTACTTGTGGGTGACGGTGGGGGCCGTTGTTTTGTTTACGACGCATACCATTGGCAGCTACTGTACGATATGAAGGCACATGTTGCAGCCGTCAAGGCAATCCAAGCGAATCCGACAGAAGCTACATTCGCTAGTGGTGGGGCCGACGGAATCATCCATATCTGGGACCTAGAGAACGGGACGAAGATCACGACACTCCTTGGACACGATGCGTCTGTCAACTCGTTGGCCTGGGACCCCACTGGAAAAGAGTTGGTCTCGGTCGGGCATGATCAAACCGTCAAAGTATGGAGTATTTCGAGATCGAGTAGGTTTCAAAGAGTTTCGGCCGAACCAAAAACGGATATCACTTGGGAAGCGCCTCGTGCTAGCATGTGGGAAGCTGATTCAAATCACTTGTTGTGCTTTTATGAAGACGGAGCAATCGGTCGGGTTGATATCAAGTCGGAAAGATTGGAAAAGGTATCGACTAAACGCATCGGGATCGATGGTAGCTTCAACGATGATGCGTCAAAAGATGCTGCGATTGCGGAGTATATTAGGTGTTTTAATCAGCAATCAGAGACCAAACCTACTCAGTTTCTTCGCAAGATCGTGATTGGGAACCCGAGAAAACACCTTGGGTTGTGTTGGTCTGGCGATGGCAATCTATTGGTTTCGGTTACACATCGGCAGATACTGGGAAGCGAAGTTGAACCGTGGAAGATCGAAGTTTGGGACGCTTCCAATTCGAAACGATTGCATCAGTGGAACGAGCAATGGAATCCGCAGGATATACGATGGGCACCGGACCACCGAAGATTCGCCGTTGCATCAAGAGGCGGGGTAAACGACCATTTTCTCCATTTGAAAGGTTGCGTTTTCGTCTTCGATTCCGAGACGGGAAGAATAATTCATAAATTGCAGCATGGAATCGATAATGAGGAGGCGACTGCGGTAGCCTGGGCTCCTGACGGATTGCGATTGGTTTCAGGCAACAAAATGGGACTCTTGTGTATTTGGGATGCCGGCACGGGAAAACAAGTTGCAAGTCAAGTCGTGCATAACTCTCGAGTCTCTAGTTTGGCTTGGTCGCCGGACGGCAAGCGAATCGCATCGGCCGCGTCTGCTGGGGAGGTAAAGATCATTGAAGCAGAGACTGCTATCGAACTACTGCAAATAAATGATGGTGGTTCTTCGATGCAACAGCTTTCATGGAGCCCAGATGGTAGAAAGCTCGCTGGGATGGAATCCAACGGTCGCAGCGTTGTATTTTGGGACGCGTCACAAGGTTTTGAATACGTGCTTAGCAAAGTTTACTCGCAGGAATCACTATACAAAAACGTCAAGGAGGCGAATGAGGCTATTGCTCAGGGCAATCTCGAGTTGGGAATGCAACTGCTGAATGTCTTTTCATCTGCGGTGCCCGACGACAATTATTTAGCAGGATCTTTGGCAAGATGTCGGGCTGAAGCTTGGATGCAATTCGATCAATATGAGTCCGCAATCGCTGAATGGACGAAATGCTTGTCGCTGGACCCGGTGAGCGAGTACGCCTGGGCCATGAAGGGCAACTGTGAGGGAGAGCTTGGCAGGCACGACGAGGCAATCCATTCCTACACGAAGGCAATCGAGTTTTGCAAAAGTGGTGATGCGTTTCTGGCTCAAACATATTTTAACCGTGGCAACAAATACTCAATACTTTGTCGACCCGAAATGGCTGCCGTAGATTTTAAAAATGCCATTGAGCAAAATGCTCTGATCGAAATGCATGGAATATTCATCGGAAGCCTCGGTTACGAACAGATTCGGTTGGGACTCACTGAAAAAGCGATAGAAACGCTCAAGACTGGAATTGCGAAGTCTGCAGACAACGCAAAACTTGCGGAATACTTGCGGAAATTTCTTGGGGCCGCCTATGTACTTGACGGGCAGGTAGTCACCGGTATTCGCGAACTGGAAACACTCAGCCAGAAAACGCCTTTTGATTCCCATAGCGCTCTACTTTCAGCTGCCTACCTCTGGACAGGAAACGTCGATTTATACAAAGACCAAAGCATCGACTTGATGAATCGACTGAGCCCAACGAGTAGCGATGAAAAGATCAAGTGGACAGCAACGATTTGCACGCTGGCGCCACATGCTCTCTCGGATTACTCTGCGTTAATCCAAGCTGCTCAAGCAGCGGTAGCGAGAAAACCTGACGATCAGGGGTATCGATTGAATCTGTGGAAGCTGCTAATGCGGGCCGGACGATACGAGGAAGCAAAAGTGGAAATGGACAAAGACCTGGACGCGCCTTATGAATTGGGTCAGTCCATTGCACCTTATTTCTATCGAGCAATCCTGTACAAACGTCTTGGCGATCACCAAAACGCTTTGAAGCAGTTGGAGTTTGTTCAGCAACAAGTCCAGGAGCTGAAGCACCCTCAGCCAGACCGAATATTTGAGTATGCAATACTTGGAAAAGAAGCCCAAGAGGTCGTGAACGGATCAGGTTCAAAGCAAACGAAGTGACTAAGTAACTGGATTACCCCATTGGTGATATCCGGGGCTGTACCGAGTTGGAAAGAATACAGCATCGCGGTCGACTTCTTTTCTGGGATTCGCTATGTGATTGCCGTCAAGCCCGTATTTTGATGTCGCGCGTTTCATAACAACCCGATGCGTGAGCGAGGGAACTCCCGCATATTCCTCACTGGCGCCGTTGGCTGGAACAAAACAACAAGTCGGCAAGCGATGAACTTTTGCACGGTGTGCAGGTTCGTAGCTCGGCACCGGGTTTTTGCGATAGTGACCGCGAGCTAGAAATTCTTTCCAAACATTGATCGAAGAATCGCTTAGACGTCGCATGTCTATGTAAGCGTGCATTTTAGTCGGTGACGCAAATCTAGGCTGCTTTATCAAGGATGTCGAGCATCGAGTGATGCTTCACGAATCGGAAACAGCGTCGATCTTTCGTCGGGCTAAACCGGACGCTAGCGCGTTCCGGCTGATTAGCCGCAGGGCGCTAGCCCACGGTTGTCGGCCCACATTAAGATCGACGCCTCGGAAACACCTGCAACATTTCACTTCAACACAGAACATTTTGAACAAGGAGATTTTCTCATGCAATTATCGAGCCTTTTCGGTCGAAGGAGCGAGCGCGGTCGAGCAATACAAACTAGTCGCCGGAAAGCTAAGCGGCTGGCATCGCGACGATCGACACTGGAACAATTGGAGAACCGAAGCCTGATGGCCAGCCTGCCGTTTTCATTTGGCGGAACAGAATCGGATAATGGGAACTCAGTGGCCACAGATTCTGTAGGCAATTTCTACGTCGCAGGAGTCTTTGGCGGTTCTTTCGGAGGAACCAATGGCGTTGTCGATTTCGACCCTGGCCCTGGCACGGCCAACCTCTCCGGACGTGGCAGCTTTTTGGCCAAATATGCTGCCGATGGATCGTTTGCCTGGGCGCGTGTTTTTGGTTCAACATTTAACGCGCAACAAGTTGCCGTGGACGCATCGGGCAATGCCTATATGGTGACCAATTTCACTGGCGTGACGACAATTACCGGAATCGACAGTGGTAACCTCGCCTACACCGGGCCGTCGCTGACCTCACACTCGACCACGAGCAAGGGCAAGTCGACGTATCAACAGGATGGCGTTGTCGTCAAGTTCGATCCATCCGGTACGGTTCTTTGGGCCAGTCAGTTCGGCGGAACGAATGCGACCACTGCATACAGCGTCGCGATTCACGCCGACGGAAGTGGCTCCGTGGATGGCGTCTTGATCTCGGGACAGTTCGCCGGCACAGTCGACTTTGACCCAGGCGCAGGCACCAGCAATCTGAGTTCCGCCGGCTCGAATGATACGTTCGTGGTGAAACTCGATGGCACTGGTGGCTTCGCATGGGCCCGTCGAGCCGGGTCGACTGGCGATGATGGTGCCAGAGGAATCGCCGTGGCTGAGGACGGCAGCGCATTGGTCACGGGCCATTTCACCGGATCCGATCCGTTTGGCTCAAACTTCCCGCTCTCTTCCAATGGAGACACGGACACCTTTCTGGCGAAGCTCAATTCCGACGGCTTGGTAAGCTGGGTTCGGGGTATGGGTGGGGCAGGGTCT
>CAZVBC010000334.1:0-8282 GCA_964625155.1 uncultured Pirellulaceae bacterium
CGTTACTCAAAAGCCTCCGGTACCTCACGCCGAGACATTAGAAATTCTGGCTTTTATGGCTGCTGCGACGGAGAGCAAACAACGACGTGGCGAGCAAGTACGGCTGGAAGAAGTAATCACCAAAGCTCGACATGAACTTAATAGTCGATGAGTTACATGTTGGTCGCGTCATCTTCGCTGGGCTGGCCTACGATGGCGTCAACGATATTGCAAAGCAGTTGCGCATGCTGAGCGTCTTGAGCGTACACTCGCGCGATGGTGTGACTGATGGGCAGATGTTTGTAGAGCCCATGGGTTGTCAGTGGGCGGATTTGATCGCTGCTGCTGTCTTGATAGAAATTCATTCCAGCGGTCGCGCCAAAGGTGTGAGGACGATGAATGTGTCGAGCCAAATCGACTTGAAAGGGGAGCGTCTCCAAGCCCTTTGGCAATCGATCGCGTATGCTCTGAGCAAACAATCGATTGTTTGAAAAGATGCTGCTGGCCTCGACTTGGTCTACACCGAAACTGAGATTTCGTTGGCAGACCATGGTCCACTTGATTTTACGGTCAAGCAGATCGTTCCAGCGTAACCCAAGTTGCATCAACTTCGGATCTCGGCTCTGCTTCCATCGGCGTACGTCGGTCAGCAACGCAAACTCCGTCAACTCATGGTACGCATCCAGATTGTCGAGCGGATTGCCTGGCAGAATAAATTGAAAACTGTCGCGAAACAATTCGGCTAGTTCCAGATCAATCGCACGGACTGTGCGGTGAAAGTAGACGTTGCGAAACAATTCCGCTTTCATCGATAAGAAATGGACCAGAGCCGGCATCCCGCGATCATGAATCGTCAGCCCCCGTTGGCTAAAATAGCTGTAATGGAGAATTCGCTGTAAATCGAAAGCTCGTGGATTCAGGCCGGTCATGAAGGCGTCGCGGAGGACGAAATCCATGTTGTCGACGGTATAGATGCCGCAGAAGAGGCTGCGCAGAAAGTGCAACCAGGGTGGACGCAAGTCTTTGTCGCTATGTTTGGGGCGTTGAATCAGCCACGCGATATCCTCGGCTGATAACGTTTCGTCAGGAGCAAGTTCTCCCATCGGTGAGCGGCGAATTTTTGCAAGTTGTTTTCCAACCGCATGTTCGATGATATAGGCGCCAAGAACTTCGTGGTTCAGTCCGTAATGAGCCAGAAAATGAGCGTCAAAAAAATGGCCAAATGGGCCGTGGCCAATATCATGTAACAGCCCCGCCATTCGCATGAGTGAATCGACATAAGGCAAAGTTGGTGTCGAAGCGTCGATGGACTTCAGCGAGGGATAAAGACGCGCAACCGCTTTGCTAGCTAAGTGCATCACCCCCAAGATATGTTGGAACCGCGTATGTTCCGCAGTTGGAAAAACCCACCAAGCGGTCTGTAATTGG
Source organism: uncultured Pirellulaceae bacterium (assembly GCA_964625155.1). Classification (GTDB taxonomy): domain Bacteria; phylum Planctomycetota; class Planctomycetia; order Pirellulales; family Pirellulaceae; genus Aureliella. Next base: position 1,408 of record CAZVBC010000334.1, read on the forward strand.
TGAATTTGCCTCATGCGTTGCACCCAGGGATTGTCGATTAAATGGCGTTCACAGGTTTCTCGATCGTCGCCTGGCTGCGGTGCGACGAACGGTATATACCCATGAATAGCGTCATGAGACAGATTTTGGTGAATGAAGTTATCCATAACTGCGCATCATACGGACATCGAGCCCCTGAGGCCAATGTCACTCAATTCTGAGGTTAATTTTTTGAACGGAATCGCTGAATAATCGTTAAAAAATCAGAAATGTGTAACCAAATGGATCGCGTTTACGACCTCGGTCTTTTTGCAAAAAACCTAGTTGGAAACCGCGATTGGTGAGGAAAACAGTCTTTTCGGCGCGCTCAGCTATAAAGTAAGATGACCTGGCTTTTAGGGGCCGAGAATGAATGCATGCAAGGAAGATGAATTAGGAGACTATTCTGCGATGGTCCGCTTTTGCCGTAATCTCGTTGTATCGGGTTGGGCGTTGTTCCTGGCCTGTGCACAAGCCAGTTTTGCCGAAGCTCCAAAGTCGGCTTACGAAATGCTCCCCAATTCTGTGCAGGCTATTCTATGGATTCCTGATGCCAAATTGGCGATTGAGAAATGGGAAACAACACAGCTATCCCAATTAGCCTCCGATCCGCTGGTGCGCCCATTTTGGGACAGCCAAAGAGACGAAATCGAAGGGCGGCTCATGGATGCAGGGTGGCGATTGAAAATCCGCCCGCGCGATTTGCAGGAAATAGCCGCCGGGCAAGTGGCGCTTGCGTGGCTGGAGCGAGCTGAGGACAATCTTAAGCCCTACGCTGTCGCGCTGGTCGTCGACATTGCCGGACGTCAGATGCAAACAAGCAAGTTGTTGCAGAAACTGGATGCAGAGCTGAAGCAGCGCAAGGGAGTATCGCAACAGATCGCTTACAAACAACAAACGATCACTCAGTACAAGCTGCCAAAACAGCCAGGTGAATTACGCATTCAGGAAACCAGTTATGCTGTCGTCGCTGACCAATTATTGGCTGCTGACGATCTCAAGACTTTGCAAGGGCTGATCGATGCTGTGCAAGGAAGCGTGCCAGCCAATAGCTTGGCAAGTGATCGCGTATTCATTGAAGGTCGCAAGCAACTGCGAGCCTCTGGACAAGGGCATGCAGAGTACTTTGTGCGACCGATTGGCTTCGCACGCGTCATTCGTGCGATTTCAGGTAAACGAGCGAACGCGCGCACGGACGTGATTTCGGTTCTGCAGAATCAGGGATTTGCGTCGATCCAGTGCGTTTGCGGTGAAATCGAATTTGGACCAACGCAGTTTGACTTTGTGCATCGCGGGTTTGTGCTGGCACCACAGCCGCTCATGAAATCGGCTCAGATGCTTGATTTTCCCAACGAGACTAAGCGAGAAATCCCGGCTTGGGTATCACCAAACGTTTCTACCGTCTTATCCACCTGCTGGAACGCCAAAACAGCATTTTGGAAAGCTGAGGGTCTGGTTGATGAATTGGCCGAGCAGGAAGGTGTGTTTCGTGAGGTGATCAAGGGAATCAAGATGGATCCCGCAGGACCTCAAATCGACATCGAAAAAGAGGTCATGCCGTTATTGTCTAATGACATTTACGCGATTACCGATTGCAAAACACCTATCACCACGGATTCTCGCCGCAATCTCATTGCGGTGCGTATTGTCGATTCACAAAAAATGAAATTAGTCCTCGACAAAGCCATGCGAAATGAACCCGATGCTGACGAGATAAAATTTGAGGGTCATTCCATTTGGAAAGTCACTCACCAACCAGACGAATCCGTGACATCACTGAACTTTGATGGTTTCGATGAATTTGGCAAGCCATCCGGCGAAGAGGAAGAACGGCTGCTCAGCAATTGGGCAATTATGGTGTACAAAGACTATATCATGTTCGCCTCTCACGTTGAGCTGATACAAGAAGCTCTGACGCTGGTCAAAAATGGCGCTACCGTATCACCATTGGTCAACGAACCTGATTTCAAACGAGCTCAAGTTGCCATTGAATCTCATTTTGGACCACAAGCAGCCAGCTTTTGGCAGATTGAACGCGGCGACCGTTCCTACCGCATGCAATACGAACTGTTTCGTGAGGGGAAACTCCAGCAGTCCGAGAGCATGATGTCCACGATCCTTAGCAAACTCCTGCAAGATCAAGTCGAACTCAAGACCAAACGTCCACCAGTAAACGGAAAGGCGCTTCCGCCATTCGAGAAGATCAGCAAATACCTGCAACCCTCCGGAACGCTGTTGCGATCGACTCCCAATGGCTGGTCATTTGGTAGCGTGCTGCTGTCAGCTCCGAAGGTCAGTTCGGTTGACCTCCAAGTCAATCAAAAGGCGCCTGATACGGCGCGCGGCGGTGCATTGCAAATCCTTCCCAAGAATCGCTAGCCGCAACGCTGGCTGGCGTAGAGCTTGGACTTTAAACCACAGCCTCGGACGGTAGCGTTCGAGGCTCGTTTATTGATCCTCTGTGTAACCTTTCGCGGCGAATTCTGTGAGCGTTTTTCTGTCCGCAAGTTAGCAGCAGCAGGCGGCAGCAGTAGTAGAGCGGTTGGTGAAAGCGTTCAAGAATCGCACCGAGCGTTTTCCATCCAGCTCATTAACGCGGCGAACTCGCCCGTCACGGAAACTTGTGGTTCGGGAACGGTGGTCCAATCGCGGGAATAAATATTGAGCACACTCCACCATCCTTGCTCATGTTGCGTTTCGCGAAGATTCGTGTAAACGCTCTGCGCAATTCTTCGGTATTGCAAGTCACCTGTCATACGGTACATCCACGCGGCACCCCAACCGATCTTGCCGCTGGTCCCTTGTCGGAAAACATCTTCCCGGCAATGCTGGGTCGCTTTCAAATAGTCTTGGCCCAGTTCCAACCACTCGCTGTTTCCCGTCGCACCATAAAGGCTGGCCGCCAGCGCAGCAGCAATTCCGTACTGAAAATACCATTGAGCCATTTGGCGACTATCCACGTGATGTTCAGTCGCTTGTTCTGCCGCAAAAGTTGTGACCAAACCTGAGCGATTGTCCCATACGAAATACAATCCTCGCGAAATATCAGGCTGGGACTGGTATACCATGCGAAACCACTTTCCGGTTCGTTCCGCAAACTCAAGACGCCCTGCCCACAACATTGCAATCGCCGCCACTCCAGTGGCCATCATCTCCTGCCGACCACGCACGCGAAGCTGTTCCTCGGTCGCATAGAATCCACCGTTGGTCGGCTCGTGAAATGTTTCAAGAAAATTCGCAAGTCTTCGCGCAATATCAAATCTGGCTCGCACAACCGATGCCATCAACAACCAGGAGTGAGGATATGTACGGTGCTTATCAAACCACACGCAACCTGCTCCGTCCAGGTCGCCATCGGACTTCAAGAATCTTTGAGCGACATAGTCCAACATGCGCTCCGACTCATTTTGGTACCCTGCCGCAGCTAAACCAACGACTGCTTTGTAATATGCATCGATACTGTTTGCGCCGCACAGTGATCCGTCACTGTTTAATAAACTGACAAGCCACTTTCCAGCGCGTTGGGCGGTTCCGCAACTTTGTCCTGACATTTCCTGTGGGCTCATAATCAATTCGGCCTTTGCTTGTTGACTTTGCAACTTTCTGCGCGTGGATTGTAACCGAGCTTGGCGCGGTCTGCCACCTTGAGAATTCTTGTTGCCGATTGCCTAATGGATGGGCCAGCGTCCGCTGCTCAAGGTATCACTCCGAACTTGCTGCCCTGATGCTGGTTTGATAGGTAACAGCTATACTCCCAAGTCGATCAGCCGAATCACAAGAACTTTACAGGTGTTACGATGCTCACGAATACACAGTTACGATTGGTCGTGACCGCGTCCACGTTGATGGTCGCAATGATGGCTCAATGGATCTGCGCGGCGGAGTCTCTGGATGAACTTCTAAAGCGAGGAATTCTCGACCGCAACATTCCATTGGCTGAGGTCCAGGCATTCGTAAGGCAACGAATTCCGTTGATGAAGAGTTATTCGTCTGCCGAACAGTGGCAAGCAGAATCTGCCAAACTGCGCGACGAGATACTGAATAAGGTTGTCTATCGAGGTCGAGCGGTACAGTGGCGAGAGGCCGCGACAAAGGTTGAATGGCTTGAGACAATTCCCGGAGGACCGGGTTACCAAATTCGCAAGCTGCGCTATGAAGCACTTCCGGGCATGTGGATTCCAGCTCTACTCTACCTGCCCGACCGACTATCCGGTAAGGTGCCGTGTGTTCTCAATGTAAATGGCCACAGCCCCGAAGGCAAACAATATCCTCCCAAACAAATGCGGTGTATCAATCAAGCTAAGCGAGGTATGTTAGCTCTAAACATCGAATGGCTAGGGATGGGCCAGCTTCGCACGGATGGTTTCGCACACTCAAAAATGAACCAACTAGATCTGTGCGGCACCAGTGGCTTGGCTCCATTTTATCTGTGCATGAAGCGAGGGCTCGATGTTTTACTGGGCATCGAACATGCTGACAACACACGCGTGGCCGTCACAGGATTGTCCGGAGGTGGATGGCAGACCATATTGCTCAGTGCCCTAGATACTCGCGTCACCATGTGCAATCCCGTTGCCGGTTATTCAAGTTTCCTCACTCGCATTGATCACTTTAAAGATCTGGGAGATTCCGAGCAAACACCCAACGATTTGGCAACTTTAGCCGACTACACTCACCTGACTGCCATGCTCGCACCGCGCCCAACTTTGCTGACCTACAACGTCAAGGACAATTGCTGTTTCGAGTCGGGATATGCGCTACCACCGCTGGTCGATGCCGCGGCGCCAATCTTTCGATTGTTGGGGCACACCAATTCGCTAAGATCCCATGTGAACTATGACCCCGGGACGCACAATTTCGAAGTGGATAATCGCCAGGCACTCTATCGCATGTTTGGCGACCATTTTTATGGCGCCACCGTAGATTTCAACGCCACAGAAATTCCCTCTGAAGACGAACTAAAGACTGCCGAACAGTTGATGGTGGAAATTCCTGGAGCTAACGAAGATTTTCATACGCTCGCCAATTCGCTAAGTCAAACGCTACCCACAAGTCCACCTTCCGGGGTCGATGAATTACGGAGGCGCTTGCGTCAAGTCGTGAAGGCGCATGATTATTCTGTAGCAGCCACTGAAGTCTCTCGCAGTCAAGGCACAGACTTCACGGCAATTGGTTGGAAATTGAAGATGGACGAACAATGGACCGTGCCTGTCAGAGAATTTGTTCCGCATGCACCGAGTGCATCTGCGATTCTGGTGGGTGATAGCGGAACCAGTGCCTTAGCGGCCAAAGCATCCGAATTGTTGCGCGAGAGATACCGAGTCTGCATCATCGATCCATTTTATTTCGGCGAATCCAAGATTAAGGAAAAAGACTGGCTGTTTGCGCTGTTGGTCGCCACAGTCGGCGAACGCCCGTTGGGGTTGCAAGCCAGCCAAATTGCCGCCACAGCTCGCTGGATACGCTCGCGACACGCAAGCGAGCAAATCTCGCTCGTATCGGTTGGACCTCGCTCAAGTGTTTTTACGACTGTGGCTGCAGTACTGGAGCCCACTGCGATCCACGACCTTAAGCAATACGATGCACTTGAGAGCCTAAAACAAGTGATCGATCGAAACATGTCGGTCGTCGATGCTCCAGAACTATTCTGTTTCGGATTGCTCGAACTATGTGACCTTCCTCACCTTCGCCGAGTGTGGAATCAGTAACCCCGGTCGTGCTGCCACAAGTGATTGGACAATCCGCATATTTCCGCTGTGATTATGCTTTTTTATCAGTTACGATAACTACGGAAATAACCCTCGACCGATACAATCAAGCACGATTTGCCATCGCCCGCCAATAGTTAGCTTTCGCTAGGAGCCACGATGCTTCAAATTCAACAGCCAAGCCACTCACTGTGCGATGGTATTTCACGCCGAGAATGGATGCGAATTGGCGGAATAGGGTTGGGAGGCTTAAGTCTCGCGAAGTTGTCACAGGCTCGGGCCGCGGGCGGTTTGCAGCCTGGCCGTGGACCAGCGAAATCCGTCATCGTCCTGTTCATCACCGGTGGTGTTCCTCAACATGAAACTTGGGATCCCAAACCTGATGCTCCGGCGGAAGTAAGGGGAGCATTTGGATCAATTGCCACACGTACACCCGGATTGCAGGTCGGCGAGTTAATGCCCAAGCTGGCACAGTTGTCTGACAAATTGGCGGTGGTTCGCAGTATGGTGACTGGAGACAACGCTCACTCATCCAGCGGTTACCAGATGCTGACCGGCATTCCACATGCTCCGTTGAATCGGGAGAATGCCAAGCCAGGTAAACCCAACGATTGGCCTGCCCTCGGCGGCATCATCAGTGCAGTTTGCGAACCTCGCGGCGGTATTCCTTCAGCGGTGTCGCTTCCGCGGCGCATGGCCAATAACAATGGGCAGGATCCTTGGCCGGGTACTGATGCTGGAATACTTGGACGACGATTCGATCCGTGGTTGATCGAATGCGATCCGTCCGAGGCCGGATTCCAATTGCCGGTCGGCCAATCCTCTGATGATTTTTCTCCGCTGCGCATTCAGGCTCGTCGTACTTTGCTGGACCAATTCAATCGTCATGCGGATTCAATTGCGTCCAGCCAAGCGGTAGCCGGGCTGGATTTGTACAAACAGCAGGCCCTCGAATTGATCGCGGGCGGACGAGCACGATTGGCATTTGATCTCGGCCAAGAATCCGCTCGCGTGCGAGATAATTACACTCGGACTCGCTGGGGACAAAGCGTACTACTTGCACGACGATTGGTTGAGGCGGGAGTCTCACTTGTCCAAGTTCAATGGGCATCGCAATTCAAGGACAAGCCCAACGGTGGCGGTTGGGAT
>CAZVBC010000335.1:0-8264 GCA_964625155.1 uncultured Pirellulaceae bacterium
ACAAAATCGCTAAATTCTACGCACGATCAATTTCAAACCCGTGAACGGTTACAATCCTAGGTCGGCTCGACCAATGCTTACCCGTTTGCATCCATCGCGAGAGTATGAATCAGCTAAATAGTAATGGCCAATAGAGGGCAGCGGGTTTCGCGCAGGACTTGCTCAATTGTACTGCCAAGAATTGCATCGAGAAACCCATGCCGCCCCTCAGTTGGCATCACAATCAATTCAGCATTTGCTTGGTGAGCGAAGTTGAGAATACCTGTCGCGATATTGGTTACCGCAACTGATAATGTCAATGAGACTCGAGAATCATCACGAGTAGCCGCAAGCGCCGATGGATTGGTCGAGCCGAAATGAATTAACCGAATACTAGCCTGCGGACATTGAAGTACGTCGGCGAATTTCAACGCCAGACGAATGGCCAATGACGGAGACGGTGTCTCGGCGACCGGCACGACAATGTTGCGCAGTGTTGCCAATCCAGTGGCTGAATCGATGAAGCCATTGCAGCCATCAGGCACAAACAGTGCCGTGGTGGCCGCATTGCGCGCGATGGGTTCCGCTCGCGAGTGATCAAACCACAGTCGATTTTCATGGCGGTGACTGGCGAGGGCGAGCAAACCAGCCGGGTTTTCGTAAAGATACTCGCTGATCGCTTGGACGACGTTGTCACGATGTACCACGATTTTCTCGACGTCAATTCCAAGTTTTCCCACAGACGAACGACGGCTACCGGGAGGTAGAACTTGCCAGTTTTCGAGCGTTTCTCTTACACTTGGGAATTTCCCGTGGTGACCGGAGGTCGCGTGACCAGCCACGTGGAACATCCGCAGATCGACATTAAAAGCCAAAGCAAGCTTTAGCGCGTGGATAAAAGCGATGTAACTGGTTGGTGAAAAATCAGAGGGGTGGACAATTGCGTCGATCATGGAACACCATTACATATATCTACGATTCAAGCTGCCATTGATTTCGAATATTGTCAAGAAGCAACGAACCGCGAACACCCTGCCCTCGAACTTTGGCAATTCGCGAGCCATCGTCGAACACGTCGATGTTCACTTCCAGGTAGTTGTCGGGAAGGTAGTCGTGAAATTTGTCAGCCCATTCTATAACCGTCAAGCAATGTGACTCAAAGAACTCATCCAAACCCAAATCCCAGATCTGATCTACAAAACCAAGTCGATACAAATCGATATGGTAGACCAGGACTTTTCCAACATGACGGCTTACGAGGACAAACGTAGGGCTGGTGACATCCTCAGGCGGAATGCCCAGCGATTCACAAATAAATTTAGTGAGTTGGGTTTTTCCGCAACCCAAAGTGCCATTGAGAGCGATCGTGAGCGGCAGCGTCACATTGGCTGTCACGCAATTTGCCAATCGCTGCATATCAGCCAGTCCGCGAATGTTCAGCGTCAGGTCGGTGTTCGCGTTCGACATAGATTTCTATTGATGAACATAACCGGTGGCTGGTAATTGGCGGTACCGGCCTGCGTCGCGCGCCCACAACCCGGTTCGGCTGATAAACTCTCCGACAACGTGAATGTTGTCAGCGCCCACCAATGCTCGTGCTTGCTCCAAGTCGGCTGCAGCAATTGCGAGAATCAATTCGAAATCTTCGCCATCGCCCAGAGCATGCTGTAGTGCCTGTTCCAAATTGCCGCCAGCAAGCTGACGGGCTGCAGCCGAAATCGGCAAACGATCGAGGTCCAATAGGGCACCGCAACCCGATGCGTCCGCCATACGCAATAAATCGATCGTTAGGCCATCGCTGATGTCCATGGCCGCACTGACAATTCGATGCGATCGAAGCTTGGCAGCCAAATCAAGCCGAGGTGCAAAGTCGAGGTGTTTGCCCAGCAGGCTTCCACCAAGCGGACCAGTAACCACAATTGCATCGCCCACTCGCGCACCGGATCGTGTCCACACAACGTTGTCCACGACTTTGCCGACTGCGGTAATGTGCACAACCAATGGCCCATCCCAACAATTCGTGTCACCACCAGCTACCGCAACCTGATACAAGTGAGCCTGCTCACAGACTCCTTCAAAAATCTCTGCCGCAATTGTTTGGGCATCAAGACGGGGTAGGCATAGCGACAAAAACACTGCCGTTGGCTCAGCTCCCATGGCTGCTAAGTCACTAAGATTGACCGAGATTGCTTTTTTGCCTACTCGTCGAGGACTGACTTCATGCAAACGAAAATGGACGCCGTCCATGATACTGTCAGTCGTCACGACTAAGTCCTGTCCATGACTGTCGATGACCGCAGCGTCATCTCCGATACCAAGTTTAACTTGCGGCAATCGCCTCGCACGCATTTTGGCCCAGGCGACAAATGATTGTTCCATGCAACGGACTTTATCAAAGGAAGCTTGCCGGTGATCAGCCAATTCATCTCAATTGATGTAATCGCCCGGCTCATATTAGGCGAGAACGATATTTTGTGGCGATCATTAGTAACTTGACAAGTCCAAACGCCCACGCCACGAGCGAAATATCAAGCGGTGCCCAAGTGCGTAAAGGGCAAAGATGCCGGTTAACCAACTGGGCCAAACAATCGGCAATAACAACCAGAAAATGATAGCAAGCCCCAACAACAATGCCCAGCTTTGGTCTGCAATCAACCAACCCACAAGCGACTCCAGGGGTTTGCCCAAGAAAAAGACAATCGACCCTGCACATACGACCAACAGGGGTAGATACCACGTAAATATTATTGGATTTGAGTTGCGCATATTCATCACAAAATAAGCTGACTCGTCGGACTTTGGCATAGATATTTCTGTCCACGTCAACTGCTCATCCGGATTTACTGCTGACATTGTGGACGTACTTGCGACAGCCAACTCGTCAATCCCAAATCGTCCAATATATGATCTCCAGAACTCATCCGTAGTTTCGGTTTTTTCAAGAATATCTGCACCAAGTTGAGTCTCATTGTCAGCCGAATCGCCACGGTCATGAGAGTTCTTGGCTAACCACAATCCGCCTGGGTGCCATAACGAGAGCCAAGACTGCAATTCGCTCGGCGTACACAAAGTTGCATTTGAATATGAACTGTCCAGCAACGTCCGCCAACGTTGCTCCATCTCGGCTTGTATCTCATCGGCTTGCCGCGCAGTTCCTATATTGCCTTGCACTACATTTTGATCTACCGGTGAGTCAAGCTTGGGTATTGATGGACAAACAATCCACATTTTGCAGTCTGCGGTGTTAGCGCGGGGTGTAGGAAATTCGACTCGCGCGACGTGGGATTGTCTGTCGTCAGTAGAAGGCAACAAGTTCCATCGCAACCACAGACTCAGCCGCATAGGCAAGTAGTTTGGCTGCAGCAAAAAGGCCACTTCATGATCTTTCGGAGTATGCCAGTTCGCTAACTGCGATCCGATCATAGCGCCTACAAGTTGTACGTTTTTTGGCAATTTCACTGTCAGAGCGGACTGTCTGCGTGGCTCAATCCAGTATTCGATCGAACCAACGCAGCCGTCTTGGCTGGTTGATTTAAGATGGACGATAGCCAAATTGATCTTGGCCGATTGGCCCGGAGTCCCTGTGGTCTGCCAGCTAACTTGTTGTTGCGACTCATTGTGTTCGAACAGTGAGTAACCCGATGCTTCAAACCAAAGGACTCTCTGCGTGTTATTCAATCTGCGACCGGTATTGGACCAACGAACTGTTTGTTGATCCACTTGGTTAGGCAAAGCAATAACGGGACGATGTCGTGTACTCCAAAAAGGCCGTAAATCAGGCAAACGTAGTGACTGTTGAGTAATTGTACCTGGCAGTTTTAATGAAACATGAATTCGAGTAGTGCCCTCGATGGGTGCAGGGGGAACGATGCACAGTGTTACACGATTCGATTCTGCCGACGGAAGTGTCATTGATGTTGTCGGTGTCTGGTAACTATCACGAAATTCAACTGGCATATCCAAAAAAAAGTAGTCCAGTGAGTTGGATGTCGCGATCTGGCTTTCGAACTCACCTGTCCAACCGGAGTCGCTGTAGATCATACGTAAAACGGAAGTGCAATCGACATTTTCTTTGGTTCGACCAAGTTTAACAACCAAAGGCATGTATACCGATTCTCTATACTCAGCCCCGAGCTCCGTTTCACCTAGCGGTAGTTCAAGCTCCGTTAAGAGACTGTTCGAGTCGAGTGCAGCAGAATGCAATGTAATTGGCTGGTCAGCGGATGTAATGACCTGGCATGTCAATTCTGTACCACGCGAGAGCTTTACTTGACTAGTCGCGATTTCATTGTCCTCAAGGAGTGGGCGGGCCAGTTGTTGCTCGGTATCAAATTTATTGGGTAGAGCTAATTCGATATCCAACGACTGCACTGGGCCTCGGGCGATATCATGAGTGATCGTCATGCGAGAATCGGAGTTAGTTGGCGAAACGTTGTAGGTCGCAGGCAACTGATTGACCAGGGCCGACACAACGCGAACTTCGTTGGGAATTCTCAAAGTTAGTGATGATTGGCCTTCGTAAGGCGTATTCCAACGAGCAGCATAGCGTATCTTGGACTCCGGTTGACGCAGGTGTATTTCCGTGTTTTCATCGACTGCTGTGAGCGCGGCAATAGGTTGTCGCACAAGAGTTGCTGAGACATTTCTTAACGGTACTCGCCAAGTAATGGCTTGCTCAGCCAATCTGGCATCTCCCCAAACCGATAGTGGCTGAGTTACACTCGGCCAAGTATCTGTGCCCTCCAATTTCCAACCGGGAAAACCGGGAACGGACACTGCCAGGGTGCGTACAAGTGGTTGGCTTTCCTGAAGCGACAAGAAAGGAATTGTCAGAGTCTGTGCGGAGTCAGGCTCGCGAGGAAGTAACAGCACGCGCACGGTGATCGAATCATCGGCCCCTAATCGCTGGCGCTGAATTGCAAATTGGTTTCTTGACGATCCGGGCGAACTCTCTGCTGGTAAGAGAACTGCGTCTTGCCACTGGGTGCCGACAGGTATCCACTGTGCATCACATGAAACAAACAACTTCTCTGGCAATGCGCTGGCACCGGTAATGCGTAACTGGCCATATGCCACTACTTGCGACTGTCGAATACGAACCCATGTGTCTACAAATACTTGAGGTACGACGTCGGGCGTGGCTCGCATTGGCCAACTAAGATCAATTTTGGCGGCTGGTCCTAATTCGACATTCATTGCCCCCAGACCATCGCGTCGAATTTCTCCGATACTGTTCACTTCGATTTCTTGAGCAGATTCAGCTCGAATTTCGGCTCGTGCGGTTGCAATGGGCGGGATACTGAAAGACCAACGGCCGCGCCCATCTGTTTCTTGCATTGATGTGCGAGGAATCAGGAGAAGCTGCACTTTGTATTGTTTGGCACCGGGAGCGTTCCATAAGATGTACTCCGGTTCTTGGCGAAAACTTGCTCCATATACTTCGTTTCCATCAACAAAAGCTCGTGCGAGCTGAACTTCCGATTGACGCACCGGGAATCGGAATTGAGTCTCGCTTGACGAGAGAGTTACATCCAAGTCCACGGCAATTTCGTTGATCGCAGTGCGTTGCATGAAAGAGGATTGTAGCTGGATTCGGTACAGCACATTACGGATCTGCGAGTAATTGCCACGCAAGGCTCCACTCATCGGATTCTCTAACAACTCCAGCAATTGCTTGGGAGCGTACACCAAGTCACCTGCCGGGGTCTGTTGCTGGTCTGTGGGGACTAAGATGCCGAAGATCTTGCGTGCGTTTGGCGATCCCGCAGAATTGTCCTGCGCAAACAAGTTAGACGCATAGCTCACTGCGAAAAATAGTGCACCCAATGTCAGCGGAACTTGGCTCGCTAAGGTAGAACCTCGGCGCACTGAAACTCTGCGAGCCGAGCGCAACACTACGAGTGCGCGAATAACTTGCGTGCCCAAAGCGATCGAATACGCCAAGCAACACAATTGGGCTAGGCCAACAATTTCCACCGGGACCAGCGAACAAACCAATAAGATCGTAGTCGCACATGCCAACCAACTGCCAGCTCGATTCCTGCAAATCCTATAGATCATCACCGATAACCAGCAGACGAACGTAATTGCGATGACACTGGCAGCCGCCCGATCGATAATCCACATGTTCAAAGCTGCTGTTTGGATGCTTGATATGTTGCGGTCCAAATCCGCTCCTCTGTCTTCGAGTAATCTCCACCCGCTCAACCTCGCATCCATCATTGGGGATTCAATTTCGGTTGCTGCGGAATTCGACTTTGGGCTCAGTGGAGTGATGCGCTCATTTGACAAATCAGTGGCCGCCTTAACCATCGTGTCCTGTGGATCGGGACGTAGGCGTTCCCACCACTGGATTGGGCTTAAACGCCTGAGCAAGCTTGGTGACTGAAGCTCAAACAGGGCAGCCAAAGTCGTCTTTCCAGGCGCGATCCAGTGTCGATGTTCATTGTTCAATACCTTCATCGAGACACTAACTTGCTCTGTATCTATTTGGCTGAGCCAATGGCAGGAATCGTTGGAGCTGGTACAAACCAAGGTGATATTTAGACGTTCACCAGCCGGGTGCGAAACAGCTAATGTCCCGTCAACTTGATTTCGCGGTGGAAGTTGTGACTGACCATCTATAGTCAGTTGTGCTGGTTGCCAAGTACTAGGGCAGCGAATGTTTAACACACCAGACGTAGGCGCCATGATGCTCCACCGAACTTCATGTCGCGTGGGACTTCCACAAAGATGCCAATGATCGACAATTTGATTCCAAACCCAGCCCTTGGGCGCCTCCAATTCAGATCCGATCTCCAGTTTTGATAATGTGTTGGGATCGTAGCGACAATGCACAGAATCGTTTGCCGAATCGTTTTTTGTCACTGCCACACGTTCGATCTCACTGATTGAGCCTGGAGGAAGAACATCCGCTGGAAATGTGTTAACCGAATGCCACAGTTCACGTGGCAATACGACCAGTCCCTCTTGATTGGTTGCATCGGGCGAGCTTGTCAGGGGAATGACGCCCTTTTTTGATGTTAGAGGATGTTCCGCATGGGCTACTAATGTGAATGCCTGTGAGATAGGTTTAGAAAATGTCAGCTCGATAGTCGACTCATTAGAATTTATACCCACCACGGATGAACTAACGTAGGTTCCGGACGAAGGTTTTCCACCTAGAGATTCGATAGACCATTGTTCCGGAACCATTGCAACTGGGACGGGGACAACAATCTGCAAGCGTGCCAAGCTTCCTGAGATCGGCAGGCAGGAGACTAGATAATCGATTTGAATTCGATCACGTTGTGCGGGTAACCAAACACTCGCTATATGTTTGCAAGAAAACGAACCTCGTATTCGTCGCATTGTCAGCGGAGGAAGGCTGCCACGCACTCCTCGAAAAATCCAAGTCTCGGCAAGTCTCGGCAGGAGGTTTCTTTGCCAAGGTGCGAGATCGTCCTCCGTCTGACGCAGTTGTAATAGCTCGGCACCAACCTGGAGTTGGTATTGGCCTGTGGTTTCGACAACATAGGTATCTTGTTGATCTGCACCTAACAAAGTAATCAAAGCACTTTGAGGCAATCTTAGTTGTTCGGCGTTTGCGGCGCGCGGGACATGCGCAGAGACCATCAGTTCTAACGTGGCTGAGTCGCGAACGTCTCCCCAGCGGACAATCAATTTACTACGATTGCTGCCTGCAAGTGGCTGAATCTCAGTAGCTACGGCAGTATTGTCGAGCGTACAAGAAACTTCGTCCACAAACCAACCTTGTCCGACATCAAATTCGAGGTGATTCGTCTGCAGATTATGACCGCTCAGACGCAATTGACTGGATGCTGCGATTGCAGTTGGATGAACTGAGAACTTTGTCAAGGAACGCACTTGCCACGGTGTATTCGGGCGGACGATGCGAATTTTTGCGACGGGCATCGAACTTTGCCAATCCCAGCGCCATTCGGGCAATTCTCGGGCTTGCCCTGTAGCGATTGGCACCCAAGACATAGTGGCCCGCAGCCCTTCAGGTCTGAGACGTTCAATGAGTAGCGCTTCGGCGCCAATCAAGCTGCTCCGTCCATCGAGCACAAAACCTCGCTCCACTTGGATGCTTGGCAGTGTACCTTCAAACGGGAAGGTAACCGGCATAAACGCGTCTACTTGAATCTGATGATTGCCGGTCGAAACGTGAGGCAATTGCACGGTGATTGTATGGTCCTTTTGCGGATATTGTTGCTGATGCCAGGGATTTGCGGGCGCAGCGCGCAGATGCCAGTCTTGAGATCGAAGCCCCAGCCGTGCATCGG
>CAZVBC010000336.1:0-8236 GCA_964625155.1 uncultured Pirellulaceae bacterium
CCCCAGATGCTGATTGGAGAAGCCAAAGCCGCTCGCAACTGATTGTTTAGCTGATTCTGTTTGGAGGAAGGAGATTTTTGCTGTTTTTTGGTCGAACGTTGCAACTTCTTGGCGTGGCGCGGGTCAATCCAATCCATTTCGAT
This sequence comes from uncultured Pirellulaceae bacterium, assembly GCA_964625155.1. Lineage (GTDB taxonomy): Bacteria > Planctomycetota > Planctomycetia > Pirellulales > Pirellulaceae > Aureliella. Next base: position 144 of record CAZVBC010000336.1, read on the forward strand.
TCTCAATTTCTACAAGCCATGCCGCCACGGTTCGCTCTACGGCGCTGCCTGCAACGACTACGCTGGATAAGTTCAGTTTCTTTTGATTTGCATTATCGCCCGTGCACAACCAGCGGTTGACAAGTTGATAATGCAGCAGAATTAAGCAGGCTCGAATGCGAAGCTTGTGCCTAAAGTCTGGATTCTGGTAGACTGGTATTGTTGTCAGAGTTATTTCAAAGTCAAACAGACTTTGGAATCATAGCGTAGAAACTGGATTCGGTTGAAAGCTGCAACAATGGACATTGCTCGGCAAATGCCTACAAGTTTTCTGTTAGCCGTCTGGCTGATTTTGAGCACGATGGTTCAAAGTACTTTGTCTCAGGAAAAAAACGAGACCTTAGCCAAGGTGGAAAAAACGTTCGGCGAACCTCCAGGTTCAAAACGTCTCGATCCCGTTGATCGTATTTGGGTCGATAGCCAAAAAAAATTGCTGATCGTTGATGGGTATGTGGCGATGCGAACCGGTCAGCTCGAAATGTTTGCCTGCCCGGCTGGTACCAAAGAGCACGAATCGGTTGTCGGCGTATTTGCTAAAGCCTACCACGTGCATGCTGGCTTACTCGCCATTGGTGCCAAGCAGGGCAAGCCCGTGAAATGGGAGCCGGAATATACTCCCGCCACCGGTTCGGAGATCCAAATCCATGCACTATGGACGGACAAGAAGGGCCAGCGTCAATCGATAGACGCCCGCAATTGGGTACGCGAAGTTGGAACAGAAAAGTCGCTCGGCACAAATTGGGTTTTTGCAGGCAGTCTATTTCACAAGGACCCAGATACTGGCGAGCAGCGTTATCAAGCAGAAAGTGGAGATTTGGTTTGCGTTTCCAATTTTGCAACTGCCACGCTCGACATCCCCTTAGAGAGTTCACAAGTTAATAGTGGACTGATGTTTGCGGCTTATACCGACCGTATTCCTGCCGAAGGAACGCCGATTCGCTTGGTCTTTCAAGTCGCAGCCACAGTGAAGCCGACGGAAGGATCAAAGAACGCTGCGGGCAATCAGGGTGCCACTACCACCTCTCCTGCAACTCCACCCAAATCCACTGCCGCCCCTTTGAAAACTCCACCCGCTACTAAACAACCTGTTCGCAAGAAGGCGTAATACGTCGCTGACAATTCGCTGGGATGCATAATGTCTGCCGCTTGGTCTAATTACGGATTTTTGTGGTTCTGTGTGGGCAAATTGAGTTGCAAGTTGATAATGCGTGCAGGTTGTTGGTAAACTGATATTACCATTTCTGCACATTTTACCGTTCGCCTCCCTTCCCACCTGATGATGTGTTATGAAAACGCTGAATTGGCTTCTGGCTGGTAGTACAGCAATTTTTATCCTGTCTGGTAAGTCGTCGGCCGGTGAGAATTCCGGAGAATCGTCGGCGAAGATCAGTTACTCCAAGCAGATTGAACCTATCCTGCGTGCCAAATGCCAGGGCTGTCACCAACCCGCAAAGCCTCAGGGCCAATACGAAATGACGAATTTCGCGAGGTTGATCGCCGGTGGAGAGAGTGGTTCGCGGGCAGTCGTGCCGGGCAAACCAGACGAAAGCTATTTGGTCGACGAGATCACGCCACACGATGGTAAAGCAGAAATGCCCAAAAAAGGACCTCCGCTGGCAGTTGCCGAAATTGAATTGATTCGCCAGTGGATTTCACAAGGTGCATTCGACGATTCGCCCAAAGATACTGGTCCACGGTTTACGCGCGAAAATCCACCGACCTACGTACAACCACCAGTAATCAACTCGTTGGATTTTTCCCCCGACGGCAAATGGCTGGCCTTGTCTGGATTTCACGAGGTTTTGGTGTTTGAAACGCAATCTTGGAAACTGACTCAGCGCATGGTGGGTTTGAGCGAACGCATCGAATCCGTGCGTTTTTCGCCCGACTCGAATCGCTTGGCAGTAACCGGTGGTTCGCCTGGCAAGATGGGAGAAGTTCAGGTTTGGAAGGTAACCGATGGCACATTGTTACTAAGTAAAGCGGTAACCTATGACACAATTTATGGCGGCATCTTTTCTCCGGACGGCAAGCTGATTGCGTTTGGCTGTGCCGACAATACCGTGCGCGCGATTGACGCTGAAACCGGGGAACAAAAGTTCTATCAAGGCGCTCACGAAGACTGGGTACGTTCTGTAGCTTTTATTCCCAACGGTTCACATATTATTTCTGCAGGTCGTGATATGACTTGCAAGTTGACTGAAGTGGCCACAGAGCGATTTATCGACAATGTTACGTCAATTACGCCGGGTGCTCTGCGCGGCGGGATCAATTCGCTCGCCAGCCATCCGACTCGCGATGAGTTCTTAGTAGGCGGTGCTGACGGTGTGCCCAAAGTCTATCGAGTCTTTCGAATCGCTGAACGTCGCATCGGAGATGATTCCAATCTCGTTCGCCAATTTCCAGCGATGCCTGGCCGTATCTTTGCGGTGGACATCAGTACGGATGCCAAACTATTGGCTGCGGCCAGCACTCTCGATGGCTCAAGCTCCATCCACGTCTACCATTATAACTTTACGTCCATCGTGCCCGACGAAGTCAAAAAGGCGATGGAGAAGCGTATCGCAGAACGCAGTGCAGAAGAGAAACAGCTTGTCGAGCAATTCAGCACCAGCAACGTTCAGCAAGTTTCGTCGATCGAAATACCTACTACCAGTGTGTACGCGATCGCTTTTCATCCTGACTCCAAACGCCTTGCGATAGGTGGTGCTGACGGCAAAGTGCGCATCGTCGATGCCCTGTCCGGCAAGGTGGAATCCGAGTTTATTACCGTCGATACACGGCAGCTAAGTTCCAAAGAACCGTCGAATTTGCTTGCTGCAAAAACCTCCAGTGGTTTACCACTGGCCTCCGAATTCGACCGCCAGCAAGAATTGAGCAAACTTGCTAAAAGCTCTTTGACTTCCCTCGAGATTTCACCTGAACAGATAAGGCTTAACGGCGATCGCGATTATGTTCAACTCCTGGTAACAGCCGTTTATGCGGACGGCTCACGCTACGACGTCAGCCGACAAGCAACGTATCAGTTTGATACTGCTGCGGTCGACGTTTCGCCCGATGGATTTGTGCGACCCAAGTCGTCAGGCGCAAGCCAAATCAAAATAGCATTTAGTGGACAAGCAGCAACCGTTGTCTGCGATACACAGAACTCCCAAGTGCGCGGCATCGACTTTATCCGAGACGTAAATCCCATCCTTTCAAGGCTTGGCTGTAATGCGGGGACCTGTCACGGAGCTCAGAAAGGAAAGAACGGTTTCAAGCTTTCATTGCGAGGCTACGATCCTATCGAAGACATACGCGCATTGGCCGATGATATGGCTGCGCGGCGTCTGAATGCCGCCGCACCTGACGCTAGTGTGATGTTGCTCAAACCCATCGGAGCCGTGCCTCACGAAGGTGGCGTGTTGATGGCGGCGGACAGTGTTTACTACCAGACGATTCGGCAGTGGATCGCAGGAGGTGGTAAACTTGATTTGCAATCACCTCGCGTCACCAGTATTGAGATATCTCCAACTAAACCGACCATCGAGCTGCCGGGTGCTTGGCAGCAATTTCGTGTTACAGCTACCTTTGCGGACGGTACCAAGCGCGATGTGACTCGCGAAGCCTTTATCGAAAGTGGCGATGCTGAGGTCGCCAAGACTGGGCCACATGGGCTCGTGCAAGCGGTTCGCCGAGGCGAAGCTCCCGTTCTGGCTCGTTACGAGGGAGCCTATGCAGCCGCCACGCTGACTATTATGGGAGATCGCTCTGGTTTTGAATGGGAAGAACCGGAAGCGTACGGCGACATTGACCAGCTTGTCGCCAACAAATGGAAGCAAATGAAAATTCAGCCGTCGCCGGTGTGTACGGACGCTGAGTTCATTCGTCGTGTATATCTCGACTTAACTGGTTTACCACCTAGCGCAGAAACCGTGCGCAAGTTTCTGGCCGAACCACGGCCAAGCGTCATCAAGCGTTTTGACGTTATCGACAAATTGGTCGGCAGTACAGACTATGTAGAGCATTGGACCAATAAATGGGCGGACTTGTTACAGGTCAACAGTAAGTTTCTCGGCAAAGAAGGGGCCGAAGGATTGCGAAACTGGATTCGCCAATCGGTCGATGAAAACAAGCGTTACGATCGTTTCGTCACCGAACTGTTAACAGCGACAGGATCGAATAAAGACAATCCAGCCGCCTCCTATTTCAAGATCCTGCGTGATCCGGCATCGATTATGGAGAACACGACCCACCTGTTTCTCGCTGTCCGATTTAACTGCAACAAGTGCCATGACCACCCGTTCGAGAAATGGACGCAAGACCAGTATTACGAACTGGCTTCTTACTTCTCGCAAGTTGGATTAAAGAAGGATCCCGCCAGCGGTGATCGCAATATTGGAGGCACAGCAGTCGAAGGGGCAAAGCCGCTGTTCGAAGAAGTTGCGGACTTGAAAGAAGGAGAAATAAAACACGAACGGACTGGAAAAGTTGTCTCTCCGAAGTTCCCGTTTGAAACGCGTTTTTCCGTCGAACCCAACGCCAACCGCCGGCGACAGTTGGCGGCCTGGTTGACGTCACCTGAGAACCCTTATTTCGCGCGCAGTTTGGTAAATCGACTATGGGGATATCTTACCGGCACAGGCTTGATGGAGCCGCTGGACGACATTCGTGCCGGTAATCCACCCACCAATCCCGAGTTACTAGATTACTTAACTAATGAGTTTGTCGACAGCAACTTCAATATCGAACATGTTCTTAAGTTGATTTGCAAGTCGCGAACTTATCAACTGTCCGTTGCCACGAACCGTTGGAATGAAGATGACAAGCTGAACTATTCGCACGCCAAGGCTCGTCGTTTGCCAGCCGAAGTTTTATATGACACGGTTTACGCTGCGACTGGGGCAGTGTCCAAGATCCCTGGCGTTGCTCCGGGTACACGAGCTGCCCAACTTGCCGACGTGGCGGTGCAGTTGCCAGATGGATTCTTAACCAATCTCGGTCGACCGGTACGCGAAAGTGCCTGCGAATGCGAGCGCTCGCAGGATCTACAACTCGGGCCTGTCATGGCGCTGGTCAGCGGACCGACCGTCGGCGCGGCCATCAGTGATCCGCAATGCCAATTGCCGCAAATTGCCAAGAAAGAACTTTCCGATGAAGAACTGGTGCAGGAAATCTACCTGCGCATCCTCAATCGCCCTGCGACCAAAAAAGAAATCCAAACCGTCCTGTCCACCGCCCAGCAGATCGATGTTGATCACGCCGAATTGACCAAGCAACTTGCCCTGCGCGAGACAAGTTGGAAAGGTGAATTCGCCAGTCTAGAGAAAGCTCGCTTAGAACAGCTTGCAATTGCTGAACTCAAAGCGCAGCAGCGTGAGGCAGAGATCGCCCCAGCTCGAACGAAACTAGAAGCTGAACGAAAGGACAAGTTGGCTGCAGCTGAAAAAGATCTTGCAGCCTACGACGCAGGAGCCGTCCAATTAGCCAACAAGTACCTCAAGGACAATTCCCACGATACTCGCCAATGGTTCCCAATCGTTGCCGCTTCGCTCGATGCGTCCGTGCGCGGCGTGAATTTAACTCGTCTGCCCGATCGGTCTATTCGTGCTCGTGGAAAAACTGACCGTGGTAGTTATACGTTAACGGTGCATACTCCGCTGCGCAATATTCGCGGCGTCCGACTCGAAGCCCTCGCCAGCGACGACCTGCCCGGCAAAGGACCAGGGTTGTCGAACAACGGGAATTTCGTAGTTACTGAGTTCGAAATGTTTGCCGCACCCCTTGCCAAACCAACGGAGCTGAAAAAAGTTGCGTTCAAGAGCGGCAAGTCCGACTTCAATCAAGAAGGTTTTGGTATCGACCAAGCCATTGATGGAACCACGAATGATCAACGTGGCTGGGGCATTGCAAACCGCGGAGGGTCGATTCATTGGGCAACCCTCCTAACCGCTGAACCGGTAGGCTTCGATGGCGGGACGCTGCTGAAAATTACTATTCATCAGAATCATAACGCACAAGATCATCGCTTGGGAAATTTTCGAATCTCATTGTCGGTCGACGACGGAGATGTGGAATTAGGCATCCCCGAGGAATTTGCTGCCTTGGCTACGATAATTCCACGCCAGCGGACTTTGGAAAACCTGAAGTTGTTGGTCGATCATCTCCGATCATCGGATAAAAAGTGGACTGAGTTGCAAAACGCTGTTGCAGCAGCTAAGCAGCCGTTGCCACCCGACGAGCAGTTGGTTCAGCTTCGTGAACGCATCGAACAACTTAAGGCACCTACGGCCGATGATCCTAAGCTGATCCAGCTACGTAAGGACGTATCTGCCAGCCAAGATCAAGTACAACATCGTCGACTTACACTTGCCCAAGATTTGGCTTGGGCATTAATCAACAGCCCCGCATTCCTGTTTAATCACTAGCATTGCTTATTTGCCGTGCACACAGCGCTCGGACACAGATGGTGTTTGCGGGCCGCTTAGCTTGTGTCTAGAATACTGCTGGTTTGTCATCAATCTACCTTCCGTGGAGATCCGATATGTGGCGTTTTCAAGGTGCCCCTGGCAAAGATCTATGCGATTCCCACTTGTCCATTTCTCGCCGCGATGTCTTGCGAGTTGGCGGATCGGGCATGTTAGGGCTTTCTCTAGGTGGAATGCTGCAGTTACGGGCTCACGCCAATAAATCGGAAATCACTGGGGGGCCGGGATGGAACAAGGCAAAGAGCATCATCATGGTTTACCTCCAAGGTGGTCCAAGCCACTTGGATTTGTGGGACCCGAAAGAAAACGTGCCGGATAACGTCAAGAGCGTATTCAAGCCTATCCCGACGAAGATCCCAGGGATTCAGTTCAGCGAAACGTTGCCGAAGCTGGCGCAGATCAACGATCGCTTCACCATGATCCGTTCGATGAGCTACACGCCAAATGGTTTGTTTAACCATACTGCCGCCATTTACCAGATGATGACGGGCTATACCACCGACAAAGTCAGTCCGTCCGGCCAACTTGAGCCACCGAGCCCAAAAGACTTTCCCAATTTCGGTTCGAACATCATACGTCTGCGGCCGACCGATCAACCCATGTTGCCGTTCGTGATGTTGCCACGCCCGCTGCAAGAAAGCAATGTTATCGGAAAAGGTGGTTCGGCGGGATTTTTGGGCAAAGCCTTTGATCCCTACACGCTGTTCCCTGACGGCGATGATATGGATATGAAGAAGATGGAACGCATCAAGATCGACGATCTGCAATTGCGCCCCGACGTATTTGCCGTACGCTTGGAACGCCGTGCTAAACTTCGAGACTTGGTCAACGAACATATGCCCGACGTTAATAAAGCGGTGCAAAATTTTCAACTCGACGGATATTATGACCAAGCACTAAATCTGATCGTTTCTGGACGAGCGCGAGACGCGTTTAATTTGTCTTCAGAGTCTGCAGAAACTCGCGATCGCTACGGTCGCAATACCTTTGGACAGAGCTGCTTACTTGCTCGTCGCTTGGTCGAAGCAGGGACACGTGTGGTCGAAGTTATTTGGCCCAAAGTCGCCAATTCCGACAACCACTCTTGGGATCATCATGCTGGACTGAGTGAACGAATGAAGAATCGTTCTGCTCCCATGCTGGATACCGGTCTGTCTACCTTGATCGCTGACCTTGACGAACGCGGTTTACTTGACGAGACGTTAGTTATTGCGGTCGGAGAATTTGGTCGCAGTCCCCAGCGAGGAGTCAGCACCTCGGGCAACAACAACACTGCGGACGGACGCGATCACTGGCCATATTGCTATACATCCGTCGTCGCTGGTGCGGGTACCAAACGCGGCTATGTCCACGGCAAGAGCGATAAAACAGCCTCCGCTCCAATCGAAGATCCGGTTCACCCAACTCAATTGTTGGCATCCATCTATCACGCGTTTGGTATCGAACCTGAAACCATTGTCTACAATCATCTCAATCAACCACGCGAGTTGGTCAAGGCCCAGGCATTAACGCAACTGTTTGCTTAACTGCCACCACTAGTTACAAAGCTATTGAGACCGCATGCGGCTGTATCGGGTACATGTAACG
>CAZVBC010000337.1:0-8212 GCA_964625155.1 uncultured Pirellulaceae bacterium
ATACCAGCTTCATTTCTCATCGCGATAACACTACCGACGATACAGTACTGGGGGCGATCGTGAATTTATACTCACGCCACGGTATCAAGATTTTGTCTATCACTGAATCTGCACCGGAATTGTTGGCCGAAGAAGGGTGCTTGACCAGTTCCAGGCCAACGACGCGCGAGATGCGCGATGTTCGATGCGGTTGGATAGCATCCAAGAATTTGGGGCAACTTGATATAGGGCAAAGTGTAACCGTCCGTGATCAAACTATTCTGGCTGTCGAAGCGGTCGAAGGGACCGATGGCCTCATCCGGCGCACCGGTGAAATCTGTCCTCGTGGTAGGTTTACACTAGTGAAAGTTGCCAAACCCCAGCAAGACATGCGTTTTGACGTCCCGACCATCGGGGTCCGAACCATTCAGAATATGGTCCGCTCGGGAGGCCGGATAATTGCTATCGAGGCCGGGAAAACAATCATCGTAGATCGTGCGCAAACCATCGAGCTTGCCAACCAGAACGGAATCGCCATCGTCTCGTTAGTTGGCGAGAAGATAGCTGGGCAACCTTTCAGCAAATCTGCATAGTTGATCAATCAACTCTGGAGCTGGCCACATGTCTGAGTGAACATCGCAAGTGCCGTTCCGCTGGCTGGTCGAGTTCATGGCTGTTCGGCTGGTTCGACGACGCCGCTGGATGGGTCCGAAGTCGCTGGCTGAGGTTCGGTTTCATCGCCTGAAGTATTCGTCGCGGCTTGATCTTCGCTTGTGGCTTGATCTTCGGCTACACCTTGATCTTCGGCGCCTTGATCTTCGCTTGCGGCTGTTTCGTCGGGACTGACTTGAGTACTTGTCAGATTAGTGCCAGCGGAAAGTGCGACGTCGGATTCGCCGGTGTTGAGTGGATATGAGCTTTTCCCACTTCCATGATTTTGGTCGATTGGCAAGTCGAATCGATCGCAGATGAGAACGCGTTCGATGATCCGTTCGTGCAGTGATTCGTTGAGAACTTGTTGAATCTTGTCCTTCAGGTCGGTCATGATGGGATCTTCGAGGGTACTTCGGTCTACATTCCTTAGAACCTCTTCGATTGTTTGATGGACGAGCCAGCGATTGTGCTCAATCGTCGCTTTGGCTGCGTCACGTCGTTCGGGAGCGACGGCCAGTAAGATTCGCAACTGGGTAAGCCAAATTCGGTCCGGTGATTGAACGTAGAACATTCCTAGAGGAATCTCGCTGCTGGCCAACGAGTTCAGTTTGGCGGACTCCGAGCGCACATAGCCGATAATCATGGCGTGGGTCATCACCAACAACATGACTAAGGCAGCCACCCAGTAACGTTTAATTATCGCCATACCAGAACCTAAGACTATTTCTCTACCGGAACTTACCAACGCCAACCACAGGCTTGAATCGCCGCGCAACCGCTGGAAAATCATAGGTTATCAAACACCTGCGGTCGCACGGCAGTTAAACGCCAATCGTGGTTCGAGCAGGCTAGGGTGTGGTGCAATCGGTGCATTCGTTAAATTCGGACCAACTATCAGCCGAATTTACGTGGGTCGGTGTCCGAAATCACCTCACTGATTCCCTGCTGATTGAAGCCACGATAACCATCGTGACGCTGGAGAATTTCTAAATGCGAACCGAGAGCACCCTGTTCACGGAACTTGTGAGCTTGTTCGGAATCGATCCAACCAGCTTGCACGGCTCGATCGATAGCACGTTCTTCAACTGGCCAAAACTGCCCTTTGGTAAAGGCTTGTTTGAGATGAGGTAAATCAGTAAATGGTTTCATGCTCGGTAAGCCAAGTTGATTGAGTTGGTTGGTAACCACATCGAAATCAAACTGGCACTCCAAATGGTGCATACCTGCTTGCAGAAAAGCTTCACCATGCAAGGCACACCACATTCCCACGGTTCCGCGTGCCGCTCTGTCGAACAGATCATGATGAGCAAAATCGACAGTGACTTCTTCAGGTGCCAAGTCGACATCGGCAAACACCACAATTCCACACGCAGGTTGCTCCAGCACTTGTGCTCCCCAACCTGCCTCGCGACCAGCATAAAACCTCTCCCGGCATTCAAAGCCCATCAACTCGAGCACGGCAATCAAGTGCCGAAACCCACTGCGACTGGATCGATAGGTGTGGTGATCGTGATTGGCCCAGCCCAGCCCCAGCCGATCTTGCCGGCACTTCTGCATTTGGGCCGCATCATTGCGATATTGCCAATAAGCTCGCTCGGCTGCAAAAAAAGCGTCGCAAGCTCGATCTCGCCCCAAATCCGCGATTGCCTGATACAGCATGCGCTCGGCATTCTGGAAGCCTTCGACCAACGACTCGAAATCGCGGCGCCGCAAGCGAAAGTGCTCGAAATGCCAAGCTAATGACTGAATATACTCAACAGATACCTCATCTGGCTCCCACGTTTGTTGACCGTGTCGTTCGACAACCCAGAGTTCTGAATCGGGCAAACACTCGATACAGGTGCGTCGAACCGCAGCTCCATAGTTGCCAACGATCTGGCAACGAGTATCCATTCGCTGTGCCTGCAAGAAATCAACCACCGACTCCACACGAACGGCCGCCATTCGCTTGCCGTATCCGTGCACCAACAAAGGCAGTTGTGCCAGCGGATGGCGAAAAACTCCCGCACCACGCGAAGGCTCTGGCACAAAACCTAATGTCGTTAGTTCGGTTGCTGAAGCGCCAGTTGTCAGCCGGTCGAGCCAGTCAAACAGATTCGTCCCCGTCTCATTCAACATGCGAATCCGCAGATTCTGGGCACAAACACTGCCACTTAAGAATCGACTCAGCTCAGTCTGCACTAATTGCGTTGCTTGAGGTTGGACAGTCCAAGTTGGATTTTGCAGTGCAGCCATTATCTGTTTCTCGTTCAACTACCAATCGATGGAACACGTTTCGCCCAGTTCCACCAACCTGCGATACTGTTCGTCGCAAAAACGATCGGTCATCCCTGCCAGATAACAACCGACGGCTTGCTCGACCCCTGTAATTTGTGCTCGCGTTTGGAAACGATGCGGCAAAGCCGCTGGTTGCTCGGTGAGATATCGAAACAACGCTTGGACTCGCTTTGCCGCGCGCTGCCGAACTTCCATTAAACGGGGATGCCGATAGACTTTGTCGAATAAGAACTGTTCCAATTGCGCTCGTTCGCAGCGTAGCGGTAGGGACAATTCCAACCGAATCCCCAACTGACGCACAGTGAGGCAATCGAACTGCTCAATGTCGCGTATCACTTCGTGCGATTGTTCGATTACGTCGGCTACCTGCACATCGATCAATCCGTGTACCAGAGCCTGACGAGCGGCATTGATTCCCACAGCGATCGAGCTGGATTGATTCCAGCGACTCGCGCGGCGAATTAGATCTAAACTTTGCAAGTCGGATAACTGCAGTAAACCTAATTGCAACGCATCGTCCACGTCATGGGCATTGTAGGCGATCCCATCGGCCAGATCGACAACTTGCACTTCCAGCAGCGGTGATTGTCCGCAATGCGTCACGCGAAAATCCTGCCCCTCCAAAACTTCGCGCGTCAAGTTGAGGCCTGAAAAGGGTGTATGCCGTACTTCTAATTCTTCTGCCAGCACGCTTGCAAATCGATTGTGCGAGAAACCATCGTGATCGCGCAAGCAGTCATTGAGGGCATCTTCACCACAATGTCCGTACGGAGGATGTCCAATATCGTGCAGCAGCGCTAAGGCTTCGATCAGATCCTCATTCAAGCGCAGGACCCTGCCAAGCGTACGCGCGATCGTCGATACTTCGTGAGTGTGCGTCAAGCGGGTGCGATGGTAATCACCCATATCGCCTGTGAATACTTGCATCTTGCCACTCAATCGGCGCAAGGCAGCGCTGTGCAAAATTCGATCGCGGTCGCGCTGAAACGGTCCACGGTACGCATGAAGCGGTTCATCGTACCGACGTCCGGCAGACTGCCGCGAGAACATCGCGTAAGGAGCTAGCAGTTGGCTTTCGCGTTGGTGCCATGCAGTGGCAGACAAATTGATTGTTGGTGGCATGGCAAGAACGGCAGACGGAACCCCTTCCCGCTGAATCGCGAATCCATCGCGTAACATAACTTCCCCATTTCCCAATCAAACGAACAGTAGACGCCTTAATGACTCAGTTTTCTGAATGAATTCTATGTCTTTTTCAGCATTCAGGCGAGTCCAATAACTGCGCGCACCCAATGCTAGCATAGTTAATTCACGATGGAGCCCACAACTGCGCTACATTCGATTATTGCACGCAGAACTAAGTTATTGCGGCGACGTCGTTTAACCGCGAGCCCATCGGGTCGCGCGTTCAGCTTCCGCAACTGCAGCAAGCCGGTGACCCTCCCCGCACCTTTCAGACTTCTGTTCATCACACTCAAACACGCTAGTTTGTCCCTATCGGGACGGTTCGCGCGGAAACTACGGCGCGCAACCGATATCTCACTTCAATACCAGATTATTAACAGCCGTGACCACTCTGCGCGCCAAACATGGTTCCAAGCCCGGCTGGTACCGGTTAATGACGTTTTATATACGTGAAGATTAATACGCGCGGCCCGATGGGCACGCGGTTAAACGATTTGGCTGCAATGACTTAGTCTATCTATCAATAACGAAGGTTTGTCCCTATCGGGACGCGCTAACGCACTTCGGCTAATTGTTTCGCCAAAAGCCTTTCACTTGATCGAAGTTGGCGCTGCCCAGCTAGTTTAATGGCTGCGTCGCTCTCAAGTATGCAAAGAGATCACGAACTTGTTGTTCTGACAGGGTATTGAGCAAGCCCTCGGGCATAATTGACAGTGGTGAAGCTTTCATCGAGTCGATATCGTCGCGAGGGATTACGATCGATTGGCCATCAGCCGTCCTCAACACAAGAATTCGATTATCTTGGTCAGCAATAAACCCGTTCAACGTCAAACCATCGACCGTCAGCACAACAAAGGCTTCGTATCCTTCACGAATTTGCAGAGATGGATTGACTATGTTTACTAACATGGTGGACAGATCGTCACGTTTGTATTGCGTCAAGTTGGGTCCAATGGAGCCACCTTCATCGAACAGCACATGGCATTTTCCACAATGTTCTTTGTACAACAACTTTCCCTTGTATGGGTTTCCTGTCCCCGACGCAAGTTGAGCAGTGACCTCTAGAATCCTCTTCCTAAGCGCATCGTTGTCCGAGCCTTTCAGAGTCCCCCAATGTCTTTGCACTCCTGCTTGGATGGTTGCTTCACTATGCAATGCGATACGTTGCACTGTGGCAAGGGGCACTTCCTGAGGCTTGATTCCTCCGCCGGTGATAGTGTCAAGCAACACTTTGGACCACGCGGCCCGTGACGCAAGCAAAGAAATCGCGACTTCGCGAGATTCTGGTGTAAACTTACCGATCAATCCTGCCAACTTTGTGCCAATTTCCGGCGCGTCATAGGCTTGGAGAGCCGTCATGGCTGCGATTCGCACTGAATTATCGTTCGCTTTTTCAACGATCGACAGGATGGTGGATAACGCAGCAGGTGGGTGAATTTGCCCGAGGACCTGCAAGAACTGAACTCGCTGTTCTAACTTGGCCTTCTCGTCACCGATGATCGCGAGTGACTCCTGAATGGCCTGCGGGTCCGATTGACGCAGACGCAGTGCCAGCGAACCACCACCTCGTTTGGCCATTATTGCGACCAAGTCTTCAGGCAATCCCGTCAATGGTCTACCTTCGTAGGCTTTTTCGAAACCAGCCATCAGCAGCTTTACATCTTGATCCGTTGGAGCCAACTCCAGCAGGCGAGCGCAAGCCAACAGGTCCTTTTGGCTGCCGGCCTGTGCGAAGCGGCGCATCGTAGACTCCAAAACTTGTTTGCGTACAAGTGCCCGGCTCCAGTTTTCTGGATTGGCAAACAAGGAGAGCACAGCATCTCTCGCTCCGGCCGATTTGTCTTCGATCGCCCACCATAACAATAATGGCAAATGAGGATCGTCGACGTCTTCGTCATGCAACAGGAGATTAGCAACAACTTTCACGCATTGAGGACCACTCAAGCGCCGAGCGGAACACGCCAGTTGGCTACGAACTTCGACGTACGTTTCCTTGCGAGCCAGTTCAGCCAGCGAATCGGAAAATTGGGGGCTGACTGCTTTCATATCACAAACTGTTCGCACGACCCATAACCGGACATAAGGCTCGGTGTGCTCGAGCAGTTTCAGAGCCACCTCTTCCGTCAATCCTCCGGCCGCAGCCAGTGCCCACAAATACTCAACCGCTTCTTGGCCACTACTGAGAGCCAACTTGTCCAGTAACGGCTTGACGAGCGTTCCATCTCGGCGCTCGGCCAGCAGTCGTTGCGCGGTCTGACGTTCCCATTTATTTTCGCTGGCAAGTTTCGCAATAAGTTGCTCGCTGGAATGCGCATCGAAATTCATGCTTGAACTTCGTTTGGCACCCGCTTTCCGTAGGCGATAAACACGACCGCTTTCCCGATCGATGCGACCTTGATAGTGGGCCGCATGGTCGATGCGTTGCTCGTACATATCGACAACGTATAAGGCACCATCGGGTCCAGCCTGAATGTCAACGGGTCGGAACCACGGGTCATCGGTCGAAAGTGCTTGACCAATATCTTCAGTTTTGAAAGTCGAACCATCTGGTACGACCCGAGACACAACAACGTGGCTTAACAGCGGTGACACACCAAATAATTTACCTTCGTATTCCGCCCCGAGCCCCGCACCTTCGTTAATCACAAATGTGTGGGTAAATCTCGGTACGGAATGATGTTTCATCATTTGAAAATACCCGTAAGTGTACGGATTCGATAGCGCCCCGTGTTTACCAAATCCTTTTTGGTAGTAGCCTCCTTGAACGTAATGGAACCCGCGCGTATCACCACCATTATGACCAGAGTAAACTCGACCTTTCGCATCGAATTCCACGCCGAACGAATTGCCTCCACCTTCAGCAAAGACCTCATAAGTTCTTGAGCTGGGCTGGTATCGCCAAATCAATTGCCCCATCGAATGGATCGGCGGATCTTGAGTACCATAACGCCGAATATTTCCGGTTACCGTACTTCCTTGCGATGCGTACAACCAACCGTCGGGGCCGCGTCTCAAATTATTGGTCACCGAATGCGAATCTTCGAGCCCGAATCCTTCCAGATGCACTTCAGGATTACCATCGGGAACATCATCGTGGTTCTTGTCTGGATAGAACAAAAGGTAAGGTGGATTCAAGACCCACAACCCATCCGCATCGAATTCGAACGAAGTTGCAAGACTGAGACCACCGACGAAGGTCGAATGTTTATCGAATTGACCGTCTTGATCAGTATCTTCGTGGATGGAGATCTTGTCAGCACCGGGAAAATGGTTCGGTGGAGGAGCGGGCATTTTATCGTAGACACTGCGCAGAAACTTGTCGCGGCTGACCATCTTCAGTCCTGCTGGATTGGGATACTGCAAGTATTGCATTACCCACATACGGCCACGCGCGTCGAATTTGATCGACAGCGGTTGTCCAATATGCGGCTCCGATAGTGCCAACTCGACCTCGAGGCCAGCCGACGTCTTGAATTTCTTAAGTGCATCGCCGGGACTGAGCGGACCATCTTCGCCGGGCAAGCGTCGCAAAATCTTGGTAACCTCTGCAGCAGTTTGGATCTTAGCGAAAACGTTACCTTGCGAAGCTGGCACACTATCATCTAATGAGCTCCACTGCGGATTGTCGCCAGCGCGAAATTGCCAGCTACCTTCCATGCGAATCGCATCTGTACCGGCAAACAAAGCTGGCGCTGCCACGTTAAAACCACCGCGGCCATCACTGTCGTACACCCGAATTGCGAACAGATTGGCTTTACCAAATTCGATTGCCGAGCTTTCAATTCTATGGCGTGGCACATCTCCCAGTCCGCTGCGAAATTCTGGCGGAAACGCTCCAGCCGCGCCGATTTTGTGGCCATTAAAATAAAATTCGCGCGCGTCATCGACCGGTTCAACAAACAGTTCGAAGTCCCGCCCGCGCCATGCTTGGGGTACCTGTACCAGACATCGATACCAGGAAAAACCGAGCTTTCCCGCCGGCGGTTTTTTCCATACTTCGGGAGCCTTCACGGTTTGCCATTCGCTTGCCGAATCAGCGGCCCACAGAGATGCCAACTGATACCAGCACGCTGCCGCACACCAAACACCAAACAATAATCGCCGACGAGAAAAATAC
>CAZVBC010000338.1:0-8210 GCA_964625155.1 uncultured Pirellulaceae bacterium
CTAAGATTCCGTAAATTGCGTCTGCGGCTACGGCGCCCGCATAGATACAAGAGTAGACCGCCGAAATCTTACGCAGTGGGTCGGTCATGGCGATCAAGAAACCGAAAAATGTCAGTAAGCCTCCAACGCTGAGCGGTTCGGTTGCGATGGGAATTCCGAGCAGGGTTGTTTGTTGCTTGAGCACCAAGTACGAACCGCACACAATGGTCGTGCACAACATCCCCAACCCTAAACACTCAATGACTGGCTTGGAGAGCGCGGTATAGAAAACAAATTTTAATCCGATTGCCCGCACGGCGGTGGTCGAGTCATCAAATCGCTTGCGCTCTACATCTTCCATCGTATAAGCTTGCACAGTCTGTAAATTGTTCAGTGATTCCAACATAACTTCGTAGAACGACATTGATTCGCCGAGCGTTTTGCGAGAGACAGCCTTCAATCGCTGGGTAATCCGATACAACGCCCATCCCACGGCCGGGGCAACGACGATGCTGAGCAGCAACAGACGCGGAGCAATTAATGCGGCGCCGATCAAGCAGCCGACAATCTTCAACGGCTCCCGGACCGCGCCACCAAGCGTGCTGGTCAAGCCAACTGCCAGACCATCCGCAGTTTGCATGATGTAAGCTGCGTAACCACTAGTCCCAATTCGTGAATACGTCTCTCGATCAGAATACAAGGCTCGATGGAAGAGCCTGGATCGCAAGCCTCGACAGATATCCATGGCAATGCGCGCCACCAACAGTTCGTTGATCATGAGAAAAGCGTGCTTCGCCAACGTCGTGAACATCAGGAACCCTACGATCCACGCAACGGTTTGGAACGGGTCTTTGGGCAGCCAATTCAACCACGGACGGTAATCCTGATAGCCTTCTAGTTTATCGCGAAGCTCATTTAGTTGGTTTTGTTTTGCGACCAGAGCCGCCCCTGCATTGTGCTGGGCGATTTCGGTTTCTAACTGAAGGATTGCAGTTTGCTGGTTGGCGATTTGTTCGTCGGCCCAAGCCTGGATAGTTTTGTTTTCTAAGACAACCTGCAATATCGGATAGAACGCCGCGATATTAAAGCTCCAGAAGAAAGCCACGATGACTGAACACGCAGTCGCCACAGCCAGTGACTTCCAATAATACATTGCATCGCGCAGGGCTCGCCCAAAATTCTTCATCGTCATGGTTCCGCAATGGCTAATCAAACTCAACCATGCGATAGATAGCAGATCTTCAAACGAAAGGTCAATTGAATTTGTTTTCTCCACCATCCAGGGCAGATCGACAGAGAATTGCTAGCAAAAACCCGAAAACAAATATGCAACGGCACCCTGAGTGTTGCGGATGAGCTTGCTGATTTGCTGGCAAATTGAGACCATACTTGAGCACAATTGCGAACCGTCCCGGGATGCTCTGAGTCTCGATAGCTGGGCTGATTCAGAGTGCATCGTTTCGGCAAGGTCGCCATCGGACGCATGTGCCACCGCGACTGCGAGTAAGCATCGTGGGCAAAGACATCCTCAGCCTTCTACAAATCCTTAAAACCCCCAAGGTCTCCGAAATGAGCTTAAAACCAAATCTGAGTATTACCTTTCTGACATTCCTTTTCTTCTGCAAGAGTGTTCAATCGCTCGCCAGTCTCGGGGCGACGATCTACAACTGAAATGTAATAAAGAATATCATCCATGTCAGACTCGGCGATCGGTGTCCAAAACACCGCCATTTAGCTTACGATCCCTTCCGCTGCGAGTCGCTTGCGGAGTCGCGCAAGGACGGCAACGTCGCTCACTGGCTTCGATTCTCCCTGCTGACTCTGCTCAATTGCTATTCGATTGCGATTGCTCCAGCGAAGCAATTTATCTTCCTCTAATCGGTCCAAAGCGTCCATGGACGGCAACCACGCTCGTGGCCTTGCGAGTCGTCGCGTCTGGGCACGCAGTTGGAGCACGAGTGGAATAAAAGTTGCGCAAATCGAATCCTTGCAAAATACCGAATTCTTAACGGCTCAGCGCAAACCGTTCGGTATACTTTTTGCTGCCGCTCGCATTGCTTCAGTAGCGATACAGTTGTTTCGTTTACGCTAGGACCTTGGCGCTGGTGAATCGGGCGAGAACAATGGAGCGGGAAATTATTGATCGAACGTACGAGGAACGCCTTATGATACCGAAGTTTACTTGTTGGCTGGCACTATGTTGGTTCGGAGCAGGCACGATGGTTGCTGCGGCTGCGGATTGGCCTTTGGGTCGTTGCGATTTGGCAGGTACGGGGGCAACAATGGAGCAATTGCCCGAAAAACTGCAACTTCTATGGCAGGTCGATATCGACGGATTGGGTTTCGAGGCTGCTCCCATCATTGCCGAGGGAACTGTTTTTGTTGCCGATGCAGAAGGACGAATCATCGCACTTGAACAGTCTACTGGGAAGGAAAAATGGCGATTGAATGTCGACAGTGGCTTTACTGCCTCAGGTGCTTACCACTCCGGTAGAGTCTATTTTGGAGACATAGAAGGTGTGGTCCGGGCGTTGGATGCGGCGTCCGGAAAACTGCAGTGGGAATATTCCACGGGGACTGAAATCAGTGCCGGGCCAACGTTCGACGGCACAAATTTGCTGGTCACTTCGCAAGATGGTGCGTTGTATTGCCTGCATCGCGATACGGGCGCATTGAGTTGGAAGTACGAAACAGGCGATCAACTCCGTTGTGCGGCGACGATTGCCGAAAAGCGGACGTTTCTTGGAGGTTGCGACAGCAAACTGCATGTAGTGGATATCGACACAGGTAAAGCTGCGACAGAACCGATCGCGCTGGATGGCCCTACTGGGAGCACGCCCAGCGCTGCGGGAGCGCGGGTGTTTGTACCAACTCGTTCGGGAGCTATCTTCGCTTTTGAATCGTCCGGTAAGAAACAATTGTGGCACTTTGCGGACCAGAAACTCGCGCAAGAACTCGAGAATTCGGTAGCGGTTGCAAGCGATTTAATTATTGCTTCCAGCCGTAATCGGCAAGTCTTTGCACTTGAGCAAGGCACGGGAAAAGTGCGTTGGCAAACGACTCTGCGTAAACGCTGCGATTCATCACCTATCGTTGCTGGAGCGGACATTTTTTTGGCTGCTGCTGACGGCCGGCTAGTTCGACTTGATTTGGAAACTGGCAAGGAAAAGTGGTTGTACGAGATCAAAGGGAGTTTTTTGGCGTCCCCTTCCGCAGCAAACGGCATGCTGGTAGCGGCTTCCGATCGGGGGTCGGTATTTTGTTTTGGCGCAAAAGCACAGTAGACTATGACAAAGTCTGTGACAGCCCAATTTTATCTTTCGACGGGTACAACTACATCTGATGACCGCTGAAGCAACCAAGACCGAAGTTGGCAGCTATTTCATTTCGAATTACCCACCCTATTCGCAATGGAAATCGCAGTTCGTACCTGAGGTCGAACAAGTCATGGCGAATCCGCCGCGGCAGGGAACGCCGTTGGGATTGTACCTTCACATTCCTTTTTGTCGCAAACGCTGTAAGTTTTGCTACTTCAAAGTATTTACAGGTGTCAACGCGGACGAAATCGAGCGTTATGTTCAGGCACTTTGCCGCGAAATCGAGCTGGTAAGTAAATTACCCGTGATGGGAGGACGTCCGTTTCGATTCGTTTATTTTGGTGGAGGGACGCCAAGTTTTCTGTCCAACAAACAACTAAGTAGTTTGGTCGATCGCTTGCGAGCGAACATCAATTGGGATCAGGCTGAAGAGGTTACCTTCGAGTGCGAACCCGGTACGTTGAGCGAATCAAAGATCACCACGCTCAAGGAGTTGGGCGTTACGCGACTGAGCTTGGGAGTTGAGAATTTCAGTGACGAGATTCTCGAGGAAAACGGTCGGGCCCATCTATCAAAAGAGGTTTATCGAGCGTGGGAGTGGATTCAACGCACCGCTTTCAAGAACGTCAACATTGATTTGATTGCTGGGATGGTAGGTGAGACTTGGGACAATTGGCGAGAAAACGTGCGCAAGACGCTGGAGTTGTCACCCGAGAGCATCACGATTTACCAAATGGAGCTTCCATTTAATACGGTCTATTCCAAAGGCATCTTACAGGAACAGCAATCTTCTGCAGTCGCGGACTGGCCAACAAAACGCGATTGGGTAAAGTACGCTTTCGAACAGTTTGCTGCCGCAGGCTATTCGCGCAGCAGCGCTTACACCATGATCAAGGACACTTCTAAGGTCAGTTTCAGTTATCGCGACAATCTCTTTTCGGGCGCCGATTTGCTGGCAACGGGAATTGCCTCGTTTGGACATATATCTTCTGTACATTATCAAAACCTCGCAGAATGGCCGCAGTATATCGGTGCCCTCGAAGAAGGACGGCTGCCGATCGGGCGAGCTTATGCACCGACTCGAAACCAATTGATGATTCGCGAGTTGATCCTCTTACTTAAGCGTGGATACATTGATCTACCGTATTTCCAAGACAAGTTTGGTACAGATGTATGGGGGCAATATCAAGAAGTGTGGGAAGAATACGTTGACGAAGGTTTCTTGACCCGCACAGGTGACCGATTGGAATTGACGCTCGAGGGATTGCTCAGAGTCGATGGATTATTACCGGCTTTCTTTGAGCCAGAAAACCAAGGAGTCCGCTATACATGACGTCGGAACTGACCTTCATGATGGGCAGTTTCGAAGCCCAATTCCCGACGGACCGAATGTACGCCAAGAATCACATGTGGGCAAAAAAATTGGATACGCATGTCTTGCGTTTTGGCTTGACTGCTTACGCGGTGCGGTTGTTGCAAGACGTTTACTTCTTGGATTTGGTAATTGAGCCCTCAATGCAATTGCAGGCTCGACAAGAGATCGGCTCGATCGAAAGCAAAAAAGCTGAGAGCAGTCTCTATTGCCCGGTGGCTGGACAGGTGTCCGCGATCAACCAAAATTTGCTTGATGATCCGAGCGGAATTAACTTAGACAAGTACGGTACAGGTTGGTTATTTGAACTCACTGCCACCGACGATGGTTTGCTGTCGCCGGAACAATACTTGGAACATCTCACTGCCGCCTGGGAGGTTGCTCAGCGGACTATCAAGGGGCAAGTCAACGAAGGATGAGCGGACCAAACGATCACGTCGCACTAACGACTCGTCAATCGATGGAAATACGTGTTACAATGACCGATTCTTTGCATACCCTTTGCTGGTCGGTCGAGTGATCATCCTGGCCACACAATGAAAGACACATCCTATGTCGGCGCCGCGCATCACCCTGGTCGTTTCTCAGGGCCAGAGTCGCAATCCAGAAAAGCGTGAGTTGGAGTCCAGCATCGCTGAACAAGCTGCAGCTTTGCCAAGATTTGAAGTAATTCTGGTACCTCATCTCTACGACGCAACTCGTGATGGACCGACGTTTCAAAAATTGCGGGAAATCGACGGGCCACTGATCGTCGTATCGTGGCTGTACGAGCGTGCATTGCACTGGGTACTCGACCGAAACGGCGTCCGGGGGCAGGTCGGCCAAGTACAACTTCAGGTTCCCGACGATAGCGATGATTCGGAAACTGAAGACGAATCGGACGAAGTGGGCTCGGGACGTGTTATCGACGATCAACCGCGTCCCGAACGTGAAATCTACTGTATCGATTTTCGTGCGAGCGATAAAGTCGGCGACTACATCAGTGAGTTCAAACGCATTGCCGATTTGGTGAACAATTCGCAAAATGGGCAGGCAGCGCGGCTCAGTGAACCCATTCCAAGTGCCATTGACCGTTTTTATTCACCAACAAATACAACCTATGTCGGTAGCGAAAATGAAGCGAATGCGACTCCACAATCACCGTCACTGATAGGTATATCGGGCCTGGCGACAATCGAAGAACATCCCGCTCGGCGCTGGTATCCCGTAATCGACTTCAGCCGATGCACCAACTGCATGGAATGTATCGACTTTTGTTTGTTCGGAGTTTATGGTGTCGATAAAGTCGAAACCATTATCGTTGAACAACCCGACAATTGCCGTAAAGGATGTCCGGCGTGCAGTCGAGTTTGTCCACAAAATGCAATCATTTTTCCGCAGCACAAAACTCCTGCAATTGCTGGTGCTCCGGTTGAAGTTGGTGGCTTGAAAATTGATCTGTCCAAACTGTTCGGTGCCCCCGATGGCGACGAAGATGCGGTTACGGTCGCCGCGCGAGAACGCGACGAACAATTGATTCTTGCTGGTCGCGAGGCTGTGGGCGTAAGTCAAGGCATTCGTGAGCGATTGGGAGCTTCGGTTCAATCCAAACGAGATGAACTCGATTCGTTAATCGACCAACTTGACAAGCTGGATTTGTAAGAACCCTCGCAAGTTTTTTTGGCAAGTATCGATTGTGCCGAGGCTTAGTTGGACAGCGATACATTGCGATCTAGATGTGGTCCACAGGACGAGCAAGTGCTTTGTCACAGCTTAGTTTTAAGGACCGGGAGTGCCAAGCTCTGGCTGAGCCAACTGAGCGGCGGCTCGGTAGGAACCTCGCACTCCCGTTTCTGCGAACCCTAATTCTTAGCTGTGACGGTGCACTTGATTAGTTGGACAGCGCCAACTTTCGGTTATGTCGTTAGAACTAATGTCGTTGCAGCGAACTCGTTTAACCCGCAGCCAAAGGCGAGGAATGGGTAGAGTTTTCGCAATTGTGTTCATTTCCAACCGAAATCAAGCCAAACTCACCCCTGTCCTCGCCTTCGGCTGCGGGTTAAACGATTACAAAGCTCGGGCTTAAGGTCACAGTTGGACCGCAATGTGGCGCTGTCCAATTAGGCTGTCGTTTAACTCCGCTTAACCACGTAGGCATCATCCAGCGCTGACGCGCATCGCCAATTGAGACTAACTGCACTAGCGGCCCGCTGGGCACGCGGTTAAATTAAGCGATTTTACGGCAATGACTCATTCTTTTGGCAATATTCGAAAATTGGCGTTGTCCGATTAGATGCCAAATTCTCTTTTGACTTCGGCAAACTGCTGTACAACAAATTCCAGATCCGTTTGAGAATGAGCGGCCGAAACTTGGGTTCGAATTCTGGCTTTTCCGTGAGGGACGACCGGAAAGGAAAAACCGATAACATAAACTCCTTTACGCAGCAGTGCATCCGCAAGCGTCGCTGCTAACCGTGCGTCACCCAACATGATCGGAACGATAGGATGCTCGCCAGGTGCGATGTTAAACCCTAAGTTCTGAATGGCTTGGCGGAAGTACGTCGTGTTGCGAAACAATCTGTCGCGCAGCTCAGTTGACTTGTCCAACATGCTTAAAGCCGCCAAGGTTCCGGTGACAATTGGCGGGGCGAGAGAATTTGAGAATAAATAGGGACGAGAACGTTGTCTTAGCAACTGGATAATTTCGCGTCGTCCGGATGTATATCCGCCGCTGGCTCCGCCGAGCGCTTTACCCAATGTACCGGTGATGATGTCAACTCGGTTGATGCAATTGTGGTACTCGTGTGTCCCTCGTCCCTTAGGCCCCAGAAATCCGACGGCGTGTGAATCGTCAACCATGACCAGGGCCTTGTATTTTTCGGCCAAGTTGCAAATTTCGGCGAGATTCGCGATGGTTCCGTCCATCGAAAATACGCCGTCGGTGGCGATCATGCGAAACCGGGCAGTTGCGGTCTCTTGCAGTTGTTGCTCCAAGTTGGCCATCGAGTTATTGGTGTAGCGAAGTCGTTGAGCCTTACATAACCGGATTCCGTCGATGATACTTGCATGGTTCAATTCATCCGAGACGATTGCGTCTTCGGCGGAAAGTAAAGTTTCAAACAAACCACCGTTGGCATCGAAGCAAGACGAATACAGGATCGTATCTTCGGTTCCCAAAAAACGGCTGATTGCTTCCTCCAACTGTTTGTGTATCGCCTGCGTGCCACAAATGAATCGCACTGACGACACACCGAAACCATGTTCATCGAGTGTGTGTTGTGCTGCATGAATTAATTCTTCGCTGTCAGCTAATCCTAAATAATTATTAGCGCACATATTCACGACAGGCTTGCCATGATTCACCGCAATTTGCGCGCTTTGTTTGGAAGTGATTTCGCGTTCCGTTTTATAAAGACCTGCATCACGTATTTTTTGAATTTCCAAAGACAAATGCTCGAGAAAAGAAGTCGTCATGACATCTCCTTGTTCAAGTTATTGAAGTAAGCAAAAAGGATTAAATGAGGGAGTCGGGGTATTGGTAGAAACGGAGGGATTTATTCTTG
>CAZVBC010000339.1:0-527 GCA_964625155.1 uncultured Pirellulaceae bacterium
AGGAACATCCGAAATCGAAGCATTCGATAGAACACTTCTCGCAGAGTCCATTCGCACCGTGTTTCTCACTGCCAATCCAGCGGCAAGACGTGGTCCGCTCCATGGACGTTTCAACGTAACGACGTTACCTGAGATTCCATTTTCGCTCCAAGCATCTATCAATACGTTCATAGAATAACTGTTTCCATGGCTTCGCCCCGTCGTATCGCGATAATCAAACCACACGAAATTACGACGAGTAGAATCAGAACCATCATCCCAGTTGGTCGCGTTCGTAAGAACGATCTGCGTATCTCCACTAGCTAATGGCTGTGCAAGTGTCGTGTCCGAATTCGACCCTGTGCCAAGATAGTGCACAGTATTAATTGGACGCAAATCCTGATTTAGTGGAACCAGTCCCAAAGAGTGCTTGGTGTTCAAATCTGTACTTTGTCCCGTTACTCGAACAATATAGGACCCAAGTGAGTCAACGGGAATCGCATCGTCAGCTCGCTTAATTGCTGGCCCGGTTACTGACAAGACGTTTT
>CAZVBC010000339.1:627-8147 GCA_964625155.1 uncultured Pirellulaceae bacterium
GGCCACCAAATGTTGCCGAGTCAATTACCACGTTTCCAATCACCGGGGCTTCGGCTAGATTGGTCACTTGGATTGTAAAATTCTTGTCGAAATTTGTTCCTGCGTACGTACGAGCGCGGACGGTAATTGTATGGCTGGCGGCCGTTTCGTAGTCGAGCGGAGCGACAGCAGTGATCGTGCCGGTTGTTGAATCAATGGCAAACTTGCCACCAGCACTGTTGGTCAACGAATAAGTAATTACGTCATTGAGATCTGGATCAACCGCTGTGACTTGTCCTACCGTCACCGTCGTACTGGCGTTCTCGGGAACAGCCACGAGTGTACCTGTAATGTCTGTGGTAGACTCTGGGACGTCTTTCAACTTAACCGTATACGACTGGTCAGTCGTATGTCCTGCCGAGTTCGTCACGCGAACGCCGATGGTCAATACGGGCGTCGACTCGAAATTAAGGACGGCACCTGCGGCAACCGTAATCTCACCCGTGGTCGAGTTGATCGTAAATCTGCCGCTCGAGTTGTTGGTCAAACTGTAGGTGAGTGCGCGACCAAATGGGTCAGTTGCCAAGATCGTGCCGATTTTGGTTCCCGCAACTGAGTTCTCGACTGCAGCTAACTTTGTACCGGTGGCTTGGATGGTTGCATCGTACCATAGAGATGTAGAAGGAGTTACTGGCGCACTGCCGTCGCTGTGATTGGCCAAAATAACCATGCGAATGAACTCGGCACCCGGCCTAAACTTCGTTGAAGTGTTCGTACTGACTGAGTTGCTACCGCTGATAACGCCACTCACCTGAACTGGCGTGCTAGCCAAGTAAGCGTTGGCTAGCATGTTATATTGATGACTAGACGATCCGGTATTGCGTACCTTTGTTCCGGCGGGTAATTGAGGACCTGACCAGGCTGTCTTCAGAGTGACAACATTCCCGACAATCCCGTCCTGTGACCAAGCATCCATTCGGAGGTTTAGTGAATAATCGATTCCATGAGATAGGCCCGTATTATCGCGGTAGTCGAGCCAAATGAAATTCCGACTGTTTGACAACGATCCGTCATACCACTTCGATCCATCGGCCAATACCATCTGGGTATCTCCAGGGTTCAGCGTTTGAGCTAACGTAGTGTCATTGCCGGCGGTTTGCTGATAATAATTGGATTGACTGAGGAATCTCTTATCCAAGTCGTAGGTCGCAAAGCCTGCATAATGTCGCGTCGTACTGTTTGGGCTGCTGCCTGTTACTACAAGGCGATAAGTTCCTTCGGTATCGATCGCCACAAACGCGTCACTGGTCAAGGGTGCGTAACCTGTAACCGTTTTCGAACTCTGGCCACCAAATGTTGCCGAGTCAATTACCACGTTTCCAATCACCGGGGCTTCGGCCCCCTCACCTTCTCCGATACTAGAAGGTATTACCGCTGAATCGGTTGAGATCGGGGAGTTCGCTGCGATAGGACCGAAATCTGCGGCAATATGATCTGTTTGCAGGGTCGCCAGTAACTGGCGCGATTCGAGCGGCTCGTAAGCGAAACGGCGTAAACGAGGAGATCTGCGCGAGCTGTTGAACCACTTTATTGCACTGTTCAACGCGATTAGTATCCGCCGCCAAGCAATAACAGACAGTTTCATCATTCACACCATAGGAACAGAACAACTAGAAGCATTTTTGAGCGTTACCTATTTGCGGAGTTTAAAGCCTGATATAGGGGATAGCAACTAGGGGGTTATGGAAAACTTGCCGCACAGAGTAGGCAGTTTGGGTAAAGCTCAAAATCTGCCAAATTTCCGATCAACGAAGTGGCGTCACCCGCAACTCCTTCAGTTGTGCAAGATATCGTGTACGCCTATACCCGCCCTCCGAGAGGTTTTCTCTGATCGCCAGGAGCATCTCTCGCTATCGAGCTTCGCTGGTTGAGGCCTCTGTGCGGTCTTTTGCTCTGGGAGTTAATAGGGGTATGAGCAGAAGTATTTGAAACGCGGTGTACGGGGCGAGCGCTGAGAATGAGAATAGAGGGTGAACGCGTTGCCGAAAGGTTCGATTTTCGGTACTAGATCGTTGCCAGTTTGGTTAACGACCCGTGGAAATACGATTGTCAAGCAAGGATATTGCCGATCCAGTGAACGATCGGCAATCTTGATTTGCGACTGAGTCTGAAGAGTCGATATGGCTACAGTGCAACGATTACTCACTTCTAAATCGCATGCAGCAATTCTAATCCAATGTGATTGCCAGGTCCTGCCCCGAGGCAATCGTTAATGTGCGTGCCATGTCGGCCTGGAGGAACTTGGCATCAACCTGCGATCGCCCATCTGCTTTCGATTTGCCAGCGACGACATAATAAGCGTACTTGCCTGGAACAGCTTCACCACTGAATGCTCCGTCAGTTCCAAGGTCAAGGACGGTCAGGTGTCCGTCTTCCAGCGGCTGAAGCGTTAGGGCGTAACCTTTCGCTGGCTTGCCACTGATGGTAACGCGTCCTTTGACGCTCACCGGTTGATCCAATTGCTCGGCGGAGCTCCCGCAACCTGCCAGCAAGAGCCCCAATAGTGCGATAGCAACTCTGCAATACATTAACTTCTCCATCTCGTGATAAGACTAATCGATTGACGGCAGGGTATTGCCATCGGAAGCCGCAACTAGAAACTTCACCACGATTCCATCGGTTGTGTCGCCAAGGAAGCGTACGGACCCGTCACCCATGACTGCATTAACGCCACCGATGTGGAAGGAAAATGGTTCGTCGTTAGGTCCACAGTTATTGATGGACCAGCGGCAGGCTGGAGGGCCACCAACCGGCGACTTATAATTGTTTATCTGTGCTTTGCGCGACGAAGGAAGAATTGCATTACTTGGCCCCGAGTAACCATTCGCAGCAGCATCCGCATCGGCCCAAGCGAATACGCGACGTCCGTTGGGACCTGTTTGCATATTGATGGGGTCAGCAGCATTAGAAACCGGTGTAAAGCGAGTCGAGAACGAACCAAAACTCGCCACATTCGGGTGAGCACGTCCGGCGTCCTCAAAGCACAAGACCGTATTGGAAGTACCGTCAGTAACTCTTCCAAAACTTCCACCATCGCAACTCAGCATGCCACTCTTAGCTTGAGATTGCCAAGTAGCTGTTGGTGTCGTCGGAGTACGAGCACCAAAAGTCGCTGAGGTCGAACGTTCATCAACGTCTGATAGGGCGATGAACATGTAGTCGAACCCACCATATCCGTGTACAGGGTCGCGAGAAGCATTACCAGATAGTGGCGCAGAAGGGCATAAGAAAGTGGCGATAGACGTTTTCGCGGCCGTCTGGCCCGATGGGTGATTTCGATCATCGTAAGCCAAACCGCGCGCGTCCTTATGTAACAAGCACCCAGTGGGTGTCAGAAACGCTGCACCGCTGGCAGTTGCTCGATAGGCGACCTTCGGATCCGCATCATGATTTAACAGGTTGTACACATTCGTCTGCTCGATAAACGGCAGCAGCAAGGTGGGCGTCGAGTGAATCATGTAAGTCGTGGAAGCACCACCGGTTGAATCACACTGTCCAGGATGCGGCAGTTTCTTGTAGGTCGACTCGAAGTTATGAACTCCCAGCCCAATCTGCTTGAGATTATTGCTACATTGCATGCGGCGCGCGGCTTCGCGAGCTGACTGTACCGCAGGCAGAAGCAGGCTAACCAAAACACCGATAATCGCAATCACCACCAGCAGTTCCACTAACGTAAAACCTGGTTGCGGCCGCAACTTCGATCCAGTAATCTCACCCATCAAGCGTCTTCTCATCCTCATTGTGATCTCCCGTTTTATGTCACCAACCGTTGAGCAATTGAACTATTCAAGCCGCCTTCAACCAGTTCGCGTGGGCATAAAAGTAACATCCGTGTGCGTGGACTGAATTATGAATCTATGAAGAATTTGTGCAGGTAGTGTGAAGTTCACCAGGGATTCATGCCGTAGATGGTCTCGGTGACTTGTGCGGGCTTGTTGGACCTTGGAACTGAGGATGCTCCATGCGAGAGAGCAGCTAGGTACAATGATCCAGTGGACAAATTCGCAAATCGCGCGCACTTTGATCTGTAAAACGTGGGTGGAAATCGAGCTGAATCGAGAAAGGTTCAATTTGATGATCATGAGATTGAAGAACCTTGTTTGTGTGTGGACGTACCTATTAGCCAGTATTGGTGTGTGTCAAGCTGCCCCAAAACCAAACGTGATTGTCATCTTGGCGGACGATCTGGGTGCGGTGGATTTAGGCTGTTACGGTGCGCAAGATATGGAAACACCGCACTTGGATGCACTGGCAGGGCGGGGAATTCGGTTTACTCAGTTCTACTCAGGTGCACCAGTGTGTTCGCCGTCGCGAGCTGCGCTGTTGACTGGACGCTATCCGGTGCGCTGTGGTGTCCCAAGTAATGCTGGTTCTCAGCGCGGCGATCCCGCTGGCTTGCCACCCAGCGAGATCACTATGGCGGAGACCTTCAAAGCCGCCGGTTATGCGACGGCTCTGGTTGGCAAATGGCATTTGGGTTACACGCCCGAAAAATCTCCGTCCGCACAAGGATTTGGTTTTTCATTCGGTCATATGGGAGGCTGTATTGATAACTACTCCCATTTCTTCTACTGGTCAGGTCCCAACATTCATGACTTGCATCGCAATGGACAAGAGGTGTTTCACGACGGAGAGTATTTTCCCGACTTGATGGTAAGTGAAGCGAGTCAATTCTTGGACAAGCATCGCGACCAACCCTGCTTTATGTATTTTGCGATGAACATGCCACACTATCCCTATCAAGGTGACTCAAAATGGTTGGACCGCTTTCAGCACGTTAAATACCCCCGTAACCTATACAACGCGTTTGTGGCTGCACAAGATGAACGGATTGGAGCCTTGTTAGCCAAGCTTGATACTCTTGGTTTGCGCGAAAATACAATCGTCGTATTCCAATCGGATAACGGGCACAGCACGGAAGAACGCGCTCATTTCGGCGGAGGGAGCAGCGGACCTTATCGAGGTGCCAAGTTCAGCATGTTTGAAGGGGGCTTACGATTGCCCGCTATCATTTCCTGGCCCGAAAAACTGCCGTCGGGTTCCGTCCGCAAGCAAATTGTTCATGCCTGCGATTGGTTGCCGACGCTGGCGACTTTGTGCGATATTAAACTGCTGAATCTGGATTTGGACGGTGCAGACCTCGGGGCGGTATTGCGTTCTGAGCATGCCCAGTCGCCTCATGAAACGCTGTATTGGCAAGTTGGACTTGGTGCAGCAGCGCAATGGGCTGTACGTTCCGGGCCATGGAAACTGATAGGAAGCAGCCGCGATACGACTGACGGACGCAAACCGATAGATATCAAGAACTTCCTGGCTAATATTGACCTTGATCCTGGCGAGAAACAAGATTTTGCCGACGAGCATCCCGAGGTTGTTACTCGTCTACATCAACTGCACCAGCAATGGTCGGCACGGGCGAGCGCAAGGTAAAGCACACCATGTCTTCCAAGTATTCCAATCTTAAGATTTTCAACCCGGTACGTTCGCGCGTTTCACTGGTGAGCCGATTCGCCGCCTTAATGGTTGTAGGCTGGCAGGCTTTGAACGTCTCGGCCAACGAAGAAGCAAATGAGATCCAATATGCGCGGCACATCAAGCCGTTATTTGCAGCAAGATGCGTAGCTTGTCACGGTGGCGATGTCAAAAACGTCAAGGGTGGCTTGGACCTGACAACACCGATTCGCACCGGTGACAGTCGCACCGGTGACAGTGGCCAGCCCGCCATCGTTCCGGGCGATGCACAGCGAAGTCCGCTTTATCTGGCTGTAAGCCGGCACGATGCCGCATGGTCACCAATGCCGCCCAAGGAAGCTGACAAGCTGAATGTTACGGAGATCGAATGGATTCGACAGTGGATCGACGGCGGGGCTAGTTGGCCTACGGACGCGCGCGTTCGAGAATTGGAGCAATTGCACGCCGATGATTGGCGGGAATCAGCCAAGGGTGTAACCGTCTCGACCAGTGGCGGCACCACAGTCGATTGGACGAATCGCAAGTATCCACCGGATGGATTATGGGGCTATCAGCCTGTGAAGAAACCTGCGACGAAGGCGCAAGGGAGTGCTGCAATTGACGAATTGATTTTCCAGCAAATTCCCGCTGGGTTACTTGTTGCACCACCAGCAGATGCTCGGAATCTAATCCGCCGTGCAACCTATGACTTAACTGGCTTGCCTCCTCACCCGGAAGAGGTCGCCGCATTTGAGCAAGAGCATAACCACAATCCTGACCGCGCCATCAGTAATCTCATCGATCGCTTACTTGAAAGTCCGCACTACGGCGAGCGGATGGCACAACACTGGCTGGATGTGGTCAGGTACGCCGATTCGTCGGGACTTGCCAACGACTACCAACGTGGCAATGCATGGCGATATCGCGATTATGTGGTAAGGTCATTCAACTCGGACAAACCTTATGACCAATTCGTGCGCGAACAAATCGCTGGAGATGAGATTCGTCCCGATGACCCGGAGATGTTGGTTGCCGTTGGGTTTCTGCGCATGGGGCCATGGGAGTTGACCGGGATGGAGGTTGCCAAAGTCGCGCGCCAGCGTTTTTTGGATGATGTGACCAACAGCGTGGGCGAAAGTTTTTTAGCTCATTCTTTGCAGTGCGCTCGTTGCCACGATCACAAATTTGATCCTATTCCGACACGAGATTATTACGCTTTGCAAGCTGTATTTGCGACCACGCAGATCACCGAACGTCCAGCCCCTTTCCTGCCCAGTGAGAATTTGGAAGGATTCGATGAGCAACGATTCTTGGAGAAAATTCGTACAGATCACCAAGCGACTTTGGCCGCTCTCGATGAAAAATCGCTGAGTGCTGCATCAGCTTGGTACGCTGATAAGAAGTTTGATAATAAAGCCTGGTTGGAGGCGGTCGAAAATGCTAATGCCAGTGCTAAATTGAAACGGGGAGGCGTATTTTCGGCCGCGCGAAACCAATTGTTGCAACGCAAGATCCCTGAGGAACAGATCCCGCCGCGGATGATCGGATTGAGCGTGCAAGATATTGGTATGGCGCGAATCGCCAACAAGGGCTTAGAGCGATTAACCTGGGAGCTGGATCGCTATCGACCATACGCACTGTCCGTTTATAACGGACGCACTCCTCGTACCAAGAGTGTCAATTCGCCGTTCCGTATACCAGAGAAACCTCAGTCCGAGGGAGAATTAGAAGCAACTTGTGTTCTTGTCGGAGGAGATCCTTTTTCGCTGGGAGCTGAAGTTGGTCCTGGAATTCTCAGCGTCTTGGGAGACTTTGCGCCACGCTTCGATGATGTCCAGGAAACTTATGCGGGACGGCGTCAAAAGTTGGCCGATTGGATTGCGGACAAAAGAAATCCACTTACCACGCGAGCCATTGTGAACCGCATTTGGATGTGGCATTTTGGAGATCCGATCGCGGGGAATCCTAATAATTTTGGCAACACCGGTAAACGCCCCACACATCCTGAATTGCTCGATTGGTTGGCGGCT
>CAZVBC010000340.1:0-8098 GCA_964625155.1 uncultured Pirellulaceae bacterium
CTCATCACAAGTGTGGCAAGTGTAATTGCTAGCAATCGGCTCAGCCGTGTTATCTAGAAAGCGATGTTTGCAAATCAACGACTGCGGCGGAACGATGACCGAGATAATTGCAGCCACCAGCGCGGCACATTGAGCCTGTCGCGCTGGTAGGATACGATACATTGGGAATTCCGATAATTGGACAACTTTGAGTCCGACACACCTCGGCGAATGAGAGGGTATCACTTTCTGTATCGGAAGCTAACCTTTCCGTACTTACCGAAAATACTGAATTTTCGGAAGTTATCGGTTGTGCGATTGTTTCTGCGATAGTTGGCTTCCTCGCTGGCTTAGCACCCGCGTCCAAGCGTCTACATCTCCCATCGTGGATGCGCTGAGGCAGCCTTAATCACGTGGCTTCGAACTGACCCGGACGCATCAGCTTTGTTACCTATTAGCCTCACAGACATATCGTAAGATTGCAATTTGACAACGGCACGGAACACGTTTCGAACGTCTTGCATAGACAACTTTACGATTTAGAAGGAATGTCATCTTAGGAGCGCATTTCCGAAAGATACTTGTCAAGATTATTAAAATATGCTCCGATGGTTTCCTAGTACGCAAAACTCTTTTATCAATATGAAAGCAAGATGGCTTATTAATCTCTGTATAACGCTACTTTGGTTCGTGGCGACCTACCATTGCGCTCTCGAGCAGCTCATCTCAAAGCTCGATAACCAGCCATTTTCGCACACTCACACATCCTCTGATCCATCATCCCAAACAGATTGTCCATCTCATTCCTCGGAAGATCCGTCGTCTCATAGCGAAGGAAAGTCGTGCGGCACCATTCTTCTACCAAGTCTCTCGTGTCAACCGCAGAACTCTGCCCAAGTAGCCTTCGTCCCTACTGCAAACAGTCTTTTAGTTCTTCTCAGTAATAGCTTTGGTTATCGAGATCCGTTTCTTACCTGTGAGGCGGTCATGATCGAGTCTGCTGATGCGGCGGCGCTCTCGCAACTTGCCTATTCCTTATCTATTGCCCCCAATGCGCCACCAGTAACGCTTGCATAGTTTTTTCTCGCTGGCATCCGTTGATGCTGGCAAAGCGCACGTTTTCTGGAGATGCAAATGAAACTATTATTATTGTGTACTGTCGTTACCGCTTATATATCCAGTAGTCAGGTTCGGGCCGATGATTACCCCTTTGATTTCAATAAACTTGTGAAAGAGGCGTTAACCAACAGTCCCGAAGCCGCCAAGATTGACGCCAGCCTCGCCGAGCGAGTAGCGGAGGCGTTCTCGGTAGGGGTCAAAGACAATCCAGAACTAAACTCTTCATTCGATATCCCTAGTACCAGAAAAGGTGGAGAAAAAAATGATATGTCGATCACGGTCTCTCAAGCCATTCGCCCAAGTGACTTTGGTGATCGAACCGCACTTGCTTCCATAGTTGAGAAAACCGCCAATCTTGATAAGCAGATCGCTCTTAGCCAATTCGTTCAAAATCTTGGAGTCTTATATGCCCGTGCATGGCAATACCAAGAAACGCACACACTACTTGCAAATGCTCGTAATCGAGCATCGCAGTTCTCTAACAGAGTTTCTGAGGGCGCTAAGCGAGGGATTTTTTCTGAGGGTGATGTTGAATTGTTTCGTGCTGAACAGAAAACATTTGAAGCGGATAAAATAGCTGCACAGGCTGAGTTGCTTCAAACTGTAGCTGAACTGACTCGCCTATCTGGAATCACTGTTCAGAACAGAGTATTTCAAAAAATAGATGATACTCTTTTACTTTCAAAAGAAGAGTTTGAGAGACTTGTTAAAAACAGTACTCTACCCATTCAGAGAAGAGTACAGCTTCTCGAGGATCTTGCTCATAGGCAACTCGAAGTAGCACGACTTGATTCATTTCCAGCGATCTCTCCGATGGTCGGATACTCACGACACGATGACGGTATACATCAAGTGACTGTTGGGTTCTCCATCCCGTTGCCCCTATTCAATCGCAATCAAAGCGAACGATTGAAAGCTGAGGGTGCTTTCATAGCTGCTAAACGACAGCAACAATACTTGACCTCGCATGCAATGGTCCAAGAAGCGCAATTGATATATGCGGCATTTAATAGTTTAAAGAGACAGATCGAACTTTATGAAACTGGTGTAGTTCCCGCCAAGAAGAAGGCCGTTGATGCCTACTATCGTATGTTCGATGCAGGCGTTGGTACTGCATTCCAACTTTGGCAGGCATTTAGAGAGCTGAATGCTTCACAAC
Organism: uncultured Pirellulaceae bacterium; assembly: GCA_964625155.1. Lineage (GTDB taxonomy): Bacteria > Planctomycetota > Planctomycetia > Pirellulales > Pirellulaceae > Aureliella. Next base: position 2,258 of record CAZVBC010000340.1, read on the forward strand.
TTAGAACCATAGAATTGAGAATTTCATTGGCTAGTGTGAAAGCACAGATTAACGCACTTGCTGGCAAGTATTTATAACGGGGTGATTGATGAAAAGAAAATATTCCACAAAAACCATTCTATTGATCGGATTTGCGGCCTTATTTCCGATGGCAGCAATCGCTGGGGGAGGGCATGAACATAGCCGTGTAAATGAAGCAGAAGAGAGCGGTGAGCATGGGCATGGAGAAGAAGGAGTCGTTCAGTTGACAGCGGAGGCGTTAAAAACATTCAATATTGAAGTTCGTAAAGCCGGTCCAGCTAGACTTTCAGTAAAACTCCGAGTTAACGGAAGAATTTCCCCTGTTTCTTCGTATGTCGCTCATATCGCATCCAGATTTTCTGGAATTATCCGGGAAGTCAAGAAAGACATTGGTGAAACAGTCGCAGCAGGCGACGTATTGGCAATAGTAGAAAGTAATCAGAACCTCCAGAAATTTGAGGTTCGGGCACTTAGGGGCGGAATCGTTACTGATCGACATGCCACTATCGGTGAATCAATTAAGGAAGACGAGGCACTCTTTGTGGTGATGGATCTCTCTCAATTGTGGGCCGACTTTACAATCTTTCAGCGTGATGTCCCAAAGTTAAAAATCGGCCAGTCAATTGATGTATATGCATCTGGGCGCTCAGAACCCATCAAGAGCACGCTCTCCTTCATATCCCCAATAGTGGATGACAAGACTCAGTCGAGAATAGCACGCGCGGTAATAAGGAACCTTGACAATAGTTTGGCACCCGGCGCATTTGTAACTGGCCAAATCTCAGTCGCCGACTACCAGGTACCCATTGCTGTTACTTATGAGGGCATTCAGACGCTTGAAGGGAGAAATGTGGTTTTCACACTTGACGAGGAGGGATTCGCCAGAACTGAAATTACCCCGGGGCGGTCGGATGGGACATACACTGAAATTTTGTCCGGGATCATCGCTGGTGAAAAGTATGTAGCTACTAACTCTTTCATCCTCAAAGCAGAACTTGGGAAGAGAAATGCCGAGCACGAGCACTAGGATCAGGAGACTATCAAATGTTGGAATCAATTTTAAAGTTCTCTGTTAGCCATCGAATGCTTGTTGTTCTAGGAACACTTGCGATCGCTGTTGTGGGTACGATTGCACTCGTTAAACTGCCGATTGATGCCGTACCTGACATCACCAATAACCAAGTTCAAATCAACACCGCGTACGCAGCCCTTTCGCCTGAAGAAGTTGAAAAGCAAATTACATTCCCCGTTGAGACGGCACTTGCGGGAATTCCAGGTTTACAATACACACGGTCACTTTCCAGGAATGGCTTCTCTCAAGTGACAGCAGTCTTTGATGACAATGTGGATATTTATTTTGCCCGCGCACAGGTGACTGAGCGAATCGGAGCAGCTAAAAAATCTCTTCCACCTGGTGCTGAGCCGGTCATGGGAGCAATCTCAACAGGTCTCGGTGAAATTTACATGTACACCGTCGAGTACGAACATGCGGATCGAAAAGGCACAACTCTCAAAGATGGTTCGCCAGGCTGGCAATCGGACGGTACTTACATCACTCCTGAAGGAGAGCTGTTAACGACGGATCTTTCACGATCTGCATATCTGAGGACGGTACAAGATTGGCTCATTCGTCCGCAGCTTAAAGGTATTTCTGGTGTTGCTGGTGTAGATGCGATTGGTGGCTATGTCAAAGAATACCATGTTCAACCGGATCCCCATAAATTGGTTGCATATGGGCTTACGTTTTCGGATGTTATTGAGGCGATTGAAAGGAATAACTCGAGCACCGGTGCTGGATACATCGAGCATAAAGGAGAGGCTTATCTCGTTAGAGCCGCAGGACGAATCACGACAGTTGAACAACTTGCAAACATAGTGATCGGAAGCCGAGATGGAACACCGATTCACATCCATGATGTTGCCGAAGTTGGCATTGGAAAAGAACTTCGGACAGGAAGTGCAAGTGAGAACGGAGAAGAAGTCGTAGTTGGAACAGCTTTGATGCTGATTGGGGCGAATAGTCGGACAGTTTCGGAAGCAGTGGATGAAAAGTTGGCTCAAATCAATAAGGGGCTTCCGTCGGGAATAAGGGCAAAAACTGTGCTTAATCGCACAAAGTTGGTCAATGCCACTATCGAAACCGTTCAAAAGAATCTTATAGAGGGAGCCGTCCTCGTTATCACGGTACTGTTCGTAATGCTTGGGAATCTAAAGGCTGCAGGAATTACAGCTTTGGCGATTCCTCTTTCAATGCTCATTACTGCCATTGGTATGGTACAAACGACGATCAGCGGAAATCTGATGAGTCTAGGTGCCGTTGACTTTGGGCTTATTGTCGATGGAGCAGTAATCATTGTTGAGAACTGCCTTAGACACTTGGCTAAGAAGCAGCATCAGCTTGGTCGTATGTTAAACGTCAGAGAGAGACTTCAAGAAATTTCATCAGCGGCGAAGGAAATGATCCAACCATCAGTGTATGGCCAGGCGATTATCATTACGGTTTACATACCGATTCTGGCTCTGACTGGCGTCGAAGGCAAGATGTTCCACCCCATGGCGATTACAGTCATCTTTGCTCTTGTCGGTGCCTTTGCGCTCTCGCTGACATTTGTTCCGGCAATGATGGCATTGCTAATTACAGGCAAAGTAAGTGAGCGCGATAATTTTATTATCGCTGAAGCCAAGCGCCGCTATGCCCCGCTTGTTGAAATGGCTCTCAATTTCAGGTTTCTGGTTGTGAGCGTTGCTGTAGTACTATTCCTCGTATCCCTGAGTCTATTCAACAGTCTCGGTCAGGAATTCGTTCCGACTCTGGATGAAAAGGATATTGCAATGCACGCAATGCGAATTCCAAGTACGGGACTCACGCAATCCTCAGAGATGCAATACAAAGTTGAGCGCGCAGTTGCAAAACTCCCCGAGGTGGAATTCGTTTTTTCGAAGACAGGAACGGCAGAAATGGCGGCTGATCCAATGCCTCCAAATGTTTCCGATACATTCATCATTTTGAGATCTAAGAATGAATGGCCAAATCCTTCGAAGACCAAAGACGAGTTGATCTCTGAGATCGAGAAAGCAGTCTCCCAAGTACCAGGAAATAATTATGAATTCACCCAGCCAATCCAGATGCGTTTCAACGAATTGATATCTGGTGTTAGAAGCGACGTCGCTGTAAAGGTGTACGGCGAAGAATTCAGTCAGATGCAAACCATCGCACAACAGATTGCTTCCATTCTTAGAGGTATTCAAGGTGCAGCAGATATTAAGGTTGAGCAGACCGAGGGACTTCCGGTAATGAACATTGATATTGATCGAGATACGATTTTTCGCCTCGGATTGAATGTCAAAGATGTTCAAAACGTCATTTCAATTGCTGTTGGTGGCCGAGAGGCGGGATTGGTGTTTCAGGGGGACAAGCGTTTTGACATCAAAGTGCGTTTGGACGAGAAAGTTCGAGCTGACTTGAAGTCAATCGACTCATTGCCAGTACCTGTGCCTGTCGAAGCCTTGGAGGGAAGCCTTAATCGTAAACCCGAGAGGCTTTCTCTCGAACAGAATAATCAGGGCCGATTTGTGCCGCTTGGTGCTCTTGCAAGAATAGAAGTTTCGGAAGGTCCAAATCAAATCAGTCGAGAAAATGGCAAGCGACGAATCGTGGTGCAGGCGAATGTTCGTGGGCGAGATCTTGGATCGTTCGTCAAAGAAGCACAGCACAAGCTAGAGTCGATCCAGCCAGCACCAGGAGGTTGGTTTGAATGGGGTGGTCAGTTTGAAAATCTCCAGGCCGCAAGTCGCAGACTTACACTTGTCGTGCCTGTCTGCTTCTTTCTAATTTTCCTTCTCCTTTTTAGTTCATTCAATTCTGTCAAATACGCGCTGCTGGTATTCAGCGGTGTCCCATTGGGGATGACCGGAGGAATAGTAGCACTCTGGCTTAGAAGTATGCCATTTTCAATTTCGGCTGCGGTTGGATTTATTGCACTATCTGGAGTTGCAGTACTGAACGGACTGGTAATGGTATCGTTCATTAATACTCTCAGGAAAGAAGGTAAGAATGTTCATGATGCAATTGTAGAAGGTGCTCTGACGCGATTAAGGCCAGTGCTTATGACCGCATTGGTTGCATCTCTCGGATTTGTTCCGATGGCATTGGCAACAGGAACAGGCTCCGAAGTACAACGTCCGATTGCAACGGTGGTGATTGGAGGGCTTGTCTCGGCAACTGTACTTACGTTACTCGTTATCCCGGCGATTTATAGCCTTTTCAATCGTGAAGAAGATTCTAAGTCGGCGCAATCTGAATTCGAATCCGCTCAATGTCGTCCATCGTAATTTCATCCGATTTGCTGGGCCAATTGCTTCCCAAGTGCGCTAGCAAGCTCGCCTTGTTGCAAGTGTTGTGGGCGTTGACAAGTTGCAATGTGAAATGAACACATGATTTTTCAGCTCTCGTCCCCCAGTGGCTTGCCTTCAATTCGCCAATTTTACTACAATTGAGGCAATGGGAGCTTGAGTTGCCGGGAAGGCGTATATCCAAGTCGGGTTCGAGTAAGCCGCTCAGTGCAATGCAAAAGCTTCAGCCGAATTGATTCAATGAGACAGGCGATGGGAGATCCTCATGACCGTGTTCACAATCGGGTACGGAGGCCGCAGCAAGGACGAATTCCTGTCGCTACTTGAAACGAATGGCGTAAAGACAGTGGTGGATATTAGGCTTCGCCCAGATAGAGCGAGCATGGGTATCTGGGTTAAAGCAAAAACAACGGATAAAGGCATCGAAAGTTGGCTTACTCAGGCGGGTTTTGGATACCAGTCGATCGTCGAACTGGGAAACATTTTCCTTGATTTTCCGGACTGGCAAGATCGTTACCGACAACTACTCGATTCTGCCGGACCTTTGCTTGTGGCAAGGCTGGAACATATTCCAGGTCCTATTTGCTTGCTTTGTGCCGAAAAACGAGTCGCAGAATGCCATCGGCAGCAAGTGGCTGACTATCTGGCCAAGCATAAGGGTGCAGTTGTCGGACACATAGAGTAGCCAAAGCAACGCACAAATCGGGATTGGTTATGACCGACCAGCATGACCTAACATGACATCTGCAAGCTTACAACGAGGTACGAGTACCACTTTGGCACATCAGTACTCTCGAAGGGACCTGACCTCGCCGGTACCGTCACCATGGATGATATGGTCGAGCACTGAGATGCCGATAAGCTTACCCGCCTCGGTGAGCCGGTCGGTAACCTCTATGTCTTCTCGGCTTGGGGTAGGGTTACCCGAAGGATGGTTATGCGAAAGCAGAACGGACGCTGAGCCCTCGATTATGGCTGGCTTAAATACCTCGCGAGGGTGAACAAGCGATGCGTCCAGCGTGCCGACCGTGATACGCACAATACATTGAACCCGGTTCTTTGTATCAAGGCAGGCAACCACGAACTGCTCTTGATCGTTGGCAGGATGGAGTTTCCAGTAATCCTTGAAGAGTCTCTTGGCTTCTTCGGAGCCGGTAATACAAGGGCGGTCTTGAAGCGATCCTTCGTAAACTAGGAACACTCGCTTCACTGAACCATAACGATTGTCCGGCTTTGGGACCGCCAGTGGCGAGTTCGTGACTGACGGTTCCTGCGATTCCAAACTTTCAAAATTGAGCTTTAACTGCTTGAACTGAGCCATTCTCCTCCAGGGAATTTTCCAGTCGCCAATTCCTGCGCGATCCCTATGGTTAAATAATGCCAGAACGGCAACGCTACTCAACATCACACGCAGGTTTTGCGCGCTATCTGGGTCAGAAACCGACAGGAACGAACTGTTAGCGTTTG
>CAZVBC010000341.1:0-8041 GCA_964625155.1 uncultured Pirellulaceae bacterium
AAGCGCAACTGGTATTGGCCATGATCGTGCTACGCATCATTTCGCCGGGCTCGAAATTAGCCAACCTCACAACGAACCAAAGGTGCCACCCATGTGGGTGGCACGTGGGTGGCACTTTCTGATAAAAACCAATCTCGGACCGTGAACGGTTACGGTTCACTTGGAGGCGAGTCACGATCCACGCTTATCACGAATCTTTCAACTATCAACCAAAAAGTTGAAAGTACTGTATGGTAAAAGAGGTCTAAGTAGAAAACTATTGTTGTAGGCATGGAGTTTCTGTAGTTACCCGAATGCACAACTGAATACCACCAGTATGTCGATGCTATCGAAACAACAAGTGCGATCAAGGGAATACGGAGGAACCAACTTTCCATCAAATTGATTGAGCATGCAGCGACAAAAATAACAGCCGCTAGGCTTAGGCACAACGAACCGATCCATGAACCACTAACTGGATCCAATCCTCCAAGTGCTACGCCACAGGCTGTAGCCGCAGCCACAGTAGTTGTGATGAAAAAATAATACCGCAATCCAATGCCCTTCATTAGCATGCCTCAATTGCGGACCCCGATGGTCAATAGAAAGTGGGTGGCATTTTCTGTTGGACTTATATCTTGTAACTCATTATGACAGTATAGCTTTATCCGACACCGTTTTTCCAACTGGACATGTCAAATGGCGTCCGCCTTTGCGTTAGCGGCCAGAACATTTTTAAGCACCATGAAATGAACCAGATACCTCAAATCAGCCTTACGAATGGCGAAAAGGTTCCCGTGTTGGGACAAGGAACATGGAATATGGGAGAACATCCCGAACATCGCCAAGCCGAAATTGAGGCATTAAAGCTGGGGATCGAATCAGGTATGACATTGATCGATACCGCTGAAATGTATGCTGATGGAGGTGCTGAGGAAGTCGTCCGAGAGGCGATTCGTGGCCAACGCGAACACGTGTTCATTGTTACTAAGTTCTATCCACATAATGCTCATCGAGCTGGCGTCGTGGCAGCTTGCGAACGCAGTCTAAGGCGTTTGGCAAGCGACAGTATCGATCTGTATTTGCTACATTGGCGCGGCTCGACTCCTTTGGACGAAACAGTATCCGTGCTGGAGTCATTAAAACGGGCAGGTAAGATTCGACATTGGGGTGTGAGTAACTTCGATCGACAGGGTATGTCCGAGCTGGTAAGCACTGAAACTGGTATGAACTGCGCCACGAACCAAGTCCTGTACAACTTGTCCCGTCGAGGAATTGAATGGGATCTCTTGCCATGGTGTCGCCAACAAACCATGCCGGTTATGGCATACTCTCCGCTGGAGCAAGGTAGATTGCTGACGAACCAAGTTTTGAAGGACGTCGCCTCGCGTCATTCAGCCACGGCGGCTCAGGTCGCTTTGGCTTGGTTGCTATCGCAAGCAGGGATCATTGCCATTCCGAAGGCGGGCACATCTCAACACGTGCGTGAGATCCGATCTTCGGTTGCAGTGAAACTCACCGACGTCGATCGAGCCGAACTCAACCGCGCCTTCCCGCCTCCCCGAAAACGAACGCCGCTGGAAATGCTATAACAGACAGCAAAACCTCGATAATTTCGCTGTGAAAACTGTTGTTTGGTAGTACTGCGCGGGCCTGTTGGAGTCCAGTTGAACTGATTAGATACTCTACCTGTGTCCGGAGTTATAATTAGGTTCGGCAGATAGGTGTCGTCGTCAGGCGTCGCTGAAAGAGCTGCTTTGACCGAAACAGCCGATGCATGAATACTTTTTTGATAAGACGTGATTACAGAATGGGATTCAAAGTGAATTGGCAGTTCCTTGCTCGGGCGGAAATTGTTGTCAAGCATACCGTCTTGTTGTGCGCAACATGGGCTGTGTTACAAATTTCGACTGCGTCTGGGCAAGTGAAGAAAATTGAGTATCAACGTGATGTTCAACCGATTTTGGCTGAACATTGTTTTCACTGTCACGGCCAGGACGATTCTGCGCGACAATCCGGTCTGCGCTTGGATGTGCGCGAAGGAGCGTTGCAGGGAGGTGATTCGGGGGAGCCATCGATTGTTCCTGGCAAGTCGTCGACCAGCGAATTGATGAAGCGAATTCTTGCGACCGATCCGGATTCCGTGATGCCTCCCAGCAAAGAGCGCAAGCCACTCTCGGCTGATCAAAAAGAACTATTGCGTCGATGGATCGAACAAGGTGCAGAATATACGCCTCACTGGGCTTTTGTAGTTCCTCGCACTCCTCCAGTGGCCAGTAGTGATTCGGTTCATCCGATTGACCAATTGGTTCGAGCCAAGTTGCAAAGTCTCGGCATGAATTCGCAGCCACGTGCTGATGAGTCGACTCTGTGTCGACGGTTGTACTTGGATTTGATTGGTTTGCCACCATCACCAAAGGAGATTGATGAGTTTCACCAACAGGGGTTTATTGCGACTGTGGACAAGTTGCTCGATAGTCCACGTTTTGGAGAGAAATGGGCGCGTCACTGGCTAGACGTTGCACGATATTCTGATACCAACGGCTACGAGAAAGACCTGCGGCGTGAACAGTGGGTGTGGCGAGATTGGGTCATTGAGGCTCTCAATCGTGACCTGCCTTACGACCAGTTTTTGATTGAGCAAATGGCTGGCGATCTGTTACCTGGAGCGACGCAAGCTCACATGATTGCGACCGGTTTTTTGCGGAATAGCATGTTGAATGAGGAAGGAGCGATCGTTCCGGAGCAATTTCGCATGGTCGAGATGTTTGACCGCATGGATTGTATTGGCAAAGCCATCCTCGGTCTGACAACTCAATGTGCTCAGTGTCATTCGCACAAGTTCGATCCACTAACTCAACAAGAATACTATGGCATGTTTGCCTTTCTCAATGACACTTACGAAGCGCTGTCGAGAGTCTATGCGGACGAACAGCAGCGGACGATCAACGATATCAGGTCACAGATTGGCCAGCTCGACGATCGGGTCAAACGTGAGAATGTTGATTGGCAGACGGAGTTGGCGAAATGGTGCCAAGATTTGCTCGCGCGACAAGCAGAATGGACACCACTTGTGGCCTCCGAGCTTGGCAGCAATAGCGGTTTGAACCATCCCGTCCAACTGATCGATAAATCTCTGCTGATGCTAGGACATACCAGCAGCGATGTTTTTATGGTGACGGAAGATCCGGTAGGCGGGGCTACAGGTTTGCGCTTAGAGGCGCTGACTCACGGCGATCTACCGCACCGCGGACCTGGACGCAGTACCGAAGGAACATGGGCCATCACCGAAATCGAAATGTTCGCGAAAAAACCTGGGAGCGAAAAGTGGGAGAAGCTGAAATTTAGTGGCGCGACCGCCGATTTTTCACAGCCCGACTCACAGTTATCAGAGGGGAAAAAGGCAATTGGTCCAGTCAGCTATTTAATTGATGGAAAGGACGAGACAGCTTGGCAAGCCGATCGAGGCCCGGGACGCCGAAACCAATCGTCCGTTGCCGTACTGTCGTTCGATAAACCCATCGAGGTTCCTGCAGGTACCAGTATCAAGATCGCCATGCGGATGAATAACATGTTGGGATGTTGCCGGTTTAGTATCACTCGTTCACCACAACCGGTCGCTTCACCGGTAGACCACACCGCCATCCTAGCATTGCAAAAACCAGCAGCACAACGCAGCGCCGCAGACGAGGCTGAGTTGTTCGCTGCATGGCGCAAGAGCCTGATTCATGTCCAAGCGATTAATGATGAGATCAACAAACATTGGCATCGCTTCCCTGATGCGCTTACGTCAGTGATGCATCTATCGCAACGAGAAACGGCAATGCAGCGCACGACCTTTACTCTCAATCGAGGTGAATGGGACCAGCCTGCAAAGCCGGTGCAGCCACATACACCTGCGGCGTTACACGCCTGGGAACCCAGCCAGGCTCCACCCCGTTTGGCATTCGCACGTTGGCTGGCCTCAAAGAATTCGCCATTAACAGCACGCGTGGCTGTGAATCGTATGTGGCAAGCATTATTTGGCGAAGGGTTGGTGGCAACTGCAGAAGACTTTGGCACCCGAGCGCCGATCCCGGAACATCAACAGGTCCTCGACTGGTTAGCAGTTGATTTTATGAACAACCGCTGGAGCCAGAAACACCTCATCAGGGCAATTGTCTCCAGCGAAACTTACCAACAATCGTCAAAAGCGACAGCAGATCAATTTCGACTTGACCCACGTAACCGATGGTTGGCTCGCGGACCACGATTTCGAGCCGAAGCAGAGGTGCTGCGCGACGTTGCTCTAAGTGCATCAGGATTAATTGTTCACAAACTGGGTGGTCCCCCGGTCATTCCGCCAGTTCCTCAGAATGTGTTGAATTACAACTATGTTGTTCCCAATTTTTGGACTCCGACAACAGGTTCCGACCGTTATCGTCGAACACTTTATGGCTTTCGCAAACGATCGATGCCTGACCCTGTAATATCTACGTTGGATGGTCCCAATGGCGACAGCGCCTGTGCTCGCCGTCCTCGTTCCAATACTCCTTTGGCCGCACTGGTGGGCCTCAATGAGCCTGTATTTGTGGAGGCGGCACAAGCACTAGCCCTCAGAGTGTTAGCCGAAGGGGGCGTGACTGATGCAACGAGAATTCAATACGCTTTCCGTTTATGCACTTCACGCATACCAAGCACAGACGAGCAAGCTAGCCTACTTAAGTTGCTGGCTGGCCAGCGACAGCGTATTGCCGACGGATGGCTGAACGCGCGTGAATTAACCACAGGCGACAGTTCAAAGTTGCCCACGTTGCCTCTTGGCGCAACGCCGCAGGATGCTGCCGCATGGACCATCGTCGCGCGTGTACTGCTGAATCTCGATGAAACAATCACTAAAGGCTGAAGTGACAATGCGACAGTTGTCTGTCATGTTGTCCAACCTAAGGAACTTATCTCATGAATGGTAATTTACGGGTACATCGCGATGTGGCTTCAGCTTGGTTACGCCGTCGGTGGTTCTTCAAAGAATGTGGAATCGGTTTAGCTGGTCTTGCTGCGGCAGAGCTGAACGCCGCTACCAAGACGGCGACAAAAGACTCTGCGCCAGTGGTCGTCAATCCGCTTACGCCAAAGATTCCACATTACCCCGGCAAAGCGAAACAAGTAATCTACATTTTCCAAGCGGGAGCACCAAGCCACTTGGAATTATTCGACCACAAACCGGAGCTGACGAAACATAACGGCCAACTTCCGCCAGCCAATTTGTTGGCCGGCTATCGTGCGGCTTTTATCAACCCTAAATCTGCCCTGCTCGGGCCTAAGTATCGCTTTCGTCGATATGGCCAATGCGGAATGGAATTGAGCGAATTGCTACCCCACATCGGTCGACAGGCCGACGATATCTGCTTGATTCGGTCGCTACATACTGACGCGGTCAACCATGCTCCGGCACAGATGTTTATGAATACCGGCTCACAGCAGTTTGGTCGGCCCAGCTTCGGAGCTTGGACCCTTTACGGGTTGGGGAGTGAATCGAATGAACTACCAGGATTTGTTGTCTTAACCAGCGCCAAAGGTACCAGCGGTGGCGCGAGCAATTATGGATCTGGATTTTTATCGACAACTTATGGCGGCGTACCGTTTCGCAGCAGCGGTGATCCGGTTTTGTATCTGTCGAATCCAGCCGGAGTGGATCATCAAGTGCAACGCGACTCCCTGGACGCATTGGCTGAATTGAATCATCTGGCGTTATCTGCAGTGGGAGATCCAGAGATATCCGCGAGAATTCAAAGCTACGAGATGGCTTTTCGATTGCAAACCAGTGCACCGGAATTGATGAATCTAAGCAATGAGTCGGTTGGTACTTTGGCGATGTACGGGATCAAGGACACCCAAGAATCCACGTTCGCGAGAAACTGTTTGCTCGCACGACGATTGGTGGAACGTGGCGTCCGTTTTGTGCAATTATTCCATGAGGCCTGGGATCAGCATGGGAATCTTACTGCCGATATTAAACGCAATGCAGGTGACACGGATCAAGCAAGCGGAGCACTGATTGCCGACCTAAAACAACGTGGGTTATTAGAAAACACGCTCGTAATTTGGGGAGGCGAGTTCGGTCGTACACCGATGGTGCAGGGGGGCAATGACGGTCGCGATCACCACAATCGGTGCTTCAGCGTGTGGTTAGCAGGGGGTGGCGTAAAAGCAGGATCTGTTCATGGTCAAACCGATGAACTTGGGTTTAATGTCGTGGACAAAGGAGTACATGTACATGATTTGAATGCGACCCTCATGCACCTGTTGGGAATGGATCACACGCGTTTGACATTTAGATTCCAAGGTCGCGATTACCGCTTGACTGACATACATGGCGAAATAGTACAAGGTATCTTGGCCTAACCGTTTAGGCACGTTTATTCGATCGATGTGTCGCAGCTTGGTATTGCGACAACAGCTTCAGTGATCTCGTCGTCGGAAACACGCATTGTGCCGTTAGATGGTCATTTTCACTTGGCTGAACCGGCATGTTGCTGCTCCAGTGGCCTTTGTACCGAGTCTCGGTTCATGTTATCCTCATAGTACTCTGCCACCGCATGTTTCAAGGAATCGGGCAAGGCGAAGTTCCTGCCTCCTGAGTGATGGCGATGTAGGAACCTCGCCGTCCCGATTGCGCGCCACTGTTTTTTCTTAGCATTGGCAGAGCTTTAGTCCTCGGTGCTCAATTGCGGTTCGCTCAGCGCCACTGACTATTGCCACAGAAATTCATTTAGCTAATCCCGAAGAATCCATCCTTAGGTTGTCATCGTGAAGCAAGATGCATCGAAGCTGGTTGTGCTGAAATTGATCGAGCAACTCAAGTCCAGTAAAGGTCGATTGAAAGTCGCAGATTCAACCGGGGCAAAGCTCACTGGCGAAGAACTGCTGATTCGCTCATTAGCGCTTTGTCGTTACCTGAAGCGCGAAGTGATCGTCAAAGATGAAAACAATGTCGGGATTTTTCTACCACCCAGCGCGGCTGCGGTTGCGACGAACTTGGCAATCACATTGGCTGGTTGTGTAACGGTCAACCTAAATTACACGGTCACTTCTGCGGTACTGCGTGAATGCTCAAATTTGGCTGGACTCAAACATGTGTTGACCAGTCGCAAATTTATTGAGAAAGTCAACTTGGATCCTGGGTGTCCGCTGATATTTCTGGAAGACATCAAATCTAAGGTTTCGTTATTCGACAAGATCCTGGCAGCGGCAACAGTAAAACTGCGCTCGCCCAAAAGTATCTTGCGTGCAATCGGCTTATCTCATGTGCGCCCCCATGATCCGGCCACCATAATTTTTACATCGGGTTCCACCGGAGTTCCGAAAGGGGTTGTGTTGAGCTTTGAGAATATCGATTCGAACGTGCGCGGCATCGACGCGCGCATCAAATTGGCCGCAGACGATCTCGTACTGGGCATTCTTCCGTTTTTTCATTCCTTTGGATATTCGATTACCCTGTGGGGTGCCATGACGTTACCCTCAGCAGCGGCCTACCATTTCAGCCCACTCGACGCGCGCCAGATCGGGAAACTGGCCCAAGATTATGGTGCCACGGTCTTGTTGGCAACTCCGACTTTTTTGCGAACTTACATTCGTCGAGTGGAGCCAGAGCAGTTCAGCAAATTGAATGTTGTCGTGCTGGGGGCAGAGAAAATGCCTCTTTCGCTTGCGGATGAGTTTGAACAACGATTTCGTGTGCGGCCGGTCGAAGGCTATGGTACAACCGAGCTGAGTCCGTTGGTATCCGTCAATGTGCCGCCGAGCCGTGCCTCAAGCGACACTCAACATGGTTGGCGCGAAGGGACGGTGGGACAACCGATCGAACAAGTCGAAGCTCGTGTGGTCTCCATTGATGATGATACTCCCATCCCTCAAGGTACCAGCGGATTATTGGAGATTCGAGGCCCAAACGTCATGCTGGGCTACTATAAGCGTCCTGACCTAACAGCCCAGGTAATGCACGACGGTTGGTATCGAACGGGCGACGTAGCGAGAATTGATGCAGATGGCTACATTGAAATCACCGGCCGTTTAAGCCGCT
>CAZVBC010000342.1:0-8029 GCA_964625155.1 uncultured Pirellulaceae bacterium
AATCCCTACGAAAATTACGCAAAACCCTCTAATGTAAGTAAAAAAGTTGGGGTTAAGAATCTGGCATTGAGGTGAAATTGGGTTGCGCACCTTTTGTTCCGCGCGAACCGTTCCGTTAGGGACAAAACCAGTGTGTTTGAGTGTGATGAACGGAAGTCTGAAAAGGGTTTGGAGGCGGTCACCGGCTCCTTGCAGTTGCGGAAGCTGAACGCGCGGCCCGATGGGCTCGCGGTTACCCTCATGAATAATCCGGGTTAGACGTCGCCGCAATAACTTAGTTGCGCGTGCGATAATCAAAGGTGGCGCTGTCCAACTAGTTTCCCTGTTTTAGTCGTGGATGCGTTTTGAGAAATTGCTGCCAAGCAAGTGACGAGACCTGAGTCAATTGAATATCGACAAACTCGAGATTAGACATTTCGTCGAGCGTTTTTAAGACTGAGTCGGTCACGCCGGTCTTGGTCAGCCACAGCGTTTTCAGTTTTCGATGATTGGCAAGGCTGCCAATGGATACGTCGTCGAACGCACATTCTGAAAGATCCAACTCTTCTAATGATCCTAGATCGCTGAAGCGTGCAAGCGAGTTGACGGCTGTGCCTTCCAGACTGAATCGCTGTAGACCTCGATTGTTAAAGACCCATTCCAGATCCTTGTTGCGAATGTTGCTAAATGCGACGTCGACCCATCTGAGCGACTTTTGACTCTCAAGACTTTTCCAAGCTTGCAGTGACAAATTGCTGGCCGTGAGGACCAAATCGGTCAACTGACGCTGTGGAGGAAGTGCCAATACATCTGGGCTGGTGACTGTTAAAAAATCCTTGTATCGTGCGTGTAGGTGTTCATCTCCCAACAAGTTTGTTAGCTCGTCGGCGCCGGATTGTCCTTGATATACTGCGACTAAAGCCCGAAAAAATGCCTCGCGCATTTCGTTTTTAATTAACGAGTGTTCTGCCGCAGGCCCCTTCGTCGCATCCAACATGAAATGAGTCAGGCCAGCAGCTTGCGTGTACAGTTTGGCTATGTCTGAATCTTTCTTCCAGTCATCCATTCCGCCTGCACGCAATGTGTCCCACGGAACCCAATATCCGTCGCGTAACGCTCGGTAGCGAGATGCCTGCAAACGAGGCGATTCCCAGCCACCCAAAGTCCAGAAATAATTGCCCTGCCACAATGACTCCATATACATGGCTGTGCCTTCAATCATCCAAAAGTCGGCTTGGCGTCCTGCATCTACGACTGCTCCAATACGAGTTGCTTCGGCAAGTAACTGATGAGTGAGTTCATGGTACAACGTTGCCTGCATGTGCGTGTCAGGATAAAAAAAACTTGTGCTTGCCTCTGGGTTGTAGTAACCGACCGACACGCCAATGTTCTCTTCAGTGGCCCCCAAAGTCTTGATGTACTCTTGTCGGTCGCGTAACAATACCACGCGAACTTGGCGACGAGGTTCCCAAGATGTAGTGGAACCTTCCAGCCGATCGGTCAGTACTCCAGGCGCGGCCCACAGAGGGTAAAACACTTGAGTCCAAAGGATATAAAACGATTCTAGTTGTTTTGCGAAAGCCTCGGTCTGACGATTATCCGCTCGTGACGTCAACAAGAAATGGGGCAGTTCGATACGGCTAAATGAACCGGCTGGCCAGGCGAACTGCGGGTGTGCCAACGTAGATTTTCGTGGTCGGGCGATCGCGTTGATGCCGCTAACCAAAGGACCGAGCAGTCTTTTCGACTCTGGATGTCGCGAGTTTTCTCGCAGGACTCGCCACAATAGTGAGTAAGCAGCTGGCTCGTCGCCGCTAGTCGCTAGATCTTTGGCTTGGTCGAACCAGTATTCCGCATGTCGCTCCCGCGCAGCCATGAAGCTCTTCAGCCATTGAGCGGCGCTTTCGGAAGAATTCAACGTTGGCTTAGATTCTGGCGAAGGTAAAAACAGCAACGTTTGATCGGTTCGTTGAGGTGGCAACCAATCGCGCGAGCGAGCCGCTTGCTCAACTAGCCCGAGCGTATCGCAAACTTGCGCTAGCCGCTCGAGTTCGGCGGACATTCCAGAACTGTTCAACGGTTGCGATTGGGAAGTAACTGTTTGGCCATTTACCGCCGTCCACCCCGCAAGGCTCAGTAGAATTGTCCTTACAATCCTACTTAAACATGTCCTAAAGGATAAATGGCAACGCATCGGCGGCTCAGTGCGCGAGAGTCAGCTAAGACAAACATCCAACTCTACCATTCTAGCTCATCCGCCCATCGACGTGTTGGTGCTGGCAGACAAGTGTGCCAACACCGCCTGTTCGCCGCAGGGTTGTCCATTTGGTAAATAGTCGCCAACTATGACGTTTGCCTAACAGGGGCCCAACCCGCGATCGGCCAAATGACGCTCTTCCCGTTCTTCACTCATAAACTCTTGTCGGAACTTCTGAATGTCCGAACCGATTTGAGCAACTTCGTCTTCATTGCCATTCCACTGGTACATTCGTGCGATAATCGAAGCCAGCCTTGTGGAAAGATTTTCTTGCCAGGATTCGATCGAGCGCAGTGTAGCGTAAAGGCTAGGGTGGCGGTCGACAGCATCTTCTAATACACCTTCCCCTGCAATGCGCGCGATATGATCATCAAAGGCTAATTTGAGTTCGTCGACTTTCTTGATGCACTCTTGCCACCGATCCGCACAATTCGGTTTTTGGCACCAACTATCCATGCTTGCTTGAACCGAAGAAATTGCCTGTTCAACACGTAGTTGCGAGCAATTCAGATGGCTTCGCATTGAGGTTGCATGAGGGGAATCGTGGAGCATTTTATCCTCCTTATTATTTACGCTGGTGCGGAGACTAACTTGCTGCTCTCTTGTGCAGCGGGCAGATGATTAGCGACAGGTACGACTTTTTCCACCAGTACTGGGCAGTGAGCCAGCCGTACAACTCGTTCCGCCACCGAACCTAAGAACAACCGGCTGATGCCAGTCCGCCCGTGAGAACCAATAACGATCAAGTCAGCACCAAGCTCTTCAGCCCGATCCGCCGTGACTTGGCCAGGGTCCCCAATTCTGACTTCGAGGTGTACTTCGGCATACTCCGGAGCGGCCAGCGTGTCTCGGAGATTCTGCAACGCATGCTCAATTCGATGTGCATCATCAATTGTTGCCCACACGACGCCTGGTTCCGTGGGAACCAAAAAAGGAAGAACGTGCAACACATGCACATTTCTCGCGCTTTCAGCTAACAATAACGCACGTGTTAACGCAGCTCGAGAATGTTCAGAAAAGTCAAAAGGTACCACAACTGCATTTTTTACTCGCCAGACCATGATTTACTCCCCCGCGATTGGCATATTGATGAACGCGATCGAACCTACGGATCAGCAGTTTCAAAACTCATGCCAATTCCTCGCCCCGATCTCCGCCCTAGTGCTCTATGCAGGCTGAAAGTCGGCGTCTAAGTGGGCAGAAGGAGGCGATTCCCGTTGAGCCAATTCCGTGATACGCTCAACAGACTCGATGCCCTCGCGAACCCCAAGATAATTCTGCGAAGAGCCCAAATGGATGCAGCCCACAAAACATTGATGCTCGGATCGTTTTGGTACGCGGTGAAGTCCATATCGACAGAAGTCGCGCACAACTGTGCTATCTTGCTCACACTGGGTCAAACGAGCTCACAGAATTCCATAGCCAGCCTATGTGATTAGTTGCAAGCTGAAAGCTTGGGAACAGAGCTTCGCCCTCTCGTTCCCTAGAATTAAATGGGCAGCGTCCCTTGCGACTAATGCAGGAAGAAAATGGTTGTTTTAGCGAAATCGTTTAACCGCGTGCCCATCGGGCCGCGTGTATCGCCTCCGCGCCTGCCGGTTTGTAACGCTGCCTTAAATTGACCTTCACCTAGATCTACATCTACAATGGTGACACAAAGGACATACAAAGGGTTGCAGACGGCGCCTTCGATTCAGCCGTTTTGACTCGTGTATGGTCAACTGCTTGGGCTCGCAGGCATTGGTAGCGCACGTCACGCCTTATACCTGTGATGTTGGCTTCACTTTCCAGCTCTATTGTCGGTACTGCTATGATTCTGGCCGCATTTCGGGTCATTGCCGAGACCAAAGGTCCTGCTCGATGTTGCGAAAAAGTTTGTGACGGCTGGTTGGTATCTCGAAAACAAATGTCGAGCACAAAAGTCTCTGTAGAACCGGATTGGATATTTAATGATTGCGACGCCAATGTCAAATCGAGATTCGATCGATCGTTCGTCGGTGGCATGGGCTCAATTCTGGCATGGTGTTACGATTTCCCGTTCAGTTCTTATGGTCCAAGGGAAAGCGTGACGATTCCTATGTGTGTCATATAGAAGTTAATTGTAAATGCAACATTGCTAACGCGAGCGTAACATGATTAAGTGCTGGATGAGTGTACAGAGTATCTATCGATGTTGGATGATAACCGGGACGCTGTTTGTTGCTGTGGCAACGGAAGCAATTGGTCAACAGCCAGCAGACAAAAACGCTGCTGAATGGCGCGTTTTGCCATTCTCGCAAGATGGAAAATTGGTTCCAGAATGGAAGCATGTGTGGGGTGGTGGTTTCGAAGTACTGCCCGATGGCAGTGTGCGCACGGTTTGCACCGATGAGGGAATGGGATTGCTCCTGTATAGTGCGGAACAATTTGGTGATTGCCAAATTCGTATTCGCTATCGATGTCAAAATCCGAGTTCGAATGCTGGTGTGTATGTGCGCATTGATGAGGGAGTGCTAAATCGAATCGATGATCCGCTGCAGCTGCGAGAACGAGATAGCCGCGGTCGACTGACTCAGGAGTCACTTGCCAGACTAGAAAGATCGTCTGACGACGAACGAGAATCTTGGTATCCCGTCCATCATGGCTATGAAGTACAGATTTGCGATTCTGCAGACGAATTCCATCGGACCGGTGTGATTTACTCTCTCACCAAAGCTCCAGCCTTACCGAAGGTCGATGGAAGGACATGGCGAACAATGGTCATTACACTGCGCGGCAGTGCGATTGAAGTCAGCGTCGATGGACAGAAACTCACAAACTTTGATTCTCAAAGTAAGGATTTCCCCGCGCGAAAAATATGGTATGAACCAAAACGCGAACATCCGCGTCCTGAGCGCGGGTTCATCGGACTGCAAAACCATGATCCTGGTGATGTCGTCGACTTTCAGGATGTCAGCGTGCGCCCATTGCCACGGTCATGACTCTAGAAGAGCATCAATTCAGATAAACGCATCAGATAGAAACCGGATGCTAGCGCGCTAGCGGGGCTAGCGGGTTCCGGCTGATTAGTCTACCAATTGACTAGGGCGGGGCGAATAAGATCTCAAAAGCGGGAAAGTGCATTGAAATATGAAAACTTGCGTTCGACTTTTTGCGATAGCGATTTGGGCGATCTCGCAATCGACCAGCTTCTCGGCGACTATGCCGCTGAACATCGTTGTACTTTACGCGGACGATTGGAGGCATGATACTTTGTCGTGTGCTGGTAATCCCGTGGTCAGAACTCCCAACCTGGATCAATTGGCAAGGGCCGGAATCCGCTTCACTCACAATTATGTCACAACTTCCATTTGCGGAGTTAGTCGAGCGACTCTGTTTACTGGACAATGGATGTCACGGCACGGCAATCGGCAGTTCGCGGAATTCAAGACACCTTGGATGGAAACGTACCCTGGTGCTCTCCGTGCTCAGGGTTATTTCGTGGGCCACGTCGGCAAATGGCATAACGGCAAGTTTCCGCAAGATCGATTCGACTTCGGTCGAGCTTACGCCGGAACTCACTGGATGAAGCAAGCGGACGGTAGTCAAGTGCACGTCACACAAAAAAATGAAAACGACGCGATTGAGTTCTTACGCACCCGACCGTCTGACAAACCGTTTTGCTTGACCTTAGCTTTTTTTGCAACTCACGCCGAAGATGGGCATCCCAAACAATACTTGCCGCAACCTCAAAGCATGTCGCTTTACCAAGATGTGTTTGTTCCGGTTCCCAAAACTGCTGCCGACGAATTTTTTCACCGCCTGCCTCCATTTATTGCAAACAATAAAAACGAAGGACGCAATCGTTGGCATTGGCGCTTCGACACCTCCGAGCGGTATCAAGAATATATGAAAAACTACTATCGGTTGGCTACCGAAGTCGATTCAGTGTGCGGAAAAGTCGTTGCCGAACTGAAACGACAAAACCTGTACGACCAGACGCTGGTCATCTTTACAACAGATAACGGTTACTTTCACGCTGAACATGGATTGGCTGATAAATGGTATCCCTACCAAGAGAGCATTCGTGTTCCCTTGATCGTGCATGATCCACGCATGCCTGAGGATAAAGCTGGCACAACATCGGAAGCAATGACATTAAACGTCGATCTTGCCCCCACGATTTTCAGCGCTGCTGGTATACCAGCCCCACAAAATATGCAGGGCTCGGATCTCGCACAACTGTATCTAGAGAATTCACCACCAGCCTGGCGAGCCGAGTATTTTTACGAGCATGCGACGATTCGCGATGTCGATTTTATTCCGTCTTCCCAGGCGCTGGTGCGCAAGGACTGGAAGTATATTTTTTGGCCTGATTTTAATCGCGAACAACTATTCGATCTCACAGCCGATCCGTTCGAGGAGAACGACCTCGTCGCAGATCCTAATCGAGCAGCCAAGTTGGACGAACTGCGCGCGCGATTCGCTGAACTTCGCAGTAGTGCGCTCTAAGACGAGCGGCGATTGAGAATTAGCGACGACACCGCAGTTCCTGAGCAATTCCACGATTTTTTTTGCGCGTTGCGGTGCAAGCTGCCTGGTATTTTTTTCCAGCCGCTCACATATTGCTAACTGCGGTGCGAGCACACTTCGGCAACGAGCATCCATAAATTCTTATTCAAAAATGTAGCCTTCGCGCCAACATTCGCTACAATAAACCATCCATGCTAGGGTCGCTCTTTAGTTCTGCCCTGCGCACTCATGAACTTGGAATTCGCGAACTCTCGATTCATCATTTGTCGGTGACAAAATGAACAAACTAATATTGTTACTGATTTGCTTTGTTTGCATGCGATTGGCCGATTTCTCGTCAGCCAGCGATGGCTCGGACGAGATCAGCGGGCAGAAATTGCTTTATAGGGCGTTCGAATACTGTACTGATCGCCACGCCAAACATTCTGTTTTGGCACGACTACGCTATTACGGCCCCGGCGGCGCCAAAACAGCATTGGACCAGGGGCTCCAGCTTAATGGAAGCGAAGACCGTTTTTTTGCGCATCATTCGGCGCCGGAACAGTTAACCGGCGAAAAATGGTTTGCATATCGTGAGCGAGTTGCGAATGTCGTGATGTCTAATTTGCCAGGCGATCTTAGTGAATTAGGCCGGCTAGCGTCAAAGGTTAAGTCTGGGGAGATTAAAGATTTAAGCGGCTTGAAAAACGTGTCTCAGGTACCTACAAATGTACGTGAGCTGGCTGCTGTGTACCGCAATCAATGGTTTGCTGGTACTTGGCAGAGTGGAGGGACGCCGATTATTCAAAACTTAACCGATAGGATGCGGGACAATAAGGATTTTGCAAAGGGCGTTAAGCTGCAGATTGACAGATGGCGAATGGAAACTATGGCTATGCCCTTTTTAACTATTACTGCAACCATTGCCAATGCAGTTGTCTTTGCGCGAGCTGAACAATTGTTTCATGCACGATACTTCGCGTTTGATTACAAGGACGGTAACGATACAATTGCAGTTTGGGATCTTGATAGAGGGGTTGCCCGCGTAAGGTTCGGAGCGGAGGTCAATAACTTACCTCTTGAGCTCGAGTACTTTGTTCGAAACGAAGAGCTTGGCAGGTTGGTTCAAGGTGAGAACCCAGGC
Source organism: uncultured Pirellulaceae bacterium (assembly GCA_964625155.1). Lineage (GTDB taxonomy): Bacteria > Planctomycetota > Planctomycetia > Pirellulales > Pirellulaceae > Aureliella. The sequence continues at coordinate 7,851 of CAZVBC010000342.1, forward strand.
GTGTTGCTTTACCGAACCGCGACAACGTGGAAAGAGGTGGCCAGTAAAAAGGCAGACGAGAAAGTCCCTACTTTCGCCCCGTACGAGATTGTCATGGAGCGACTCCCCGACGGGCGCGCCGGGTCGTACAATCGACTGGAAGCTATGTTTGAGTGGGATTTTCAATTTGATTCGAACGT
>CAZVBC010000343.1:0-7976 GCA_964625155.1 uncultured Pirellulaceae bacterium
GCGTCAAACAATACTGCACCTGGAAACCAACCTACCGGAATCAACCCTTGCAGCTTTGAATCCCCTTTTTCCTGCGGATCGAAGTTGATCACCGCAATGGCGTTCTGCGTTCCATTGGCAACAAAAAAACGACTGCCCGATGGATCGAACGCTAAGGCATTGGGGGATGCGCCGAACAAATCCGATGGTTTGTGCTTGGCCCAAATCGTGTCGATAACTTCGCCTGCTTGCACGTCGATTAGGCTGATGTTGTCACTACCAGCATTTGCGCACAGCACGTATTTACCGTCGGGCGAAACGGCAAGCGCGCTGGCGTGCAAGCCAGTGACGATCTCCTTCGTCGTGCCGCTGTCCAAGTCAACTATCGAAACGGAACCGTCGCTGGCGATGAATCGAACAGGGTCCACTCGAATATTCGTTCCTTGCCCTGCCGGTCCGAGCGTATCACCGGTACCAGGTCGGCGGCCTGCCCAGTTGCTGACGATTGCACTGCGTCCGACAAGTACGACATCGTAAGGAACACTTCCGACTGGAATCGATCGCATCACATTGCCGTTCGCGGTGTCGATCTCATGTAGTCGATTTGATAAATTCCCGCAGACGTATAAGCGCGAACCGTCGCTGGACACCGCTAGGCCGCTGGGAATTTCTGGCTTACGTCGAGGAGCCTCAGCGTTGGGAAGTGGGATGGTGTGTGAAGCCGAGACTCGCGCTGGACCAGGAGTGCTCACCGAGACGTTAAAGACCTTTACGGAGCCATTGACATTTGACAGATAGATACGCTTTCCATCGGGGGCGAACACCAAACCCGTGTAACTGACTTGAGCTTTTCGGTCCGGTTGCAATATGTTTCCGGAAACGACATTCGGTTGTGGTTGGTTTTGATCGTCCGCGGGCATAGCAACTCGGTCGACAACTTGACCGTTGTTTGGATCGATAACAACCAATTCGTTTGATTTGCCCGAAACGACCAGCAACGCGCCATCTGGCGAAAGGGCCATGGCTTGTGGGCGCATCCGATCGAGTCCTATTTGCCGACCGTAGGGGGTCAGCAACTGATTCACCGGAGTCATGATAGCATCGTCGCGCATCCAGCCGACTAATCCGGTGGTCGACTCTAATGCAGGTTCTTGCGCGATCGATGGTATGGACCAACTCGCACACAAGCACAACACGATCGCAAGCCGTAAATTGGACATGCTATTGCTCCGAAATCGCTGAAGAAAATCCACTTGAACCTAATCGCGGACCAGGTATTTTTGCACGACATCTTCTCGAACTTCAACGCCCAATCCAGGTCCTTGCGGAATCTCGACGAACCCGTCTCGCATTTGCAAAGGTTTGACTAATAATTCGTCACGAAACGGGTTCTCGTAAGTATCCAATTCCAACATCGGAGCGTCGGCCGAGAAGCCGAAATTGTAAGCGGGCAGCAATGACAGAACTTGCAAAGTCGGAGCGATGGCTAGCGCGCCACCCCAGCAGTGCGGAATGCACTGGATGCTGAACAAGCGAGCCATTTCAGCGATGAAGAGCACTTCACCAATTCCACCGCACAACGTCACGTCCGGTTGAATGATGTCGAAGGAACGCTTTATCAAATGCTCGCGCGCGGAAGCTCGCGAATCAAGAACTTCACCTCCTGCGATGGCAATGTCGAGAGTCCGAGTCAGTTCGTCGTAGCCCGCATAATTCAAGCCTTGCGGGAGTGGTTCCTCGAAACAGTAAAAGCCGAGTCGTTCCAGCCCTTTGCCAAACTGGATGGCCTGCGGAATCGTGAACCCGCCATTACCGTCCGTCAGCAGTCGGATATCGGGCCCAACGGTATCACGCACTTGTTCGAGAACCTTCAAGTCACGTTTGGGTTCAAAACGGCCGGTGCGTGCTTTTAGAGCGCGAAAGCCGCGCTTTACTAATTCGGCAGCCTCACGTGGAAACTGGTCTTCCGGAGCAACTCCTTCGGTATAGTTCATCGCTGCGGCATAGGCCATGACGCGATCGCGCAACCTTCCGCCGTACATCTCGGCGACCGACTGCTTTAGTGCCTTACCGCGCAAATCGTGTAAGGCAATATCTACGCCACCTACTGCGCGTCCATCGCCGAAATTGGCTCCCCATAAGTCACGCCAAAGTTGCCGATGGTTGAGCGGATTCTTTCCCAAGAGTCGATTTTTTAGTCCCTTTTCGATAATGCCTCGCGTACCACCCACGTCGGCCGTTTCACCCCAGCCGACTAAGCCGCTATCGGTACTGATCTTGATCAACAAGGCATCTCGAAATCCATAGAGAACCGTGGCCGGGCCAATTGCTTTGGGCAACTTGTGCTTGAGCGCAAAGGTCTCAACTTTAGTAATGGTCAGCGAACTTGGTTTGGACTCCTCTTGGGCCCATACGGGAGATTGACGAGCCGCCAAACTACCTGCCAAACCAGCGCAGGCACCGGCAAGATTGTATTGTAACCAGTGACGCCGGGACCGATCATTCATGACTGCCATCGCGATGTCTGCCTCTTCAAGGACGCTTGTTCAAAGAAAGATGCCATACCGCAGCCAACAACAAGCCCACGAACACAGTGAGCAAAAACGCAATGCACTCCCAGGGACGCTGAAATGACGCGGCAAGGCATATGATAGCTGTTCCGCCTACGTAAAGTGCACTGCAAACGTGTTCCCACCACTTAATTGGCTTGGCTTGCGGAAACTTGCGGTGGATTCGCCAAACTGTTGCAACCGCTAGCGCACCACATGCCGATAAAGTCAAACCCAGGTAGCTGAGCAACGTTTGCACGCTGGCCAGTTGTACGATCAGTATGCTCAGTACACACTGCGCGACGACCGCCAACCGAGGCACTTTTCCTTGGGAATCCAGAAAGCTTGGCATCACTCCATCGCGTGCCATTTGCCAATAAACTCGAGGGCCAGCCAATAACAACGAGAAAACGCTACTGATTAAAGCCAAGGCAATGATCACACGCACAAACCACTCCATGGCTTGTCCACCAATTGCTTGGCTAGCGATCGCCGCAACCTCCTTCTTTAACTCAATGTCCTCGGGGCGTGGAGCAAACACGAAAATCGTGTTCAAGACCAAGTAAATGATCATCACCACCACCGTCGCAGCCAACATTGCGCGAGGAACAGTTCGTTGGCCTGCGATCGACTGGCCAGCTACATAGATCGCAGCATTAAATCCGGTGTAACTGAGTGTGATCCACGACATCGAGCCAAGCAGCACGCCCCACGCCGTGATGTTCTCAGGCCACCATCCCGAATGCCGATCGGGCAATGCACGTCCTTGCCAGTTTTCCGCCGGTGTAAATCCAAACGCCCACACTGACAACACCAGAATCAACCCTAGCTTGAGGAACACAACTGAGTTTTGAATACCCGCTCCAAGCGAAAGATGAGCCAAATAACAAACTGCGGCCACAATAATCAAGCCAATCGCAAACTGGTTCTGCAATGTTTCGTCGGGATTTGTGGGGAGTTGCAATGCAAAGCCGGTAAGATCGCTCAGCCAATTGATTTCTGCGGTCAAGATTTTCGGCGCGTCCAACGCCGACAAACAATAAACCGCTGCCGCTTTCGCCGTCATCGCCATTGGCGCTGTAAAGCCAGCGATCAACGAAATCCAGCCTGCTAAGAATCCAAGCGCGGGATGAAACAAACGACTGAGATAAAAGTACTCGCCACCTGAGTACGGCACTCGGCTGGCCAATGTGCCATAGCCGACTGCGCCACACAATGCCCATAGTCCACACAGCACCCAAGCAAACATAACTCGACCTGGATTGCCGACCGCTGCCAAAGCAAAACCGCTTGACGTGAAGACTCCCACGCCAATCATGCTGGCTACGACAAGACACACGAGTGTCACGGCGCCGATAGAACGTGGAGTCGATGCTGGCTCCGTGGGCATTACTTCACAAATCTCAATAAGTAGTTTTCCATAAAGCCCTCAACGGCAACTTCCTGTTCAAACTTGAAACCAGCTTCTTCAATTTCTTTTCTTAAGACATCCTTACCAGCTCGCACGTGCTCCAGCGTCCACGGACGACTCTTTCCAGGAATCTTTTCAAAATCGACAACGATCAATTTTCCACCGGTGCGGAGCGCTTCATAGATTGACTTTAACGTACTCTGTGGATACTCGAAATGATGGTACGTATCACATACGAAAATCCGATCGACACTGTTCGGCTTGAGTTGAATATTCTCTGACTGGCACAAAACTACTTGAACCTGTGTCAAACTCTCGTCTTTTGCCTTTTTGCGAAGATGAATGACAAACTTTGGAGAGATATCCACGGCGTAGACTTTGCCCTGGGCGCCCACGGCTTTAGCCATGATAGGCATATATAAACCAGTGCCCGCACCGATGTCGGCAACAGACATTCCAGGTTCGATCTGGATGGCAGTGGCGACCTGCTCGCGGCAGGCGTAAACCTCGCGACTTTCAATCTCAAAGCGAGCCACCCAATCGTCGATCTTCAATTCTGGGTCTAGGAAACTCTTATTGATATCTGGCGGCAATCCTTGGGCTTTTGCCGGGGCAGAGTTCTTAATTTGTGTTGCCTGATCGGACTTTTGACCCCAAGCCGTTGGGATAGAACAACTCAGCGCGAACGGCACCACCAACAGCCACAGCAACCTGCAAATCACTCCGTTGCCGCCAGCGTGAATTACTTGCCGACACTTTTTGGGTGAATTAGTAACGCGGGAACAGCATGCTTCTATCATTGGCATTGGAACTCTCTGGTGGCTGGTTAACAAGTTGGAATTATTGTGAGTCGTTTACTCGCCCTCTGCAAGCCACTGTTAGAATGGTATTTAGCTGGACGAACAACCAGATACCGGTTGGCGTGAGCCTCGTTCTTTCGTTTCTGCGAACTCCAACCCTCGGTTTGAACATGGAAGCTAGCAAGCCCGTTCGTTCAACGCAGACTTCCATGACGACCTGGGCGATTATTTTTCATCACAACGAAAAACGTTGGACAGCGCGACGTTCGATCATTGAACGAAGGACTGAGTCATTGCCATAAAATCGTTTAACCGCGTGACCGTCGGGCGGCGCCTACAGCTTGTCCACCTGCCGGCCTTCACGCAACCAACAAGCTCGGGCATTGGGTCATTCTTGGTGCGCAAAGTGGCAACGTCCAATTAGTATTTGCGGACACGGGAGAGCGAAGTTCCTACCGAGCTGCCGCTCAATGGACTCAGCAGGCACTGCGCCCACAATCCATAAAATTAAGCTGCGACAACGTCGCTAGTACCACTTCTTTCGCCACGCCCGGTGCGTCACCTGCAAGCCAAGCTACAGAGAAACGATTACAATTCAAGTTTGGTGCTCTGTCACAACCAAGCATTAGGGTTCGCAGAAACGGGAGAGCGAGGTTTCTACCGAGCAATTACTCAATTGGCTCAGCCGGAGCTTCGCCCTCCCCAAAATTAAGCTGTGACAAAGAACTAGTTTGCCATAACTTCCATTCGTACACCGTGCTTTCGTCTAGCAGGACTCGGCAACATGCACAGCTTACAAAGCTTTCCGCGTAGAGCTTTTCTCCGTAGCTCGTTTCTCGGTTCAGGTGTACTGGCAATGAACGACTGGAGCCGATTGGCACTGGGGCAACCTGTCGCATCTCTCAATGCCAGTGTCAACACTAGGTCGGCGACTGGGAAAAAGGGAGTGGTGGCAACTGTGCATCCCCTGGCCAGTCAGGCAGCGATCGAAGCGTTCGAGCAGGGTGGAAATGCAATCGATGCGGCTGTGGCTGCTTCGTTGATGTTGTCCGTTGTTGACATTCACAATTCAGGTTTAGGTGGCGGTGGTTTGGCGTTGATTCGATTAGCCGGAGGGCAAATCCACGCACTTGATGGCCGCGAGCGAGCTCCGTTGACAGCTTCCCCGGAAATGTTTTTTCGCAACGGCTCGCCGGATCCGAAGCTCAGTCAAATTGGCCCTTTAGCATCTGGTGTACCTGGGCTGGTCGCTGTCTTATCCGAAGCTGCCGCTCGGTTTGGCAAGATCTCATGGCGATCATCGCTTGGCCGTGCGGCGAAAGTTGCGGCGGACGGTTTTGCGGTCGATGAAGTCTTGGCTCGGAATCTTGGTAGCCACGCTGCTTCATTCAAACAATTCCCGTCGACGGCTCAAGTAGTCCTCGATTCTTCCGGGAAGACCATAGCGGCAGGCCAAGTTTTTCGTCAACCCGATCTGGCTCGCACGCTTAATATGATTGCCGAGCAGGGTGCCAGTTGGTTCTATCAAGGCGAATTCGCTGAGCGAACCGACCGCATGATGCGTGCTGCTGGCGGAATCATGACCGCCAGAGATTTTGCAGCATACGAAATCCGCAATCGTACACCGATTCGTTCCGGCTATCGAAAGCACGAAGTGGTTGGTTTTCCACCACCCAGCTCTGGCGGGATTCACATCGCCCAAATGCTCGGCATGCTGGAGCGATTTGAGTTACAACAAATCTTCGCACAATCGCCAACCGCCGGACTGCACCTATTGATCGAAGTTATGAAGCGAGCCATGGCGGACCGCGCTCATTGGCTCGGAGATGCGGATTTCGCCACGGTGCCACGAGGTTTAATCGATGCCGAGTATCTGGCTGGACGTGCGTCCGACATCGATTTATCGCGGGCTTCGAAAGTCTCTGGGCATGGCACACCGCCACAGGCTGTGGAGAATCTGTTTGGACCGGGTAAACACACTACTCACTTGACTACCGCCGACGACGAAGGGAATGTCGTTGCCCTGACTCAGACGATTAATACGTCCTTCGGTTCGAAGATGATCGTCCCCGGCACAGGAGTGTTCTTGAACAACGAAATGGACGACTTTAGTATTGCACCCGGAGTGCGCAACGCGTTTGGCTTAATTGGTTCTCAAGCGAACGCCGTTGCACCTGGAAAACGTCCGCTGTCGAGCATGAGTCCTACGATCGTGTTGAACCGAGAAGGAAAACCGATCCTTTCTTGCGGCGCTGCCGGAGGTCCGAAGATCATCACCACGACGCTACAAGTGCTAGTGCGAGTACTGGACCTCGGCCAAACAATTGAACAAGCACTTTCAGCTCCACGTATTCACCACCAATGGTCACCCGATATAACGCTCTGCGAATCCGCATTTCCACAAACCAGCACAGATGCTCTGACACAATTAGGCCATACAATCGAGCGGCAGAAGTCGCTGGCAGTTGCACAAGCCGTCGCGTTCACTACCGACGGACAACTCCACGCCGCTTCCGATCCACGAGTACCCAGCTCAGCGCGCGGACTTTAAATCCGCGCAGGCGTATGTGTGCAATCGCCTTACATCCGAGTACGCCTGCTGTGGCTAACTGTTAAACGATTCGGAGTGCAAGCTATGATTCATGGATACCAAGCCATCCTGCCACACAATGGCTGCTGGTAATCCGTCGCTTGTTTCGCGACTATTCCTTAGCGACCCTCACGACGAGCTTTTTGAATTAACGATTCAATCTCGTTCAGTTCCGCGTCCGAGAAAGATAAGTTCGTAGCTAAAACAAGATGCAAACGCTTTCCTGCTGATCGAAAGTGGCGCTGTCTCATTTTTGTTCCAGAGAAGATACACGTGATCGTAGCTTCCGTTGTTACTCTGGGAATATTTAGTATTTAGCCAACCTCACCTCAACTCGGCGTTCACCGCGTACACTGCGTTTCAAATCGAATTGGTCCACGCATTTTTTCTTTCTGTGAGTGCAGCGACCGCTCTTCAGCTTCATCTGCCTCGACAAGACAACACTGCAATTCCTTTCCTGGCATCCGCAGTTTCATCGTGAACGGCTTTACCAACGCTCTGGCGTCGGAGGAAGCAAAGTGAGCTCATGCGGTGCCGCCGGCAACTTAAGAAAAAAGTTGCGGAAGTTACTTGACCTCGCATGTGAGTCATTGTATTAATAATGTAGTACAACGAAGCTTGTGCGGTATGACGCAGGACTTCGTGTG
>CAZVBC010000344.1:0-7965 GCA_964625155.1 uncultured Pirellulaceae bacterium
CAAGCCCAATTGTTGGTGGCTTATGCCATCGAAAATCGAGGACGCAGTCAGGGATTGGGATCCACAGCTTGGAAGCAGGAGCTTGCAAACGCCGCCAAAGCCTATTCTGAGTTCTTTGCAAAAGAGGCCGACCGCATTTTGTTGCGATATTCCGCCCTCTATTTCCGCAGTGGTATTCAACGAGACCTGCAACAAACGCCTGACGCCATTGATGGTTATCAGCGCATTATCGATAACGAAGGAATCGATTTGCTGCGTCCGTTGCAAACTAAAGCGATGACAGAGTGGATAAAATTGCTGGCGACAACCACTGAAAACAAATTCCCGGCTGCAGTAGATCGAGCCGAAAAATGGGAAAAGCAACTTCGTCCCGACGAACGCACAAAGCTTGAAACTTTGGATTTCAAACTTGCATTGGCTCAAGCTCGAATCGATTGGGCGAATTCCCTTTTATCCAAAGACTCTAGCGATCGGTTGGCACCTCGACTGCGACGCGACGCACGTGAAGGCATCCAAGCCTTGTTGCGATTCTCGTCACATCAAGAGCGGGCACGATCGATGTTGGCTGGCCTTGGAATCGAAGCCAAATCCCCAGAAGTGGAAGAGTTACCCAAAGTAAAGAACTTCGGTGAGGCACTCACTGCAGCGCAAGAGCGCATCGTCCGGCTCGAATCGTCTCCGATCGCTATTTTGCGAGAGCAATTAAAAACTGCGGCCGATGAAGAAAAGCCTGCGATTCAGAAAGAACTTGATCAAGCTGAGCAGTCAGCGACAGGTGATCGAAGGCAGGCGATCGAACTGCTGAGAATCGCTCTGCGGCTTTTCAAACGTACCGACGATCGAGATCAATTGCGTCAAACTCGGTTTCAATTAGGCTACCAACTGGCCCAAGATAAACAAAGCTGGGAAGCAATTGCCATTGGCGAGTTCCTCTCGCGCAGTAACCCAGGAACAGAAATAGGCGTCGACAGCGCCAGTGTCGCCTTGGCAGGTTTTGGCGAAATGCTCAAGGAGCAGACGAAACCTGCTACGGAATCGGTGGATCTGCTCAGTGCATTTGCTGAGTTTTTGGTCAAGACCTGGCCGAGTTCCAAACCGGCCCAGTCGGCAGCTTCCGCTTTGGTACGCATCGCCATGATCCAAGGTGATTGGCAAAAAGCAGAGCAGTATCTGGCCCTCGTCCCGCCAGACTCCGGTGGCGCATCGGCGCTGCGCATGGATTTGGGATTAGTCCTGTATCGGCAATACTTGGAGCAACGATCAAAATTGGCAGCGGGAACGTCCAGCACCGAGCTAAATCAGGTGCGAGATCGCGCAATGAACATGCTGAAGTTGGGCTTAACTGGCTTGTCCAAAGCGGATTATGACCAACGGGCAATTGAAGCCAAAAGCATTTTGTTGCGTCTGCTGATAAATCTAGGGAAAACAGACGAAGTGGCGACTTTGCTCAGTCAACCAGACCTAATGCCACTGGAGTTGGTACGCAGTAATCCAAACTTGGTGACCGATACGAACTCGCTTTTAAACGTCTATCGCACCAGTTTGCATTTGCTGATCGGTGGGTTGGCCGCATCGGGTGAACAATCGACGATATTGGAGCAAACGCAACGGATTATCAATGAAATGACGGCCGCTGCTGGAAATGATGTCGATGGAAAGAAACGACTTGCGGGGATTATGGTCGGTTTGGCCAAGGATTTGAAAGAGTCGTTGGACCAGGAAAAGATCATCGCCAAGAAAGAAAAACTGGCAAACGGACTAACACTGCTACTTGGCCAACTTGTTGCCAGTAGCGATAGCTTCACCACCCAGTATTGGGCTGCTCAAACCCTTTCGAGCGTCTCAGAAAGCTTTGACACGACAACCGTGGCCGGTCGCCAGCAGCGCGCAGTATTACTGGCTAGCGCCGCAGAGATGTATTCCAAGATTCTGCAAACCGAGTCGACCAAGCCCGGTTGGATACAGCCCCCGGGTGCGATCATCCAGATCCGCATGGAAATCGGCAAGGGACTGGCCGCGCAAGCCAATTTTTCTGCTGCCCTCGATCAGTTTTATGAGGTTCTCAAGTCGAACGGCAATATGATCGACGTCCAAATCGAGGCAGCAAGAATCTACCAAGCTTGGGCTGCTGCAGGGACGCCACAAGCCTTCCAGCTTGCAATCGAAGGTGGTCGTCCTGCCAGCCGCGGCTCGGGTGTCAATGTGATTTGGGGGTGGGGCAAGATCTCGCAAGCGCTTGCAGGTAAGCCAAAGTTTACGGAGCAGTTTTTTGAAGCTCGCTTGCAACTAGCTCATTGCCGTCACCAATTAGCACTCAGCAAATCAGGGACGGACAAGGCACAGTTGTTGGAGCGGGCGATATCCGACATAAATTCTACTGCCCTAGGTTATCCCGATCTGGGCGGTAAAGAAATGCGGGCGAAATTTGATGCTTTACTCAAGCGAATTCAGCAAGACGCCGGCAAGCCTCCGATCGGTTTACAGGCTCGCCCAATTGCGAGCAAAAGCGAGTCTACTCGTTAGATTTTCAAATCAATCATGTATAGATCGACATACCACAATCATAGCCAACACATGAAACATAATCGCCCCATGACGATTCGTACCAGTTTGATCGTTGGCATGACGCTTTGGATTAACTCAGCCACGTTTTACTCTTCGGCGCAAGATCGGTTACTTCCTCTGCAAGGCTCACCAGCCAACGGTACGATTGTCGAAATCACCCCAGAAAAAGTCGTGATCGAAGTGCGGGGAAACAAGCAAGAGTATAAGGTCGCAGACATCAGAAAGATAACTTTTGATGACGAACCTTCAGGGTTAGATCGAGCCCGCGAGTTGATGTTGCAAGATCAATACGACCAGGCTTACGACGAACTCAAAAAGGTAAATGCGGCCAATATTGCCAAGCCGTTTGCCAAGCAGGATTACGATTTTTATCGAGCATATTGTGAATCCAAGCTCGCGCTTGCCGGTACCGGTGACAAGAACGCTGCGAAAGCCAGTTTGTTGCAAATTGCGACCAAGAACAGTAAGACGTTTCATTGGTATACGCTCGCTGAGACGTTGGGGGAGTTGGCTTTGGCACTTGGCAAGCCAGACGAAGCGGCGAATTATTTCAGTGCGCTGACCAAAGCGTCTGCGGTGGAAACGAAAGCCCGAGGTGTTTACTGGCTGGCAGAGGTGGACTTGCGCAAAGCGAAACATGCTGAAGCAAAAAAGAGATTTGACCAACTTGCAGGCGCAACCGCTTCGACGCCAGAAATGACTCGCTTGAAGAACTATGCAGAAGTTGGCTTAGCGGTCTGTATGGCTCGCAGTGGCCAGCCCCAAGATGCACTCGTCCAGTTGCAAGCCATGGTCCAAAAGTATGACTCGACAGACCAAGCTTTGTTTGCCAAGATTTTCAACGCACAAGGTTTCTGCCACGCTGAAGCTGGCCAAGTAACTCGGGCAATTATTGCCTACTTACACACAGATTTGCTTTTCTTCTCTGATCCTGAAAGTCATGCCGAAGCGCTTTATCATTTGACGGTATTGTGGCCCAAAGCCAATCATCCACAACGTGCTCAAGAGGCACGTCAACGCTTGACGTCGCAATATCCATCGAGCTCTTGGGCAAACAAAAAATGACCGCCGTGGTGATTCCCAGCAGTGAGCTGATGCGATACGGCTGGTAAAGACCAACACCCTTTTGGCGCATACTAAGAACACAAAAACTTTCATTCGTAAGACTGGAGTGACTGCATGCGAGGATTGGAAATTCAACTTGGAATCTCGTATCTTGCTGGATTCGTTGGCCGTAACGTTCTGGTATTGGTGATAGGTGCGGTCGTCTCTAATTGCGCTTTTTCGCAAGAAGAAAAAGCCGACGCACTGGCCAAAGAGTTTGCAGGTGCGGGGGATCCACCGGCTGCTGGTCAGGCCGCCGCAGGTCCGGCTCCTGCTGCCGCACAACCGGCTGCACCGGCTGCACAAAATGGTGCTGCAACGACTCCAGCCGCTCCTAGCAACCTGTTAGCGTGGACGTACGATGCTTTAGGGCCCTACTACACGATCGTATTTCTAGCGATCTCGATTACGTTGTTATCGCTGGTCGTCATGAATATTCTCTCACTACGCATGGAAAACGTTTGTCCAGTCGATTTGGTCGAAGGAGTCGAGCAGCAGATCAGCGAAGGGAATGTTCAAGCCGCCGCCGAAATGGTGCGCAGCGACGAATCATTTCTTGGACAAGTTTTGTCTGCGGGTTTGTCTAAGCTAGATCGTGGATACGATCATGCTGTTGAAGCAATGCAAGAAGTCGGCGAAGAAGAGACCATGAAACTCGAACATCAAATGGGCTACATCGCTTTGATCGGCAGTATCAGCCCCATGATCGGTTTGTTCGGTACGGTTCAAGGTATGATCGTGACGTTTCAAGTCATTGCGAGCGCTCCTTCAACGCCCAAGCCAAGCGAACTGGCCAAGGGAATTTCAACGGCCCTATTTACTACGCTCGTCGGACTCTTGATCGCCATCCCGGCGATTGCGATCTTCAATATTCTGCGCAATCGTGCTCAACGCTTGACTTTGAAAGTGGGTGTTGAGAGCGAGAATTTGCTGGAGCGGTTCGAGGCTGGCAAGTAGATGGCAAGCTGTAAATTTGGGCTCAGTCGAGAAAGGAACGAGCATGCGGCTTCGAAAGAAACGAGAATCCATCAACGCTGAAGCAGACCTGACACCGATGATCGATATGACGTTTTTGTTGATCGCCTTTTTTACAGTGCTGATCAACTTCTCGCAGAGCGAACAGAACGATCGAGTTGTACTGCCGGTCAGCGAACTGGCCAAACCCGCTGAACAACCACTCGAGTTCCCCATCATTTTGCACGTTACCTCCAGTGGCACGGTGGTCGTGGGTGGAGTCGAAACCTCAATCGAGGCGATTCGGACTCGCCTGGTACCCGAACTGGATGTGCTGAAACTCAAGAAAAAGACAGCTAAAGATGCAAATATTATCATTCGTGCTCACCAGGCAGTAGCCACAGGTCGAGTGCAAGACTTAATCAATCGCTGCCAACAAGAAGGCTTTGAGAAGTTTGCGTTACGCGTGAAAGAGGATCTATAAGCCAATGAAAATTCGGCACCGACAAACCGAAGAGACCAAAGCTGAGCTACAGATGACATCGATGATCGATATCGTGTTTCTGTTGCTAATTTTCTTTATTGTGACCTTCAAAGTTAGTGCGCAAGAAGGTGACTTCAATGTCAAAATGCCACTGGCTGCTGCTGGCGGGGGGCCGCCTCCGGATTTCAGCGAATTGCCGTTGAAGTTACGGCTAAAATCGAACGCTGACGGCCAGTTGGCAGAAATCATATTGAACGACCAATTGTCATTTGGTACGGACTTTGCGCGATTGCGCCAGCACGTGTTGCAAGTCGTGGGCGGGGCTGGCCCCAAGGAACAGGGAGGGCCGGAAGTGGAGATCGATGCCGATTACAATCTGCATTACGTAAACTTGATTGGCGCAGTTACCGCAGTCACGGGGCATCGAGAAGGAAAAGATATCGTCCGCTTGATCGATCGCATCAAATTCGCTCCTCCAAGGAAATAGGCTACGCAACAACTGACGATTCGCGGCGTTTTGCGATTTCGCCCGCTATGAGATTCAAAGTGCAAAACAGTGCGCAGCGTTTCAATTACGCTCTTGGATGGAACTTGGTGTGAATGCGTTTTAGCCGAGAGCTCTCAACTTGGGTGTAGATCTGAGTGGTCTGAATACTCGCATGACCCAGCATCTCTTGGATTTGCCGCAGATCAGCTCCACCAGCCAACATGTGCGTGGCAAAGCTATGTCGCAGAGTATGCGGACTGATGTTCGGATCGATGTCGGTTCGCAGAGCGTAACGCTTAACTAACTCCCAAATGGCTTCGCGTCGTAGTCGTTTACCTGATTTAGAAAGGAGTAACCAAGGTGTTTGGTCGGGTTGACTGGCCACCGCCAACCGTGGTCGTTGCTGCTGCAAATAAATCGTTATGCATTCAATGGCTCTTCGGCCCAGGGGTACCATGCGTTGCTTGGATCCTTTGCCCTGCACCAGACAGAACGCTTCATCCAGATGGACGTTGGCTAACAACAGATCGCTGACCTCGGATACTCGACAGCCTGTCGCATATAACAGCTCAAGAATGGCTCGGTCACGAATGCCTAAACCGTCATAGTTTTTGGGCGCAGCGAGAAACCGATCTACTGCGGCAGGTGTCAATACTTGCGGAATGCGCTGCCACATTTTTTGTGTAGCCAATAATTCGGACGGGTTGTCGCGAATAACACCTTCCAATTGCAGGTACTTGAAGAACATGCGCGTGGAAACAATCATGCGTGAAACTGATGACGGAGCCAGTTTTTCCGTTTGTAGCGATTGAATAAACTCGGACAAATCGCCCAACTTTAGGTGATTCACCGGTGAGTTCCCGAGCCACCCCAACAATCGGCGCAAATCGCGGCCATAGGCTTCGACCGTGTTGCTTGCCAAATGGCATTCGGAACGCAAATAGTCGGTGAACTTTTGATACCAATTGGTCGAAGTGGAAGTTGTGGTTGGGGCTTCGGCAGTACGTCCAGATTCACGAAGCTTTTGTAACTTGCTGGTACCCATCGTAGTAAACGTCGTTAAGGCTCGGATTATTCTCGAAAACGAAATTGACGTTTCCGCATCCATCTCTTTCGGACTCTAGTTACGCCATCGATCATGCCGAAAGCGAAAAGTGATACAAGTTAGATTCCCGTTCGCGCGAATATGACCTTTTGCGGCGAATGGTACAAGCATTTGAGACCGTGGCATGAATATTTTGGTGATTGGTGGTGCGGGTTATGTGGGTTCGCACACTGTACGACTATTGATCTCGTTTGGGCACCGCGTATGGGTGTACGACAATCTTTCTCGAGGGCATCGTCAGGCTGTACCTGCCGGTTCGCTGATAGTCGGTGAGTTATCCGATCGCCGCAAATTAGTCGAGGTCTTACAAGCACATTCGATTGACGCAGTGATGCATTTCGCAGCGTTTGCTTTGGTCGGAGAATCGGTACAACATCCTGCGCTGTACTACCAGAATAATGTCGCTGCGACTTTAGAATTACTGGAGGCGATGCGCGAAGCCAAAGTTTGGAGAATCGTTTTTTCCAGTACGACCGCTACTTACGGCCAACCCAAAGTAATCCCGATCGCCGAAACAACTCTCCAACAACCGATCAATCCATACGGATTTACCAAACTGGTGATCGAACACGCCTTAACCGATTATGCGCATGCTTACAACTTCGGAGTTGCCGCACTCCGCTATTTCAACGCAGCCGGCGCGCATCCTAGTGGTGAAATTGGTGAGGCGCACGATCCCGAATCGCATTTGATTCCTATCGTTCTCCAAGTCGCTTTAGGCCAGCGTCCTCATGTGGCTATCTTTGGTGATGATTACCCGACTGCCGATGGAACATGTATTCGAGATTACGTGCATGTGGATGATTTGGCCGATGCCCATTTGCGAGCTCTCAAGTTACTTCAGCCTGGCAGCAACCTGCAATTAAATCTTGGTACCGGACAGGGACAAAGCGTGCGTTCTGTAATCCAAGCCTGCCGCCGTGTAACTTCTCATCCCATTCCAGTCGTAGTCGCGCCACGACGTGAAGGAGACCCGCCGGAGTTAGTGGCCGATAGTCGTCAAGCGTTTACCGTACTCGGTTGGCAACCACACTACATTGAAATTGAAGACGTAGTTCGCACAGCTTGGAACTGGCACATGACGCATCCCAACGGTTACTGATCGTCACACATCCGTAGACCACACAACCAGGATCCGCGATCGAATCGTGCCACAATGATCGTGAGATCGTAACTGCTCAATAACTAGGTGCCAGTGGCTGACAGACCAAGGGCTCTTTAGTCTATCGAAACGTTGGAGCGAGCTTGCTCCCATGAGACGAATCG
>CAZVBC010000345.1:0-7908 GCA_964625155.1 uncultured Pirellulaceae bacterium
CTCCAAAGCGACAAGCGAGAGTGAGTCTCACCATTTTCGCGATGTTGAACCTCAGAAACTAACATTCGCCGACGGCACCGTCGAAGACAAATTACACGGAGACGGCACGAAGTCACCGCGAAGACTTGGCGGGAAAGCCATAGGCTTTATTGGAACCACATAAAGGATCAGGAATCTCACCGATACGGCGGTGATCGCCGCTGAGAGAATTGCCGCGTATATTCACGGAAGCCACCCGGAGAACGACTCAAATCGCTGACTGATATTCTAGCCAATAACCCAAAGCACCAGTATATGTAGTGGTCGTGAAGACGGCTGACGTAACGAGTTCCGTCAAGTTCTGCGAAATAGGTGCAGACACGAAGACCATTGACGCCAATCATCAGGGGCTATTGTGGTGCGAACTGTCGGTATGATTCCCAATTAGGCTCAAGCAGGGCGTTTACCTGAACACTATGCGTAGAGATTTGGCGCTGCACGGATTCTTGAACGGCTTTAAAGTCTGTTTCCTTTGGGCCGTAGAACACGATCTCTCTCATCAATCCAGTGGTCAAGGTGAGGACATGCTGCCCTGACGACCTAAGCGCGAATTCTCTTAGAATAATGTCTTCAATCGCATTGAGTTGTTCGTTTTCACTTGGGGAAGGCAGGCCATTTTCTTTTGGCTTGCGCAACGGGATGGCGAAGCCAATTTTTAAAGCAAATCCTTCAGTCCCGATCATATTCTCGACGCCTGAATTTGCCCGAATTAAAAGTGGGCGGCCATGATAAATTGCTTCGGCAAACACCCACTTCTGATTTTTATTCTCGGAACTCGATGGTTCGGGTTGGAGTGCAACCGGAACACCTTGCATTTCGCTTTGAATTTGTCGAAGCAAATTCTCGGCCCCTGCTCTCTGCACCCCAAGTCCCTTGCTGACAATGTCTCGTGCTTGAGCCGCGCCATCTGCACCATTATCGGCAGCGATTGAAAACCATACAAAAGCCAGTTGATCATTCTTGCGTGTACCGACGCCCTTAACGCACATCATAGCCACGTTAAATTGCGATTTTGCATGCCCTTGCTTGGCGGCTTTCAGATACCATTCAAAAGCCTCATCGTCAGATTGCCTGCCACCCACCCCATCTCGTAGCATTTCAGCTAAGTTAAATTGTGCACCGGCGAGTCCTTGATCTGCTGCTTTCCGGTACCAGTGGGCCGCAGTTGCAAGGCTCTGAGGAACCCCTTCACCGATATCGTATTTGTAGCCAAGTGAAAGCTGTGCTTCGCGATCACCGTCTTGCGCTGCTAGTTGAACTGACTCCAGTGAAGCGTCCCTGTTTACGGGTAAACTCATTTGTAATTTTTCCTATTTAAATTCTTGCTCCACCGTTGGTCAAATCATATGCTTCACCGGTAATTCTCGTGTCGCTAACGCCCGCTCCAGAGCCAGGGGATTCAGCCCTTCGGTCATCCGTCCTACCACGATTCGCGTTGTCAAGTCCTGCTTGGCTAAGCTGTGACTCGATACTCTGACTTGTATCTACTTTTGAAGCATCTAATCTCGCTCGAATTGCAAGAGATTCAACATTTCTTGCGTCAGCATGCGAAAGCTTATCAGAAACAACAATCATCGTCACTCCAGATTTATCCCCAGCCTGGACTGATTTAGCATGCTCCTGTGCGCGCCTTTGAGGATCATTTGTAATGCCTATGTAAACAACCTTTCCATCCTTGTCGACGTGCACATAAACTATTTCAGTTTCTTCATGCTCTTTTGGGCATTTTCCCTTATGATTATTCTTTACACACCACCGGCAAGAAAGTCCGAATAGATCGACGAAGGAAAGCGGATTAACCGCATAGGCGTAGAGGTTGGCGCCACCCGTTATGCCCAGCGGATCGGACTCTAGATATCTTCCAAGCGATGGGTCGAAATTGCGATATCGATTGTAATTTAAACCCAGATCCGCATCCCAAAAATGTCCGCAAAACCGCAGATCGAATTGAACTAAGCTGACGCTAATTCTTGCCGAACCGAATGGATCAATGGAGGCGCGCCACACATCATTGCCGCCGTCGTCAAGAACTCCAACAGGGGTACCAATTTGATCGCTAACGATAAAATATCTTTTGCCTGAAGCAGGGTCTGAGTCAAGCGAGGCATAGTCAATAAACATAAATGGCATCATGGCCATTGCGTCTGTGTACACATACAACCGGACTTCGCCATCGGGGGAGATTTCTGCAGCTAACTGGTCAGAGCTCCAATAATACTCTGTCGTACGACTGTTGAATGTCTTTCGGATCCTGCGCCCTTCTGTATCGTAATCTGCAGTCCAAACGCCAGCGGGCGTAACTGCTTTTACTAATTGATCGTAACTATCATAGAAATACTCAGTCGCACCGACTACAGATGTGCGTTTCGAGATGTGATTGCGATCGTTGTGCTCGAATACTTCGCTAGTAGTTGAGACAAGGCGGTTTCCTTCGCGCAAAATAACCGAGGATAGGCCTGGTTGTTTGATTAAGTTGTTGTTTGCATCAAATTGAAATTCATCGGTCGCAACATTGTAACGCGAGCGCTTGATCAACCTGTGGGCCGCATCATATCCATAAGTTGTTGCGCCACTGATCGAATCTTCGACTTTGCGTAACTCGCCTTCGCCTGACCAAACATACTTGCGGCTCCACGAATTCCCACCAGCTCGTCGGTACGTCTTTGACTGGCATCTCCCAACTTCGTCAAAGACAACTGTTTCTGAGGAATTGTTGCTAAGAGTTTTTTCTATAGTGCCATTAGGAGAAAATGAAATACGTTGTCGCCCTCCACACGGATCGGTAATCACCAATGCTCCGTTACTATCTACTTCGTATCGTACAGCGAATTTGTTTAAGAAGGTAACCTTGCCGAGTGCTCTCCAGCCCCGAAATTCTTGCTCGATACCGAGTCCATTTCGCTTCTCCAAAATTCGGTTGCCCAATGCGTCATATTTGAATTCCAGAGCATCTGATTTCGTAGCAGCCTTTAACACCCTGCCTGAAGCATCGTATTCGTAGGTATGCTCGTCGCCTGATGCCAGTATTCTTTTCTTAAGTAAATTGCCCTCACCGTATTCGAGTTTCAGCAGTAGGCGACCGTCGGCGGCGTATTTGGCGGTGAGATTGCCGGCTGAGTCACGCTCGTAACGCTCGCGCAGTTGGCCGTGACGGCGAACTTCAACTAACGCATCCTTCAAATCGTAAGCATACTCGCTGCGCGTGCCTCCTGAGTCTTGAAATAATGTCAAGTTCTCCTGGCTGTCGTACTCCATCGTATTGGAATACCCAAGCGGATTGGTTTCACTCAACAAGTGATTCCACGATCCGTATTCATAACTCCAAACCCCGCCATCGAAGTCAACATACTTGACAACGTTACCGTTTCCATCATACATCCAGCGTCGCTTACGCCCATGTCGATCGATCTGGTGGATCAAATCACCTGTCAAGTCAAACTGTCGTCCCGAACTGGGCTCGGGCCACCATTTTCGCCCAACTACAAACCCCAGCGCAGGCGTCGAGTAGAGATTTGCTTGCTCAAAATAGGTTGCTGGACGTTCGTTCAACTCCGATGCAGCGGGAGGTTCTGTCGGTTTAGCGGTGGAGATGGCTTGCAAGTTGACTAGTCTGCCGAATTCGTATTCAGCAGCATTTTGAGCGACTCGATGAGCCAGTGGGTCTGGTTCGTTCAAATCTACTGGCCGAGCAGAAACAAATCCCAACGGACTACGTTTTCCGATCAGTGCTCCAGTGTCGTCATAGATCGCTGTCGTTACATTGCCATTGGTATCGATATCTTGGAGCGACCTACCTTGATCGTCATATACAAACTTCTCCTGGCCACCCAACGGATCATCAATCTGGGCCAAGCGCCCAAGCTGGTAATGATATCGCCAACGACCACCGTTACCACGAGTAACCTCAGTCGTTTCACCTGGAACCACATAGGCGATTCGATTCTCGAGCACTCCATCCTCGCCGGCCGTCTTGACACAATAACCGCGTGCATCGTACTCGAACTCGAATGCGTAACCATTGCGGTCGATGCGCCGCGTTAATCGATGAAAAGAATCGTACTGCATCGAGAACGCATGATCGAACTGATTGCGCACACCGATCAAATTATCATGCTGGTCGTAGCTGTACGCTGCCAAAACCCGTCGCTCTCGCTGGGCAACTTGCTGAAAGGCAACTTCCTGAATTATCCCACGACGATCTAAGGTGATCTCAATCGCCCGGCCCAGTGAATCGACCAGCCCGCACAAATTGTATTGGGAATCGTAGGAGAATTGGATTTCTCCACGCGAATCAAAAATCCGGCTCGGTTTACAAACAGTGTTTTTAGGGCCGAACACAAATTCTCGCACCGGTAGTGAGTGTTCATGCAGTTGGTAGGTGCGCGAGTTAATCCGCGTTAGAGTTTTGCCGGCGCCGGAATAAGAGGCACCATCACTTTCCAACGGAGGGAAATCGCTAATCACGCCAAAAGTGTCGGCGAAGCGAATGCCGTCGATATCAAAAATCAATCGAACATCAAACTCGTGTACATTACCCCAACCCAAACTGAACAGTTGATTTGCACGGCTGCTGTCGTAACGACGCCACCACTGCAAAGGAAGTGGGCCGGCTAACCTGAAATCAAGTTGCCGATCGAGTACGGCGCCAGTAAAGGTATCGACGGGATCGCCGACAAACCTAGGATCGCTAGCTTGCAGGCAATTTCTGTCCATGGAATCGTATCCGCTTGGGTCAGTTGAAGAGTGCAATCAAAAGATCTACGCCACAGTGCAAACAACCTGCGCTCGTTCAGAGTAGGCATCGATCAACGTGCTACGCGCACGCACCGGCTCCCTTGCCCAGTTTGCTGCGAAGTTTGGCGATCATCGACTTCAGTTTGTTCAAAATTGGACCTGCAGGATCGGGCAGGTTGGGCATGGGAAATCCTCCGATCAATACATTGGGAACGCCAACTGTCACGGCACCAATGCTCGGTGGCCCCATGACCGGCGGAATGCAAGGATCGGTGCCCATCGACTTTGTTAGCGCAGCGGCAGCAATATCTGCGGCCAGTTGAGCAGCGGCCATGGCTGCGGACATAGCTTTCGCAGCTTGCATAGCAGGATCGGGCTCTTCAGCCGCTTCAGCAAGGTCTGCGGCCATTCCGAGCGCCACCATGCCTGCAGCAAACTTACTGACCTCTTTACCTGGCTTGGCAACAATTTCCACGCCTTTAGCCGTCTGCCTTTCTTCCCCTTTGCCGCACACGACACACACATCAAGACTGCGTGCAGCGCGCGCACCACCAATAAAAACATTGGAAGAACCCGTCTTGATTTGAAAAAACGGTTGAAACCCACAGCAAGTTGGTGCAATCCCCAAATCTCCTGAGCGCGCCGCCGGAAGCCCACCAATCAAAACTCGCACGCAGGTCCCCAGCAGGATTGGCCCCAAACTTGGCAAAGGGACTGGAGGAGCTGGGGGAATCAAACTTGGCGGATGGCTATGGGCGTGTGGAAGTCCAACGTATAGTTTCGATAATGTCGCGGCCGGGAAGGCTGGCAGCATCTTGGCGATGGGGTTCGTCAAATTCGCAAAACCCACGTCGACCATGTCCTGCAAAACACCCATGGCCCCCATGACCGCACCGACCGCTTGCTGAGTTCGGCGCAATCCGGCCGCTAGTTTTTCTCCGGGCCGCATTTCACTCCAACCACGACCATCGCTGGTCTTAGGTGGATCGCCTAATGAAGCGACGGAATCGATATATCGCGCACCGACGCCAGCCATTTCGCTGACCGCTCGACCAGCCGCAGTGGTGGCCGTGTTGGCAGCGCGATTCATAGGCGAGTCGTTGGGAAGGGGAGGAAAGCTCTCGGAAATACGTTGATCGAGAGCAACTCGGCGCTCTTCCCAGGTTGGGCCTGGCGGGGCATCAGACATCATGCGCTCCTGTCTTTATCGCATGCAGCCGCATTGCCATCTGGCTGGCATTGGCCGCATCTCCTTTTTGCAAGTATGCGGATCGCAGACGTTGCAGCACGCTTTCTTGCGTCTGCGGAACATCTAGCTGAGCGGAAACGCTTTCACACGCCAGCCAAGTTTCAATTGCGGCATCGTGCCTGCCTTGGGCATGCTGAGCGATACCCAATCGTTCCAGCATTAACACCTTCAATTGTGGATTGCGCTGTAACGCGGCGAGCGACTGCAATTGATGCAAACAGCCTTCTGCTTCGGTCCAATGCAAATGTTTCTCGTAGTACTGCGCGAGATTCAACAATATATTCGTCATGACGGGGACTGGAAAATGCTCGCCTTCACTGGCGGGCAGCAGAGCCGAAAGAAACGAATCGCGAGCAGCATCATCGTGCCCCATCGCCATCTGTGTTTCACCGATTCCATTGAGCGCAACGGCCAACTGCGCTCGATCACCTGTGTGGGCATGATATCGAAAAAGCAACGCATACTTGTCCAGACACTCTGAATATCGCCGGTGCGAAAAATCGATTCCGGCTGACACCATCACGTTCTGCATTTGTCGTTCGAGAGGCAACGTGTCGTCATTAATCTCCTGCTCAAGCGTTCGATTGAGCGCGGCCGAACTAAAATCGACCTGCAAGGTCCGCGTTCGCTCGAGTGCGGAGAGTCGTTTAGCCATCCAAGCATCGCGTGAGTCATTACGGAAGATCACGCGTAGCCCACTGAACCAAGGAAAGGGGAATTCATGTCGCAGTAGATCGGTCAGGAACTGAGAGTAGGCAGTTGAGGATTCGATTGAGAAAGGGTAAAAAACCCACACGCTTCCAAAGCCAGTTTTCTCTGGCAGCAATTGGCGTGAGAACCGCATTAGTTCCTTCAGTTGCTCGATCGGCTGTCCAGTCAACTCTTCAATGGCCTGCGGAAACTCTGGCCACTGTTCCATGTCCTGTTCTGGTTGCAGCAATCGCACCATATTATGTCGCTGCTTGAAGCCTGCGACAATTGTGGCAACATAGGTTGGTGCGTCGACAAACGGTTCTTGAAACATCCAGAACAACTCGGAAGAAACCTCAGCTTCTGCTGCTTCGAGCGTTTTCCAAACTACTGGAGTCTCACTTTCCGTACAAGCTACCGATAACGCGACGAAGTCTCGTTGATCGAGGAAAGATTTAACCTCGGTAACCAAGTTTTCAACAAGACTGTACATGGTTCAACCGGTTTTGAAAGCCAACGAACAACATCGATACACACGAACTTAATTGATCTTCACCAATGCGCCGGAGATTTCGTGCATGCCAACCGCTGAGGAATTTATGGCTGCACCTGAAACTGCAACTTTCGTGGTATCGCACTTTACGACCTGAGAATTGACACCCATCTGGGCACTATTCTTGGCCGTGTGTTCGATCTTAGCAGAGGATTGTTTTATTTCGTCGTTGCCTTGGATCAGAATGGCCTTGCCGATCAATTGAATCGTGCCATCGCTTTTCATGGTCAACAAACTGTCGCCGGTCTGCAAAGTAATTTGATCCTTTGCAGTCACCGCAATCTTAGCTCCCGAGTCGATCGAAATATTGCTGGTCACCTTAGTGGTTTGCGTGGCCATATAATTTTCGGTCAAGTCACTTTGCACATGGTAGCTGGCCTTTCCGGTCGATACCTTGTGATCGTAGGTACCTTCGAGGATCGTGATCTTCGTAGCACCTTTGACAGACTCGGTGTGTGTCCCCGTAACGCTGATCGTTCGATTGTTAATCACGGTCAGCGAGTCATCGTGTTCCACTTTCGTAGCCATGTCGTATTGAGCATGGATATTGATTTTTTCTTTGCCAGGCGTATCGTCCATCGAGAGTTCATTGTAGCCACCTCCTTTGTAGGTCTTGGTCTTAATGCCGCTTACTGTCTTGGCA
>CAZVBC010000346.1:0-7903 GCA_964625155.1 uncultured Pirellulaceae bacterium
AAGGAGACTTTATGAACACTCACCTCCGAACATTGACTAGCAATGCAAATGATAAACTTGCTATTGCGCAGCTTACGACCGCAGAAATCGAACGCATGAATTGTGAGGAGTTAGTGCAAGTGATACGTGCTGCAGAGTTGCCGACGCTGCAAAGTGATCAAGTGGTCCGTCAACTGCCACTTTACGATAAAGAAATTCTAAAGAGATTGGCCTATCGCGCTCGTCGATGCTGCCAGAATCGCGCGACTCTTCCTCGATAGTCGTCTTGCCCTTGACTATCGAGAGGTTCAACCTCAACACGATGAGGTACGGTTTGCGTTAGACAGTGAGTCGAAGACTTGTTGTACGATGTGTGGGATACCATTCGTCGTATCTACAGAGCAAGTTATGACCGGTGTCGATGTTATCTCCATTGACTGCCGTTGCCGCGCGAAGAACTCGGGACGAAAATCCGATATCGAGCTACCAGATTCTGCTCGCGCGCGAATTCTCTTGATAGCAACATCGCTTGGACAATGGCAATAGATCGAGGCCCACTGCGCGGTAGGACCTGCGGCCAAATCAAATGCTCGCTGTCGATGTTGAGCGGAAAGAAAAGTACCGTCCATGACGATTGACATACCGTTGGTAAGCAACTTCTCAGCACGATCGAACATCTCGTTGTAAACCTGCTCGCGGTTGGTCGGACTGTATCGCTCAGCATCATACGCTGACGGACTCTGCTGGCTCCCGAATAGCTCAAGACGGAGTTTGTCGGTTTGTAACAACTCGCAACCAAGTTGTTGGGCCACTTCCTCCGCGATAGATGATTTGCCAGTTCCCGATCCGCCCCACACCATGATCAATAAAGGTAAGCCGAAATCGGCAGCATAGCGATCAGCAAGAGTTAAATAAGTGCGCGCCGATTCGAGCATTTCTTCCTGAGCGTTGCCATCAAGCTGGCTGGCCCGGAGTGCAGCGACTTTACTGCGCACACAAGCTCGATAGCACTTATAAAACTTCACCAGCTTGATCGAAGGGTGTGCGTTAGCTGCCAAACAAAAGCCTGCGAGTATCTGCTCGCCGATGGCTTCTGCTCCTTGGGCAGCACATTCCATTGCGAGAAAACAAAGTTCATCCAACACATCGAGATGTCGTAATTCTGCATTAAATTCAATGCCATCGATAACCACTGGATCGGGAACAAAGTAGACGTGTTCAGGACGCAGGTCGCCATGCCCATCGACAATTTGATGCGAGCGGACGCGATCATCGATCATCTCGGGTGTCAATCGTAAAAATCGCAATTGAGCAGAGTGTACGCGTTTGACAATCGATTCGCTCAAGTGATGGGAAATATCTAGCAGCTCAGCTCGATTGGCAGATACATGGCGCAAAATCTCAGCTCGATAGGTTTGTGGACTGATTTCTAATCGAGATGTTGAATGATAAAAACGTTGCAGCAATTTGACAATTGAATGGACATGCTCGTACGTAACTTGACCGGCGTGGATCAGGTGAGCCAAAGTGGCGTTGCTCGGCAATCGTCGCATTCTCACGACCCAGTCCACGGGCTCGCCGTGCCCGTTCAATTTCAGTGAATTGTCTGCGGTACGAACGATTGGGATAACATCCACGTAAACGCCTGGAGCCATGCGGCTGTTCACGCGAATTTCCTCCTGACACGCTCTATAACGATGCGCGATAGAACTGTAGTCCAGGAAATCAAACTTGACCGGCTTTTTTAATTTGTAAGCATATTGATCTGACAAAAACACGGTTGAGATGTGCGTATCTATTCTTTCAACGTGCTCTGGCCGCTCTGGATAAGCGTTACGACACTCGAGCAGTTTGGTCACGGCGAGATACGCATCGTCCTGCGAATGATCAATCTTCAGCACATTGTTTCCTTCAGGTTTGTTGGATGATAAAAGAACCGCCGACTTGCAACAATCGCGCCGCGTAAGATCGGCAACGGCTCATGATCCGCCATTCCTTTTGAATCAAGGAATTACATGTGCGTTGAATCACAAATAGTCTCTTGCCGCTCCGGCGTCCAAGGGCAAAAGTGAGCCAAGACGATCGCATCGCACGTTGACCGGCACACCAATTCGAGCCTATCGATATCGTGATTTTGAGTTTTGCAGACTGAATTCACAAATCCTTAACGGAACGATCCAGCTTCGTTGTCAGTTGAAGCGGTATAATGCGGTCAAGGAGAGACCGGATATCATGACGACAGAAATGCTGATGCTGCTGGCGGGTGGATTGATTCTCTTCCTAAATTCGGTCAGGCGATTATCGGAAATAGTTCATCTCGCACTTGGCCAGCGAGTGAAGTATTGGCTGTTGCGCAGTACTTCCAATACACTCAAAAGCATTGTCACTGGCATGCTTGTTACAGTGATCTTGGATTCATCGTCTGCTGTGATCATCATTACCTTGATTGTCGTCAACTCCGGTTTGTTGTCACTGAGGCAATCAATGGGAATTGTATTGGGCGCGAATATCGGCACCACCTTTGGCAGCCAGATTGTGGCAGTAGGTGCAAGTACGTTTTCGCCAGTCTTGCTATTGATCGGATTTGTATTAATGGTGGCGACAAGGAACAATAAGTGGCGAGTCACCGGCGAGGTTGTGTTGAACTTTGGTATGTTGTTCTTTGGCCTGCTGACAATGGAAACAGCCATTGCTCCTCTCAAGGATTCGCCTCACATAACCGGTTGGTTGCAACTGGCTGAAAACCCTGTCCGCGGAGCCTTATTGGGCGGGATCCTGACCTTAGTCGTACAATCGTCATCAGCCACGGTGGCCATGGCAATCATACTGACGAAGAAGGGACTGCTCACGCTGGCTGGTGGAGTGGCTGTGATGCTTGGTGCCGAACTGGGAACATGCAGCGACACTCTATTGGCATCAGTCGGACTGGGTCGCCGAGCAATGAAGACAGGTTTGTTTCATTTGTGGTTCAATTTGATATCCATTGCCGTAGCACTTGCATGTTTCTATCCGTTTGTGAACTTTGTCGATTGGCTCAGTGGCGACATGGCTATCGAGCAAACATTGGCAAATTCTCAGATGATGTTCAATCTCATAGGCGTGGCACTTTTTGCATGGGCCATACCCTTGTGCGAATCTGGATTAAACTCTCTCTTGCCGAAGGACATTTGCAGAGCGGATTGCGAGCAACTTGAGCGTCCGCGCCAGGGGAAGCTGCGAATGACGGGCCTACCTCTGCCAACGCCGCAGCCAAGATTCGAAGACCAGCAAATTCCAAAGACGGTAACTGTGGTTCGTTGCGCCCGAAAGATGCTGATCGACAATTTCTTGCAACGTTTCAGGTCGAAAGAACTGATGACAGCGTGACTCGGTGCCGAGCAGCCGTTCGCGAGTCAGTTGGCTCAATTCATTGCGAAACCAAAGAGCCAACGGAACTCCAAAACCCATTTTGCGCCGCGTCCAGATTTGTCGGGGCAACATTCGGTCAAAAGTGTCTCTCAACAACCGCTTCCCCTTGCCCCAACGAAATTTGAGCTTTTCGGGGATCGTAGCGGCGAACTCAACCAGGCGATAGTCGAGAAACGGCTGACGGCATTCCAACGAATGAGCCATCGAAGCGATATCCACTTTCGTCATCAAATCGCACGGCAAATAAGTGATCAAGTCTGCTAGAGAAGCCCGCGATACTAATGAACGATTCCCAGTCAGATTCCAAGCTGACTCGAAAAAATGAAACGGATCGGTATTGGGAAGCCGTTCGACAAATTCATCACGATAAAGCGACGCTCGCATTGCCTCTGGGAAAATGTGCAACCAATTCATGTACCTTCGGGCCATCGGTTGATTCAGCGCTTCACCGAATCGCTTTAACCTGCGTACAAACGATCGCTCGCGAGGCGAAGCTTTGAGTTGCTGTACAAAACGACTCCCTAACAGTCGGCGCAGGGGCAATGCCTGGTCAAGCCAACGACTGAGCCACAGTGCACGATACCGATCGTAGCCTGCAAACAACTCGTCCCCGCCATCACCACTGAGTGACACCTTCACGTGCTGACGAGTCCATTGGCATAGATACCAAGTCGGGATTGCCGAACTGTCGCCAAACGGTTCGTCGTAGTGCCAAACCAATTGATCCAAGATGGAAACGGCATCCGGTGTAACTTGATATTCGTGATGCTCGCTGTTCACCCAAGCGGCAACTTGACGAGCGTATTTAGTTTCATCAAAGTCCGCCACGGGGAAACCGACGCTGAACGTGTGTATCGGCGATTCGAGTTGCTGCTGGGCCACGGCAACCACTAGTGACGAATCAACTCCTCCAGACAAGAAGGCACCGAGCGGCACGTCGCTTCGCAAACGCAATCGCACAGAATCTCGAAACAGCTCGTCGACGCGCTGCGCCGCTTCGCGCCGAGTTATGTCATGTTCGGTGCCCAATGAAACGCGCCAATATTTATGGATCGTGCAGTTGTTATCGCGAAACACAGCAACGTGTCCAGGAGCCAATTTGCGTACATGCTGGTAAATCGTATTGGGATGTGGTACGTACTGGTACGTGAGGAATTGGTCGATGGCTTCTGGCGATAATTCGGCTGCGAAAGTAGGTGACTGAGCTAGCGCTTTTAATTCGCTTCCAAACAGCAATTGGCCATCGCGAAACTGGTAATACAGAGGTTTCTTTCCCAATCGATCCCGAGCCAAAACCAATTGTCGCTGCCGACGATCCCAGATGGCGATGGCAAACATACCATTCAAATGTTCAAAACAACCTAGATTCAAATCTTCGTATAAATGAACGATCGTTTCGGTATCACTGTGGCTGGCCAAGCGATGCCCTGATCCTTCTAAGCGTCGGCGTAATTCTTGATAATTGTAGATTTCTCCATTGAAGACGATTTGTATTGAGCCGTCTTCGTTTCCCATTGGTTGGTGGCCCCCCTGCAGATCGATGATCGACAGGCGTCGAAACCCCAGCGCGACTCCGGGAACCAAGCCAGCGACATCGCGTCTTAGCGGCTCAGAATATATTCCACGATCATCGGGCCCTCGATGGATCAGCGAATCGACCATCGAGTCCAGCACCTTGTCAGAAAGTGCTTGACGTTCTTCGAACCACAATCCGCCTGCAATACCGCACATTGAATTCTCAAGTCTTTTCTAAGCGACACTCAAACGCCATAAGAGCTGCGAACTGTGGTTGAACAACATCGAATTGTCGTCGCTAGCCTCGCGTGTCGCAGGAGATCCTATTCCCACCGGACCGCAGTTCCGGATTGGTAAAAAAGTATACCATGGAATCTCGCTGATCATGGAATCTTGCTGACATTAGAGAGTCGAGCAATTTTGATATCAACCCGAAACGGATCCAATCGACCCTTCAGCCCGAAGATTGGACAGTGCCCTACCTGACCGGAACGAGATTTATAGGATTCGACTCGGCAACGCGCGTGGGGTCAAAAGTCCAATATACTGACTGATCAGATGCGGGACGAAGGTACTGCCGATTCGCGATCGGTTGGTTCGCCAGCAAGCGACGAATATCATGTAATACAGAGACATTGCTACCGTAATACGAATGTCCCAGCAAACTTGTGTCGACTGCAGACGCGTCAATGGTCTCAATACCCGGGTAAAGCGTAATTCCTCTCCCAGAATCTCCCGCTCGCGGACCACGATTAAAATAGCGAGATGCAATTAAGGCAAGGTCCGCCCCAGAAGTATACATCGTAATGCGATTCGCTTTTTCGAGGATGTGAGGAGCAATTCGCTTTTTGAATATATCGGCATCGATATCTGGCGCGGCCAAGACCACTTGATTGAACAGTTTCTGCTGATCTTGAGCATGGATTTCGCGCAGTGCCTCTGTCAAACCGACCGTACCCATGCTGTGAGCCACCAAATTAATCGTATCCGCTTGGGTTTGAGTCGCCAAATCAAGCAAGAATTCTTTGATGTGTTCGACACTCAATTCGATGTTCTTCTTGTCGTCACCATATCGATACCAATTGGCATAGGATGGCCAGCTATAAAAGACGGGGGCACCGGCAAATTCCAAATCGAATGCCATTTGCGCAGTTCTTCGCGCCGCATCTTCGAAAGAAACGTTGTACCCATGGACGAACACCAATAGATTCTTCCCCTTGCGGTTCATTTCGTCGTCCATTTGGTTGTAAAACTCATCTCGGTTCAATCTCAGGGTACTTCGCAGGACAACGTGCTTTGCCTCGTCGGGACTGAACTCCAATCGCAGCAGAGCGGGTGCTTCCAGCTCTCCTGCCTGGTGTCCAGGTGGGATCGACACATCGCAAATTCCTAAATCCACTTGATCACGAAATTCACCACCGTATTGAACGGTCGAACCAGTCTCCGGTTGAACCAGCTTCAGATTGCGAACGGCTTGGAAACCGATCATGCAGACCATGATCAAGCCTGCGAGAGCTACGACCGCATAACGCAATCGTCTCTGACGAGCCAGAACTAGAATGCAAAACATCATCGTCGCGAGTGCTAACCCACAAGCCGCTGGCCAGCGCCAGTCATGCAAGAAAAACAAGGCCCGATTTAATGGCAGACGGTTTGTACCATAGAACACACGCACAAGGCGATCATTTTCAGATTGACCAGCATTTGACCGATTTGTTTCACCGGCGGAAAATGCAGGCAACGGTGCGTCGGTCGCTTCATCAACCGCAAGGCTAGGCATTGGACCTGGGGACGAAGCTTGCGGTTCGCTGTCAGCATGTGAAGCAACTGGTTTTGAGCGTTTAGGAAGCGCTGTCGATTCGGCGTCGGATTCAAGTAACAAAGTGGCTGTTTCAGGCGACTCGACCTGTAGCCTCGACAGGGCGTGACCACCCGACCACTGCGGTTGGTCACCATCGGCACCAAGATCCCCAGTCATAGAGTCAATCAGACCTTCGATTCGCTCACGTTTGGGAGACCCAGCCGGTGCTTTGGCGAGCTCGCGTACTAAATTGGGCAGAATCTTCATGTGCGGCTCCCATTCCGCCTGTAAGTTATCCGCCAATTCATCTCCAAGATTCGGGTCACCCAAAGCATTGATCACTGGAGTCCAATCCGTGGAACTCAATCGCACCAGAACTCGAAAACAGGCCAGTCGCCGCTGGTCGTTTGCCGATGAGTCAGAGACGGCTGCAATTAACGATGGAGTTGCGGCAGCCCCAAGTTCCAACAAAGTATCCTCGAGAACTTGTGTATCTTCCGCATCGTCGAGTAACTCCAACAGGATTCGCAGGCAGATTCCGTTTTCGCCACAGTAATGGAGTGCGAGGGCAGCGCACGCACGAACATAACTATCGTCATGACTTGCAAGAGGTGCCACCAACTTTCGAGACTTTGGATCGACCTGTGCTAGGGCGATCGCCGCTGGACCGAGTAGACGAGCGTCGGTCGAGGGTGATAAAACGACTGTTTGCAATTGCTGAATTGCCTGGACCGCGCCGACGCGCATTTCACCTAGGACGGTTGCTGCCGCCGCACGATTGTCCGTCGTCTCTTTCTCGTTCGATAGTATTTCCGCGATCGGCCCTACCTTGATCGCCACATGCGGGCTAAGTACAGCCAACGAACGCAGTAAAGAATTACGAGCCTGTCCACGGCTGGGCGATAACTGTTCGGCCAATAAAACAATTGCTTTATCTCCCATGGATTTGATCGCTTTTGCACAAGCAACCTTGACCGAAATGTCTTCTTGAGGATCAAGAATGTGTGTGACCAGCGTCTGCGTGATTTGAGATTCAGCTTGCGGCTGTGACGGATCGCAGGTACTTGCCAGCGTTTGTGCAGTCGTGATGCGAAAATAAACATCATCAGCCTTCAAGCCACGTACGACTGCTGGTCTCGCTGCTGAGGCGTTTGCCCCGAAGTGTGATCGTGCTTGGACCAACTCGAGAGAAAAGTAGTC
>CAZVBC010000347.1:0-7872 GCA_964625155.1 uncultured Pirellulaceae bacterium
ATCCAGTGATAAACCAAACAGGCTTCCCGGATTGGATCTTGTTTTTTTCTGTGATTGCCATTTCTATTCTTTCTCCAATTTTGAATCATCGAAATTCACTGAATCGACAGCCAGAGCATTCGGTGGACCATAATCGATTGCGTTTGCTCGCAATCGCATCTAGGCGACAAACAATTGGCTCGCTAGTTGTGCTGCGGGCCATCGGCGTCAACTGCGATACCTGTCATTGATATTCTGCATCGCTTCTCAGTGGCAACCATTAGTCGTTTAGCCAGAAAGTCGTGGCGGTTTCCGCTACACGCATTGAATCGTGGGTGCCCGTTAATGCGAGTTTGGGCCTTGATAGCGTATATCTGGTAGCAACGACCGGCGGGTTACGATATGCGTTTTTGATCGCTGAATTATGCATTCGCGCTGTCTGGATGCAAGAACATCGTCAATAGCAAGCTTGAATTCGAGATTGCATTCAACGCGTGACGTTCACCGGCCTTCAAATGAATTAGGTTTCCTGCCTTCAGCTCAACTTGTTTGTCCGCGATATTGAACAGAACCGATCCTTCCAGGCAGTGCACTATGATTTCGCCTTTGGCCCGATGCTCGGCGACTTCTTTGCCAGCTAGCATCACCATGCGTATGACTTCAAAGTTCTGTGTTTTGACCAGTGCGCATGTTTTAGTCTCCGGCAGCGAATCTCCCAGCGGACCTACGTCAACGACTTCTCCAGCTTGTGCATGCAATAGGGCCATGTTGAATTCCAGTTATCTATAAGTGTGGAAATAAAAATCAGCCGCTTTCCAACATCGACTGCAGTCCATTGGATAAGCTCACACCTGCCCACTAAAAATTATAGCGTCGATAAGTACCGTATCCGCTCACGCCAGGGCTATACGTGTTACCGAGACTTGGGCCATAGCCATAATTATTGAAATTGCTTCTGTAATCATAGCCGCCCCAGTATCCGTTTCCGCTAGGAAAGACATAGCTGCCTGGATAGCCATAACCAAACGAGTTGCCAAAATTGTTTCCGTATCCGTAGCTGCTCGGAACGCCGTAGTTGCTATAGCCCAACGAGTAGGCAGAGTAGGGTGCGTACATCTGAATAGCGTAAGATCGGTTTGAGTAAACTACGCCGCGATTTGCGGGATAGCTGTAGACATGAGAGTTGAGTCCAAGGTTGCTATACCCACGGTTGTAATTGCGCCAGCCTTGAGCCTGCGCCTCATTGGTATCGAGGAGTAAGCTGGACACTACGACCATGGTTGCGATAAGTAGAAGCTTCTTTGTCATTTGCGAGATCTTTCAAGAGTGTTGTGTAGAATCTTGGGTGCGTTGAAAAGTTCATCAAATCTTCACCCATCAATTTCTATACGAGTGCAAGGCGCCAAGGAATCGAGGGATTAATGGAAGCCCTGTGGTGGATTCGACTAAAGTAAGTCGCAGTTGTAAGTTGCCTAGCGCAGCGCTAGTGCCTGGCAAATGGCAAAACTTGACCTCTCCCACTTTTGAAGTCGATGCTTCATGTTCAACTTTGGACGATGTGGTTCGGACTTCGATGTAGGGGACGTATGGGCACCGCACTGATCACCTATCAACAGCGAGTCGCACTGCGAGAAATTTCTGGCATTAGTGGAACCCTCTTGGATCTTCAACAGACCCTGACGTAGGTATACGCGAAGTAACACAATGCTCCGGCAATCGCGACGAGAAAGACGAGTGGATACATTCCCATCACTGGCCAAAGCGGAGCACTTGGATGAACGTCGACCATCGGCTCATCTTGGCAAGTGATCGGATTCTCGATCGTGTCTACGAGTGTTTCATTTTGGTCATTCGTTGTCTTGGTCATCGTCTTTCTCATTTGCAACAAGCCACTAAGCTCAATACGGCGTTTCGTCGTAACATCGATTCACTCCTTCAAAACAGATTCGATCATCTAAACGCATAGCAAAAACTTTCCGCCAAAGCATATGATTGAATTGTTAGGTACCTGTGCATTCTCGACCATCAAGTAAACAGCCAATACGACATGGCGGTTTCCGCTACCCGCTTTGAATCGTGGTTTGCCCGTAGTGGAATCCGCCAGGCCACTTTGATGGGATGCGGCGATTCTCGCTTTTAAATACGCGTAGAGAATGAAACAACCTACGAGCAAACGGGAACTGTCTTTCCGAGTTTGCTTTCCATTACGAACTGCAGGAGCACTCGAAAATGACAACAGCTACAGTCATTTGCGGAACACCAGATTTGACCGAAAAGCAAGCGTGTGAGCAAGTAAACTCACTGTTCGAGATGGATCAACGCAAGAATGAGTTTCTGGCAACACTGGCCCATGAACTTCGCAATCCGCTTGCCCCCATCAAGAACGGTCTACAACTATTAGAGATGATGGATCTGGGCAAGGAGGTCGAAATCGTTCGATCCATGATGGCCCGACAGGTGGACCAGATTGTTCATTTGGTCGACGATCTGCTCGACATTTCCCGGATCGGCTGCGGCAAGGTCCTTCTAGACAAACAAGTTTGCAGGTTGAGTACGGTCGTCGGAGCAGCGATCGAAGAGGCTTCGATCTTGATTTCGGAAAACGGTATGACATTGGAGGTGATCGACGAAAGCGATGCCGCTTGTGTTTGCGGCGATCTGTGTCGGTTAACTCAAGTTGTTTGCAATCTATTGAACAACTCAGCCAAGTTTAGCCCGATCGGAGGCAAAATCACCCTAACGCTTTTAGTTCGCGGTGACTTTGCTGTTATTCGAGTGCGAGACAATGGGATTGGTATCGACGCCAACCGGTTGAAGGACATCTTTAGGATGTACTCCCAGATTGAGAACGCACAGGGACGGGGATCAGCGGGGCTCGGAATTGGATTGGCTCTGGTTAAGTCCCTAGTTGAAATTCATGGCGGTTTTGTGGATGCGGAAAGCGACGGCCCCAATTGTGGCAGCAGCTTTACTGTTAGATTGCCGCTTACCATCGGAATTCTCCCTGAGAACATTTCTACGAAAGCCCCTTCTAATCGCTCTTTCCACGCTTTAGTGGTAGACGATTTGCGGGCCACACGCATCACTACTCAATGCTTGCTTGAAAAATTAGGTCACGAGGTTCAGGTTGCTGAAAATGGACAGGATGCCTTGGAGAAACTGGAGACATTTAAGCCCGATGTAGTGTTTTCCGATATTTCGATGCCCGTGATGAGCGGTCACGAGTTGGCTCGCCGAATTCGTGAGAGATCGGACCTCGATAGCGTATGTCTGGTAGCAACGACTGGCTATGGACAACCTGCCGATAGGGAGTTGGCTTTTGAGGCGGGCTTTGATCACCATCTAACCAAACCAGTGGACTTTAAAAGGCTCCAAGATCTGTTCGACGAGTTAGATGTTTCAAAACGCGAAAACCTGGTACTTAACCAATAGTTGTGAATTACCACGTCAGCATAACTGGAGTTGTCTCGAATCAACAGAATCTACGCCGACGGGACCGGCCCTCGAAACTGCATAGCCTTCCAGATTCACTCCAGCAGCGTTGCTCGGGCTAACAATAAGGCCTGGCCCAGGCGAAGCCGTTCACGCAGGGAGAAAACTTACCAGGGCTTCACTTTCCAGCCTACGTAGAATCCAGCGAAAAAGATGGCTACAGCAACTGCCGTGGGGTGTTTCCTTGAGTAGTCCTTGAGGGCTGAACCGACGGAGTCGAGCGCATCTTGAAGCGGTCAACACGATTGATGACTATTCAACGTGAATCGCGAGAGGGTCGGCCAATAACCTCCGTCTTGCACAAGTAGACTTTTGGCTCTGGGTTCAGTCGCCAACTTAGGGCGTTCGAAGCTTGGTCATTCACAACACGCTCGAAAAACTAGTGTCGAAAACTAGTCAAGCCAATATCCTGGCATGGCACTTGCATCGAATGGGTTCGTTCCCACGATTACAAGCACGTCGTTCGTAAGGTGGACGTTAGGACAACCTTGAAAAGAGGAAATTTATAATGTTACAAGCCGCACTTGCTTTTTTGGTTCTCGCCCTAATTGCTGCGATTTTCGGATTCGGAGGGATCGCGGCAGGTGCCACTTCGATTGCAAAGGTCTTATTCTTTGTCTTCATCGCGCTCTTTCTAATCAGCTTCGTGATGAATTTGTCCCGCGGTCGAACGTCGCCCCTTTAATCGCCTTTAAACGAAGGCACGGAATTAGGTGCTACGCGAACGTCCGTACTAAGTGGACGTTCGTCTCGGAGTAATATGTGGAGCACTTCGACCACAAGAGCGACAGGCATTGAACACGTTGAATTTGGTAAGGGCCACTTCCAATCCTATCCTATCACGCCTTATCTAGGATCTCGCCTAATGCGTTTGATAGCCAATCGCATCGCTGCTTGATAGCGGGGAGCAGATTCGGTGTATGTGCGACATCGCCTACCGAAGCAAACTTCTCCAACGCACCCAACCCTTCATCAAGCTGAGCGTCATGAAAGTTCGCCACCAGCCCACGAAGTTTGTGGGTCGATGTTCTGAGAGCCGACGCGTTCGATGATTTGAATGCAACTTCCATCTCGGCGATTAGGGTTGGGTAGTCCTCTTGGTAGATTTTCCCGAGCGTATCCAGCAAAGTCAGATCTCCACCGAGACACTCCAAGATCCGGCCATAAGCCAAGTCGTCATTACTTGCTGAAGTTTCGTTATCTGACATTGCTACGGTACTGCGAAGAAAAGCTGTGTTGATGACCGAGTTTGGCTTGAACTTCAGTCTATTCCTTAGTGGTTGATAGCACCGAGCCCAAGTCTATCACACTTTCTCGGAAGAAAACATGGATGCGTAGGGAGCATGTTGTTGAGCATCGACTTGACACGCTAGAATGGAGGTCAAAGGTGGACAGAACTGTATGGTAAAAATTCTTTTGATAGACGACGAGCGTAGTGTCCATGCTGTTGTGCAAAATGCCCTTGGCAATTCGCAACATTACCACCTCTCCGTTGCAGACAATGGAAAGCGAGGGATCGAACTCTTTAAGGAACTGCAACCCGACGTCGTACTTCTCGATTTGCATCTTCCGGAATCTCACGGTTTCGATCTATTCCGCAAGCTGGTTGCCATCGAGTCTCAGGTCCTGGTCATCATTATCACCGCAGACGGTTCTAGTGACGTTGTTATTCAAGCCATGCGAATGGGGGCCTTCGACTATCTGAAGAAACCTTTGGAAATCGAGCGTTTGCGTCGGATGGTGGCCAGTGCAGTGGCTGCAAAGAAGGCCTCTCACGCACCAGTTGCGTTGTCGGTTGGAAGTTCCGAAAGCGACGAGTGCTTCATAGGTACTAGTCCGAGCATGGTGGAGGTTTTTAAGTCGATAGGACGAGTCGCCGCTCAACGATTACCTGTCTTGATTCGTGGCGAGAGTGGGAGTGGAAAGGAATTGGTTGCTCGCGCTTTGGTCGACAATGGAAACCGAGCGAATAAACCGTTTATGTCGATCAACTGCGCTGCGATACCTGATGCGTTGCTGGAGAGTGAACTGTTTGGCCACGAAAAGGGTTCATTCACTGGAGCAGACCGTCGTCGGATTGGAAGGTTCGAAAAATGCGATGGCGGAACCATTTTCCTGGATGAAATTGGCGACATGTCGTCGTTGATTCAGGGCAAAGTGCTGCGATTGCTACAAGAGCAGGCCTTTGAACGGGTGGGTGGGACTGACGTGATTCGAACTGATGTGCGTATTATTGCTGCAACTCATCTACCTTTGGAAGAACTCGTTAGAGAGGGCAAGTTTCGTCAGGACTTATTGTATCGCTTGAATGGTTACACGATTCAGTTGCCCACTCTTCGGGAACGTAAGGAAGACATTCCTGGATTGATCGAGTACTTCTTGCGCCGTGGAAAACAAGAAATGGAACGACCTGAACTAAGTGGCTTGGCAGAGGATGCATTGAACGCACTTATGGATCACCACTGGCCGGGCAACGTCCGAGAACTGCAATCCGTCATTCGGCATGCAATCCTCAACTGCGTTGGAACTGTAATAACACGAAGTAGCTTGCCGGAATCCTTCGACCCGAGTTCGATTCAGTCAGAATCTAATGGGAGGTCAGTTGTAGGCACGATGCAATCACAATCCACACCTGATCATTCGGCCGAGTTCGGTCTCTCCAGTCAGGCTGATAGTTCGGGGCACTTCTCGATCGAGTCGATGGTCCGCGAACGGCTTGAATCAGGATCGACGGATATCTACGCCGAGGTAATTGCGGAGGTAGAGCGGATCATGCTGAAAGAAATCCTCATATTGACCGATGGCAATCAATCCAGAGCATCTGAGGTACTTGGTATTACGCGTGGCAAGATCCGCGACCGTATTGCCGCCTTCGGGATTAAACTGGACACCGCGATAAGCATCGAACCTTAGTTGGACATCGCCACTTGCTGAGTACGATTGACGTTTCCATCCCTTGAGAAAATGACCAATTAGCCATTACAACAAGCGAAGGTCAAGCCCGCGTCGCACCATGGGCGGGTACGACAGTTCTTCCGCAATAGACTGACCACTCACGCGTCAAATTCGCACCGAGCAAGAGAATCACCGTTGAATAGTAGACCCAACTTAGAATGACGATCATCGATCCAGCCGCGCCGTAGATCGACTGCGCGTCTTGCATTCCCAAATAGAAGCTGATCGCAGAGTTGCCCAAGATGAACATCCCCGCTGTGACTGCTCCTCCGACAAATACATCACGCCACAATATCCTTACGTCCGGAAGAAAGCGAAAGAGTGCAGCAAACAATGTGGTCAAAATTGCAA
The DNA here is from genome assembly GCA_964625155.1 of uncultured Pirellulaceae bacterium. GTDB lineage: Bacteria > Planctomycetota > Planctomycetia > Pirellulales > Pirellulaceae > Aureliella. Next base: position 6,778 of record CAZVBC010000347.1, read on the forward strand.
AAAACGCCAACCAGCCCGCCATAGTTACCAGAACTTTAGCAATGGCTGGCATCCAAAACTCCAATCGTTGTCCAAATGCCACAATAAGCGTACTAGAGACCTTGTAAAGCGCTGTGATCTCTTCCGGGCGTTGCTGCAGCATTTCGAGATAGACACTAAGCCTGTCGGTGTGAACCAAGCTCAACGACGACGCGGCTGCCCCCGGTGAGGCGGTTGTTGGATTTGATGCTTATCTGCGTTATACCGTTAAATGAAAACGTGTATCTCAAATACGCATCGAAGCCAAGACTGTTCTCTCCTGGTGCGCGACCATCGTCATTAAATGCCAGTTGCAGTCCCGACGAAGCAAATAGTCGAATGTAGGAACCTAATCCTCCCGGTCCATTGATAGATGTGTCAATATTGAAGTCGACCGTTGCACCCGATACCACGGAAAATCGAATTACATCGACGTCGGTATCTACTGCTATTCGTGAGTTAATCGTCGATGGGGAAGATGTCACTGGACCAATAGAAATCGCAGTTGCAAATGTATCATTCGCCATCAGCCAACGAGGTTCAAGCGATTCTAAAAGTCGGCGGCGATCTACACTTTTAGAACGGAATTTGGCGGGCTTCCGTTGTTGCAATAGTGTCTTAAGATTAAAGCTCTGCAATAGCCTTTGAATAAAGGACGCTCTGCGTCTTGTTTGTGCTGAAATCATTTACTTGGCCTAATTACTTTGACATTTTCTGGGAGGCTGGGCGACATCGACTTGCGGTGTAGACCACTAATGGCAGTTTCAGATAATCAGCGACAGTCCGAAAGCTAGTGGTGCCTGAAACCGTTGGTTCGATTGCGAGAACCTCATATGAATAACAATTGCGTCAATTGAATTCTTGCATCTTGCATAGCGTGGCCAATCGATGGAATCTTGAAAGCATCATGGCGGAAGCGACCAAAGCAACATTGCTAACCAAGCTAGACGAAACAGCGCGAGATTCGGGGTAGCACGCAGCGTCGTTAATCTGGTTGTCGGGTAAAGACAGAGTGACAGTCCCTAAGTAAGAACAAGTAAGAACCGAGTCCCGCGAGCCTCACAGGGAGTGGTTCTA
>CAZVBC010000348.1:0-7854 GCA_964625155.1 uncultured Pirellulaceae bacterium
GCACCCATGGGTAGGAGTTTGTCTGGATAGTTGCCACGCGTTTGCGGCTGGGTACGACTTTCGCGAAGCAACTGGGTTGAAAAAAATGTTATCCGATCTGGAACAACATATTGGATTTGAACATCTACATGCCATCCACATCAATGACAGCAAGAAGGATTGTGGCAGCCGAGTTGACCGCCACGAACACATTGGGCAAGGAAAGATTGGCGAAGATGCGTTCTCTCGCTTTTTGAAAGCCAAACCCATTAAACAATTGCCGATGTTTTTGGAGACCGATAAAGGAATCGATCCCGCGAGTGGCGAAGAATGGGATGCCATCAATCTAGCCACACTTCGCCGTTTAGTCGGTCGAAAATCTCGCTGAAAAGTACGTGATGCGATTTCCGGTTGCTGTCTTCATTCAAAGAATTTTTGCATCTGACTGACCAGCAAGGACAAATCATCAGCAAAGGCTTGTTGAAAATCGCGAGCCCGAGTTTCGGCAGAATAGACTTGCATAGGTGGAAGTCGCGCCAGTCTTTGCGTGTAGGCTCCAAACTCGCGAGGTGCGCGCTCAGCGAGATAGAATGTCAGTCCCCAAGCAATCGCGTACGAATCGAGCGCGTTTGATTTGAAATTCTCGTCCGAGACTACGATCGATGCGAGTTGCTTTTCAAACTTCTTTGGCTCAGCCAAGAGACTACGCAGCCGACCGATGTGGCTTTGATTGATCCTTTCAACGAACCGGGCTGGCGTTGCTGGACCATCGTAAACCGCCGGTCGTTCAAACATGGTTGCAAAGCCTTCGACAACCCAGACGGGATTTTCGGCTAATCTTTCATGAACTCCGGTGTTAAATGCCAGTTGATGGATGGACTCATGGACAATGGTCGATTCTGTTTCGTTCCAGTTGGTTCCTCCCCAGCCGTCGATTTGGTACATAACACAGCGATTCGTCTTGGGCGAGTAATAACCAACAATGCTATCGATTCGCTCACCAACTTCTGCGCTGGCGTAACTACGAAACGTTTCGCGATTTGGCAAAATGATCACGACCAACGGGAAATCTGGTTGTCGCAGTTGCCACCCTCGAACGTCGAAATAGCGAACGTAGCCGGCCAGCAGTTTTCGAAATCGATCGCGCCAGCGGTTTGCATGCCCTCGCGGAGCCACGATCACGTAAGAACCTGTCACCGCCGTTTCGAAGTTACTGCCAAATTCACCCTGTAATATCGCGCGGGCGTTTGCTACTGTCTGAGGCAAAAATGGTGCGTTCAAAATGCGATGTTCGCGTACTTGGTCGACTTCCAGGTCGCGAAAGCCACCATGATCTTCGAGCAATATCGCCGAGCTGCTACCCCAGTGAATTGGCAACCCGGTGAATCTCCCTTCCGGTACGTCGACTTCCAATAAAGGCGGAGGTGACTGGGCTGTCAGATTTTGCGTGGAAAAGGCATACACGGCCAATCCCATCCATGTCAAGATAATACGTGAATAGGTATGGTTGTACATTACTTTAGCTCGGTAATTCATGAGTAAATGAGTACTGGTTAACCGATTACTTAGGCGAGCGGCAGAAAGAACTTTCCAACGTACCGCAGGGCTGTCCGGTATCCATTCAACTGTCGTTCGCCTTTGATTGAACAGTTTTCTGTTAGCTGAGATCATCTCAAGAAACTCTAGTGCGCTCGGCGCTAGCCTTGAGGGCGACACATCAGTTACTATGGATACATGTTTCCTGGAATGGGTACATTGATTCCACTTTTGTCGATTGTGACGATAACCATGAACAAACCGCGGCTGAATCGGTTCTATTGTGTCCGTACAATGCTCACAGTTCCCAGCCGTGAACTTTGCCGCAATAGTTCTGGGGTGACGAATTGGTCGCTCAATTTGAACTCGCTGGTCCGACATTTATGGGTGTGCACTTGTGGGATTTGCATTTTTTTCTGCGCCGTTGGTTACTCGCAAGAATCGAAGACCACTTCGCCTGATCCTGCATTATTGGTTACTCAAGATGATGTCCGACCGATCCTACGCGAGTTGGAAAGCGATTTGTTGGAGACTCGTGACGCCGCTGAAAAACGGCTTATTGCACTCGGCTCCGGTGTGCTGCGCTGGTTACCAGAAGTCAAACAGAACACTTCCGGTGAAATGAAAATACGCTTGCTTAGAATTCGCGAGCAACTATCGCGGCAGGGCAACGCAACCTTCTTTGAAGCGTCTACTGTAACCCTCAATGGTAAATTCAAATTGGCTGAAGCTATTTCCCAAATCTCTTCACAAACTGGAAATGTTATTGAGTTAAGAAACGTTGAGGGTCAAGCAGATACGGAAATTGAGATCAGTGCTGACAAAGCCAAATTTTGGGACGTCTTGCTGAGTGTGCTACGGCTTGGCAAGCTGTCTGTCGATTCCTTTGCACCTGCAAACGGACTTATATTGGTTCCTGATCGCTATGCTGCGGACGATGACAGTCAGATTGTCGCTGTGCATGGTCCTTTTATGCTGAACGTTGTGCGTACTCAATCAACTTTGAACCTGCAGTCGCCGGTTGGATCCAGGATGGATATTTCCCTTTTGGTAACTTGGGAACCACGACTAAAGCCAGTCTTTCTTAAGCTGCCAATGAAACAGTTCCTGGCTGAAATCGATCATGGCGATCCATTGGAAGCGGTTGATCCAATGGCGGTTCCTGAGTTCTCAGTAAATCCGGGTATGTGTTCGATGCAGTTGGATGTTGCGCTAGCAAAACCTCCTCGTGAAGTTACCGCATTAAAGAAATTCACGGGTGAAATTGAGTTTGCGGTACCTGGAGAAAAGCAGAGTTTTGTTTTCGAAAAATTTACGAATGGACGACCTATTTCTGTAAAACACGGTGATGTCAATATGGTGCTCGAAGCTCGGCGGAACAACCAATTGTACGAGTTTCGCGTTCGAGTTGATTTCAGTGACACAGTTGGTGTATTGGATTCATTCCGCAATTGGATGGCAACCAACAACGCTTATTTAATCGATGATCAGGGTACGCGCTTCGAAGCTTTCTCAAATGGTACATTTGCAACTCGGACCAACTCGGCTGGTGTCTCATTCATTTTTCAGATTAACGGTGACCCTAGCAAATACAAATTAGTGTATGACTTTCCTGTGACCATTTCGCGGCAGAATATTGCATTTGAATTGAAAGACATTCCCCTTCCATGATTCTTCGAACGTTCCTGGTTCTTCTCATTCTCTGGACTTACGCTTCAACGCATATCCTTCTGGCCCAGTCCAAGCTTGGATCACGCGAAGCTGCGACTTCGAGTACGGAGTCAGCGAAGACTATTGGCGATGCTCAACAGGTTGTTGCCCGCGTCGGTGATCAGCCAATTACGTTGGCCGAAGTCTATTTCCAGCTCGGTAAGCAACCAGCTCCTGATGGTTCTATGATCGAAACTCCTCTAGCGATATTGATGACGACAATACACATCATTGCTCAACAACGTCGTTCTTTAGTGACATTGGAGAAATCTGGTAGCGCTGTGGCGGATAAAGTTGTTGATTCTTGGCTGGAGGAAAACAATCCGGCTTTAGAAGGTCAAACTGGAAAAGAGATCGCAATTTTGACTGCGAAGTCTGCTGGAGTGAGTGAACAATCCTTACGTCAGTTACTTACTTGGCGGATATCTTGGCAGCGATATCTCGCTAAACATTTAACGACGGAAAATATACAAAAACACTTTAATAAACAACCTGGACGATTCGATGGATCGCGTTATCGAGTTGAACATGTGTTTGTTTCCGTACTGCCTGGCAATTCTTCCGATCGAATGAAAGCTCAAACCCTTCTCAACTCGATACGTCCTCAATTGGCTGATGGCCAAATGACATTTGCACAAGCTGTGAAGTTGACCAAATCTCAGTTCAAGCCTGAACTCGTGACAAAAAACATTACGTCAGATAACTCTGATATAGAGCCTCAATGGACGAGTGGTTCTGGACCACTGCACCCTTGGTTGATCGATGAAATCGTTAAATTACGTCCTAAGGAGATCTCAGTAGTAATCTCTACACCACTTGGTGAACATTTGATTCGATTGTTGGAAGTGGAGCCTGGTAATCGTAAGTTAGAAGACGCGATAGCCGACATTCGCCGGCACATGTTGCTGTATTTGCTCGATTTTACGGCCAACCAGCATGTTGATCGTTTGCCGCTGGTCATCGATGAATCGTTGGTGACGTCTGTGGCTAAGTGATCTTGTCTGCTGCCTGCTGCATCTATTTGCTATTTGCGACAAATTGCGATGCGAGCAGGTTTGTACGAGCGAACATCCCAAGACAATGTCGGCAACGCCTTCTGTACATCGAAGCTCTCATCGCTTTCAAGCACAAACTGACTTCCTTCGGGACTGAGCGCATATAGTTCTTGAAGTCCAGCGACCAGACGTTGTTCGTCGGAACGCCACATTTTATAGGGTGGACAACAGAATACGACCCATGCCTGTTTAGGCCACGTAGGACATGTGCTTGTTAGGTGTTTCATCCAGCGTAAAGTATCAACATTGTGAACCTGGATTTTCTCACCCAATTGTAAAGCCGAGATGTTGTGGAGAATCATCGACATCGCGCTGCGGCCAAGCTCCAAGATGATCGCTCCGCTTGCCCCACGACTGATTGATTCGAATGCCATGACGCCTGTACCACCAAACAGATCTACGGCATAAAAACCTGTCAGATGACCCCCAAGCAAACTGAATACGCTTTCGCGAGTTCGGTCCTTCATGGGCCGAATGTGATGGTCGCCATTATAGTAAATGCGTCGGCTGCGAAACTCTCCTGCGATGATGCGTAGCCAGCCGGCGGCCATACGTTCGTCCGCTTGAATTCCTCTTGGTCGGCTTTTTGAATCTCTTCGTCCGCTCGGCGTCTCGCGCATGCGTTTAACTCGGTTTTTCTGTTGGCTATTTGGACAGAGCCCTTGTCCCTTGATTTCGCGCTAAGACTGGACGCTACCGCGCTGCGGCAGATCGTTGGCGATATCCGATTATTGTCCCAATACATAGGCAAAGATCAGTGGCGCTACGATGGTTGCGTCACTTTGAATCATGTATTTCGGTGTGTTTGCTGCTAGTTTCGCCCACGTTATTTTTTCGTTTGGTACGGCTCCTGAGTAACCTCCGTAACTGGTTACAGCATCGCTGATTTGCGCATAAAAAGCCCACAAATTGGTTTCTTCTTGCAAATCTTGAATAAGTAGTGGTACGACGCATACGGCGAAATCGCCAGCAATTCCTCCTCCGATTTGGAAAAATCCAATAGGAGATTGTGCACTAGCCGTGCGATACCAATTAGCCAGCATTTCCAATTGCTCGGTACCACTGCGCAAAGCTGCGTGCGTGCGCACCGTGCCATCCATAACTCGCGCTGTAAACATGTTTCCTAAGGTACTGTCTTCGGCACCTGGTGACACGATCGGCAAATTCTTTTGTTTAGCGGCCAGTACCCAGCTATGTTCTGGTGGTATTTGATAATGTTGAACGAGATCTGGTTCATCCAGGAGCTTGTAAAAATATTCGTAAGCAAATAGACCTTGTTGCTTCTCGGCTTGTTCAATCCAGTATTTTGTCAGTCTACTTTGCATGTGCCGCATGACCGTTTCTGGAATACAAGTATCTGTCACTCGATTGAAGCCATCTGCCTTTATTTGGACTTCGTCCTGCACACTGAGTGCTCGCCAATTCTCGATGATACGATATTCTTGGTTAGCAAATAGATTGAACAGATCCTCTTCAAGATTCGCAGCGGTACAGCTAATGGCATGAACTTTGTCCTGCCGAATCATTTCTGCCAAAGAGATGCCCAGTTCCGCTGTGCTCATCGCCCCAGCCAGTGACACAAGCATCTTTCCGCGATCGAGTTCTATAAAACGTTTATAAGCCTTTGCAGTCGCCAAGGTTTCTCGTGCGTTGTAATGCCGAAAATGTTTTTCCATGAACTGCGATACGTTCACGTGATTCACCTAGCTCTTATATGTACTTGATAAACTATCGATCTACAGCCATGGGCATAATCATGTATGTGTCCCCGTCGTCTGTGCGAAAGACGGCTGCTTCGGCTGAACTAGCTATGTCCAACTCGACCGTTTTCTCCACGTCCATAACTTTCAGAAAGTCGCTGACAAATCGATAGTCCAATTTCAATTTAATCGGCTCGCCTGCGTAACTTATGGGAAACTCTACGCGGCTTTGTCCTAAATCAGCTGTTTTGGCCGACAGCAACAAAGTGCCGTTGCCAAATTCGAAATCCAATCCTCGCGTTTCTTGATCGGCTACGATTGCTGCCTGCCTAATGGCGTTGAAGAATGGACCAACAGACAAATCTAATTTTACCGATCCTTCGCGCTTGGGGATCACTTGTCGCCAATTGGGATACCGCCCTTCGACCATGCGTGTATAGATGGTGCACCGGCTGGTTCTGAGAAGCACATCGTTGGCCCTACTAGCGATATGTACTGTTTCTTCTTTATCGCCTATGGATCGCTCCATCAAACTGAGCGACCGAGTGGGGATAATCGTCGTGCTGCCGGTCGTTTCATGACCTCCTACGCTGGTACCTTTGCCTTGCATTTTGGCTAAACGTCGTCCATCGGTGGCTACACTGATAACTTCATCGGCGACCATCTCCATCAGCACTCCGCCCAGTGCATATCGCGAACTGTCGGGATCGGTCGCAAAAGCTGTTCGTTTGACCATTTCTCGAAACAGTCTAGCTGGCAACTCGTGGTACGATTCTTCTTCAAAGCCGACTACGGTCGGAAATTCGTCTGGATTGCTGCTCGGTAGGTTAAACTCTGAGTGCAATCCACGCACCACGGTTAAGTTTCCGTCGACTTCGATATACAGTTGTTCGTCGCTGCTTTCTCTTAGAATTGAGCCAACTCTCGATACGGCCAACAATGCGCGACCTGGCGATTGGACATCGACGCCCTCCACGTCGATGCGAATACCCGTCTCCATATCGGTGGCCATCAAAGTCACACGTTCTTCACCAGCCTCTATCTTGACGTTTTGCAAAATCTCTTTGGGACTGCGAGCCGCAGCGACGGTTGCCGCCATTTGAAAAGCAGCCAGCATTTTTTCGCGATTGCACGAAATTTTCATTTCGCTTGACCTCCGCTACGTTCGCTCATCCTCTTTTCAAACGGATGTGCTCTGTGCTTAATTCTTACTCAGTAATTTCTAATTTGGGATGTGGTTGTTGTACCGCCAGTTGATCGAGAACAAAACCCACCGAACAAATATTCGCTCTTACAGATGGCTGTTAAGTCGAAGAAGGACGAAGTGATGAACTTCCAATTGGCATTCTTAACAACTTAAATAATGAAATTAGTAGTCTTAGGAAAGGGACCAGTAAAATTGGATTTTTTACTGTCGGAGTAGAGGCTAAGTTGTTTGCTAGTATGTTCTTATGCCGAGCTAACAACCTCGCTTCGAAGTGGAAAAGTCGTTAGTCCCAAGTAGAAAAAGGTCAGTGAACTGTTCAGCAGGAAGTCATTACCTAAGCTAGAACAAAAAAACAATCGCTACCAGGAAGTTTGATAAACGATACTCGACACCATCTTTACAAGTATTGCACACTAGTCGTCGATGGTGATACCGCGCAAAAGATCATGTTGAATTTCACTATGAGCCAGGGCCAGATCAACGTCACTGTTCAATTGGTCCTGAATCTTTCGGCAAGCGTGGATGATCGTAGAATGATCGCGGTCGCCGAAATATCTGCCGATGTCTTGCAAACTGAGCGAAGTCATGCGGCGAGCAAGGAAAATGGCCAGACCACGAGCTCGAACTACATTGGCTTGGCGAGTAGAACCACGCATATCAGATAATC
>CAZVBC010000349.1:0-7853 GCA_964625155.1 uncultured Pirellulaceae bacterium
GCAAACGGTCGATTTGAGCGACATCCTGTGACAATTCGTTGAGCCTAGATAAGTCTTGCTGGCGAATCGATTGACCTCAATGCCATTTAATACTAATTGGTTAGTGTATTGTTAATAGCCTCGCTAGTTTACCAAAGCCGATTAATTTGTCGCGATATTACCCATCGATACTACTATTCCAAATTCGCATGTTGGGGGAGCGTAAACTAGAATGACCCAACAAAGTAATGGCATTGCCTCTATCCAAAGTCGACATTTCGCATGACGATTGACCTGATAGCGACTGCCAAGTCCGCGTGATTTGGGGCGATCAGAAGCCGAATCTCCGTTCCAATTTTATAGACCAATCGATCTCGCAGGTGGTTTTTGAATGATTTTTCGGGCGAATGTTGTGACTTGGATTGGGCTCTGTTTGTTGGCAAACGGCGTTCTTGCAGCAGAGATTCCTATCGACCGCATCGAACCGGCCAACTGTTTGGCAATAGTCACAATCAAGAATTTCGCGGAGGTTCATGACCAATTCTCGAAATCTGATTTTGGTCGACTCTGGAAATCTTCTTCGATGGCTCAGTTCCGGCAGAAGTTGCCCCGGCCCGATAAAGGACTATCGGATGATTGGATGGGGCGCTATGGGTTTACTGAGCAACAGTTTTTAGGTCTCGCGCGTCGGCAAGTTGTCGTGCTGGTCACTGGCGAACAACGATTGGGACCACGTTTGACGACAGTTATTGAAACTGTCGACCATTTGCATCAAGCCAAGTTTATACAAGCGGCAACTGAGCAATTGCGAAGCCAGGGATATGAGCAACAGACGATTGAATTCCCATTGACTTCGGTCGTTTTGTCAAAGTCCGGGACCAGGACCTCGATTGTCTTTGCGTGGTCAGAAGAGTTTGCATTGATCAGTGATGACCTGCTGGCCGCTCGCACGATCGCTGAGAATTTAAAGTTGTCAGCAAACTCCCCTGCAAGCTCGACTTCCAACATCAAGCAGCTAAATTCTCGGCTCAACCGATCTGCTGAATCGCTAGCGCAGTGGGTCTGTGATCCTGACAAGTTATTGGACGCTATCGAACTTCCACAAGAGAAAAAATCTAAACGTCGGAATTCGGTGGATCGATGGCTGCGCGAAGGATTTGTTGGGGTCAAAACAATTGGCGGCTCATTGGCTGTTGATGATGCTCAAGTCCGAGGAGAATTAATATTTGAAAGTGAGAAACAACCTGCCGGTCTCTTGAGGCTCCTTGACGTCCCTAGTGGCCCTCTGGAATTCCCTGCTTTCGTTCCCAGCGACAGCAGTCGAGTGGCTGTGGCGCAGTGGAACGTGGTGCATGCCGTCGAGAAATTTGGTGAGATTTACGATGACCTAACGCAGGCGCCCGGAGCTTTTGTGCAGACGCTGGCGGACACCAAGACGGAGTTGAACGTCGATCTTCAAGGTGAGTTGCTGCCGATGCTTGGTCCAAAGGTGTGTACGCTCGGTCGATACGATCCGCAGACAAAATCCGAACAATCGCTCGTAGTGTTCGATATTAAACAACCCGTTTCGAACTCCACCAAAGCTGCCGAGATGGTACACCGTTTGTTCGTGGATGATACCGAGACCAAGCAAACACGTGTCTCAGGTCACACCCACAGCCTGTGGGAGATCAGCCTTACCGTGGGCGACTCGAATTCTTCATTTGCGAATGCCGGTCTCATGGTCGCTAATGAGAAACTTTGGTGCGCTACCCATGCCAGCTTAATCAAAGACATTTTGCAACAGGAGCACTCCACAGGCATCAATGCTGACGAGGATTTCCGAAGGGCATGTGCAATTAATCCGCAAGCCGATTCAACCACTTCGGTGCTGCGCAGCTTTACGCGCATCGATCGAGATCTGGAATACACGTTTAATACACTTAGAACTAAAGGACCAAGTGGTTTGCGAAATCCAGGGAGTGTCGTAGCCATGGTATTCGCGATAATCTTGGGAGCTAGCAAACAACGGTACCAAGTTGATTTTTCAGCTCTACCAGAATACTCACTGGTCAGCCGATACCTCGGCACTACAACTTGGTCGATCGAACCTGAGCAGAACCAGTGGCGAGTGCGCTACACTATTTTTCCGAAGAACTTCCCCGCTACGGGTCAGACACAGTAAGTCTTGTAATGAGTTGGTTTAGTGCAAGTTCTCCCACGAATCTCAATGTTGATATCGATTGCCAAAACGAAAATTTCGCAGACTGACGTTGTAGGCTTGGCCTTGCTGGCTGTTTTCAGTTTAACCAGCGTTGGGATTGCTCAGCCGCCGCACGTAGACTCCAGCCACACTAAGGTGCAAGCACTCAATTCACAGTGGCACACACTCTTTTGCCAACCTTCATATTCTCCAGCCACATCCGCTGCACTGCAACTTGCCCAGCAGCGAGCGCAGGGAGCAATCCAGCGATTCGTACAGCGCATGTTGAACGAGCCTCATGGTGTGAGCTGGCAAACATACTTGCAGCTTGACGAATTAGCAGAAGTTCTGGCGAAACCATTGGAGCAAGATTTCCAAATCGAATCGAATCAGGAACAAGTTCGCCATGAATTTCAGATTCACAGCGCCAAAATCGAACAAGTTTGGCGGCGATTAATTGGCACAGCACCGGGGTTGGAGATGCCTGAGTTACTCGAATTGCGACGCCAATTAGGAGCTGTATTGTCCATGCGTCTGCGCGCGCATTCGAACGACCAGACGGCTAATGAAACAGCCAACCGTTGTGGCGAAATCGCTCAGGCACTAAACCAATCACAGGGGCGACTAACTTTGGCAACGCATCGCCTGGCAGCTCCGGCTGTGAGCTGGCTGCGCCGATACGAACAAGCAAATTCTCTGATCCAGGAGCTGCGGTCTCGGTGTTATCCCAATCTGGTAATCGACATGAGCCACCAAGCACTCGCGGACCTTTCTTCGCGACAAATTTTTCGGACGGTTCCGATCAACCAACTTCTGCATGGAACGCAAATAGTTGGAACCGCGCAGTTCAATGGCGTTGCAAGGTTGGTACCCAAGCGATCCACACTCGGTTTTGCCGGTGATTTTCAACTCGACGGGGAGGTAATCACCAATCTGTCCGGCAGTAAGGGCCGAATTGCTCTGGGGATGACCAGCGCCAGTTCAATTGTCACGCGAGCCCCGTTGGTAAACTACGGAAACAGATTCTATAGCAGTGCCGGTCAGACAATTGTTGCAACGCAATTGTCTCGGCCATCGGTTGCCACGCAACGAGATGGTCCGGTCGCTAGATTGGTTCGCCGCGCTGCGTCGGCTAAAGTAAACGCAATGCGAGAGGAAATCCGCACCGAGATTTCTCAGGAAGTGGCCCAACTCGTTTCCCAACAGTTCGACTCTGAAGTTGGTTCAGCACTCTCTACCCTACAATCCACGATTGACAACTCGTGGTTAGCCAATACACAGCGGCTCGATGTGGCTCCAACACGCATCGAGTCCAATTCAGACGAATTCGGAGCCAGTTGGTCGATGATGATCGGCGATCAAGTAGGTTTAACTGCCAATGTTCCGTCTCGCTTGCGTGGGCATTCCAGTTTCTTGGCGGCACATGTCCACGAATCGTTGCCGAACCGTGTTTGTGAGCGAATCTTTGCGGGTGCTCGTGTCAATAATGTCGCTGAGGTGTTGGCCGCCGTAGGGTGGCAGCGTCCAACTTCCTTAGCCACCAAGTCATTGCATATTCGTTTTGCTGAAGATGCTCCCATCGCTTTTCAATTTGATCGCGATGAACAAAATCGATGTATCCTGCAGATGCGTGTGAGCGGTGCTGGTTACGAATTTGAAGGACTGAAACTTGTGGCTATGGACTTTATTATTCGTTACGAAGTGAGTGTTGCCGATTCTCGATTATTACTCAAACGGCTCGGCCCAATCGCTATCGTTCCACCCAGAAGGGGACGAAGCCTGCGGTTCATCCAACAACGCAACATGTTGGCTAAGCGTCTGGAGAACGAATTTCCGAAGGAAAGTACATTTTCAATTGAGCGGCTTGTGACGGCGGCCAATCTTTCGACTCGCTGGCCGCATCTGTCCATTGACCAGGTGAGTATGGACGAAGGATGGATGAATATTGAACTTCGGTAGCCTTGCTTGAGACATATCAACGAAGGGTGGCCTGGAAGCATTTGCTTCATTGTGCCTTATCCACGTGTCTTGTAACTCCGCAGTCTTTTACATGGGACTACCAAGAGGTAGACTGGACGTCCCTCTTGGTACAATTCTGCAACCTCGTTGAAATTGGTGCATTGAAAGAGACAACATGTCCGAGCCATCCGCATCTCAATATGTTGTTTGTCCAGCTTGCGGTTCGGAATGTCTTTCAACCAGTCCAGCATGTTGGTTGTGCCGGTCCGATTTGTCGAGTGCGCTGCCGATTATAACGGCGACTGTCGTCGCACAACCTGCAGCGGATAAATCAATCGGTCAACATTTTTTGGGGTGGCTGACAATTGCCTGTGTTTGTTTTGCGTTATTGGTAGGTATCGGGATTCTGCAATCCGAGCCAAGTATGATTGCTCCGTATTTAATTCTCACCGTACCCGCTTTTATTGCAACCGGCGGGCGCGCCGCATGGGCACGGGCGCAGGGTAAGAATCTCTCGGGTTCGCAGTTATTTCTGACTTTTGCTGGATCGATAGCCTTAATTGTTGGGTTGATGAGTTTGTTGGTTGTTTGCGCGATTGTAGCACTTATTATTGCTTGTTTTTCGATGGGGCCAATGAATTTCCACTGAGGCGCTCAGAGGGTTAACCAACGTAAATGAGTGTTGCGTGAAATTGGGTTTGCAAGCACTCGGAAACCGGTATTGCCGTACGTCGACGGAGTCTTGATTTTGGCGGCTTGAGGTTTGCGGCTTCCTGCAGGAATTGTTTTCTGAATGGACGTAAACAAGGTTGCTGGCGATCATCTGAACCAGATATACTCTTGGAAGAATAATGGCGATTGTTCAGGTTGAAATTTCGACCGTGTGTAATCGCTGACATTGCCTACCAAACTTTGCACCCCACTCTCCGCTATGAAATTCTAGGGAGCTAGCCATGCGAAAATCCTCTCGTCGCGATTTCTTGGAAGAATCACTGATTGCAACCGCAGTTGCCGCTGCCGCTGCGAACATGGGAAAAACTGTTTGCGCTGAAGATGACGCTGGGCGAGCGGCACCCAGTGATACGCTTCGTCATGCTGTGCTTGGCTGTCGAATTCGTGGCAAAGTTCATGCGGCTGAATTTGGGCGTCAAAAGGGAGTGGAGATCGCGTATGTGTGTGACCCCGACAGCCAATTGGCTAATGAACTGGCGGCGGCAGTTGAGAAGCAGACTGGCAAGCGGCCGCAGGTCGTTCAAGATCTCCGCCGCGTTTTCGACGACAAGTCGGTAGATACTGTCTCTGTTGCAGCTCCTAATCACTGGCATGCGTTAGCAGCAATTTGGGCCATGCAAGCTGGCAAAGACGTGTATGTCGAGAAGCCGGTCAGTCACAATATCGTTGAAGGCCGTCGCATGGTACAAGCTTCCCGCAAGACGGGGCGCATTTGCCAAGGTGGAACTCAAAACAGATCGCGCGGTGATTTGGCGGCTGCCGCCCAATACATCCGCGATGGCAAACTGGGCGAAGTCTCGTTGATACGCAGTATCGTCTATGGCGGACGCGGCAGTATCGGCGCGAAGGGTGTTTGCAATATCCCCAGTTACGTTGATTTCAACCTTTGGCTGGGACCTGGCACCCAAACCCAGCCAACGCGACCCAATTTGCATTACGATTGGCATTGGGTGTGGGATACCGGTAACGGTGAATTGGGGAACAACAACATTCATTATGTCGATATTTGTCGTTGGCTGGCTGGGTTGGAAGGGCTGGGTGATTCGGTGCTCAGCTTTGGTGGTCGATTGGGTTACGAGGATGCAGGTGAGACACCCAATACCCAAGTCGTCGTGCATACGTTTGGTAAACAAACAATCGTGCAAGAGGTACGAGGGCTAAAAACGGACCAGTTCAGCAAACTCTTCAAAGCTGGACATGTCATTTATGGCACTGAGGGAATCATTGCCGAAGGGACGCTTTTTGATCTCGATGGTAAAAAGATAAAGGAATTCGATGGGCCCAGCGTGAATCACTTTGTGAACTTTGTCGAATGCGTACGCAGCCGCAAGCGAGAAGACCAAAAGGCCGAAATCCTCGAAGGACATCAATCGACTGGCTTGTGTCACGTCGGAAACATCTCCTATCGGTTGGGCAAGCCCATGCCTGTGGCTGAAATCCAACAGCAAATTGAAGCTGCCAATCTGCATGAGGATGTGCTGAAGACATTCCACCGCATGACGAGCCATTTGGCGGACCACAACGTCGATTTGAAAAAGAACCCCGTTGTCGCTGGCCCGCTGCTAAAGATCGATTCCGCTACGGAGTCGTTTGTCAACAATTCTGCCGCCAATGCATTATTGGGACGAGAATATCGAAAACCTTTCGTGTTACCTGCTGAAAGTGACATTTAACCGCCAGATTTCAAGGAAGTAGGTAGTGCTGGTAGATACTCACACAAATCTTTTATGGTATCCCGATCACTTGTCGGACGAGTTTGTCACGTTTGCGCTGGCTGCTAAGCGCGCGAAAATGCGCATCTCTCCTGATGTGTATTTCGCCGGTTCTGAGCAAGACCAGCGCAATGCTTTTGATTCGCGACCCGAACAATTACTTTCGGCAACCAAGAATTGTGATAAGGTCATCGTTTTCGGAATCAAGGCGAAGTTTTCCGGCATCTGTGCCGATCAAGAGTTGATTGCTGAGTTCGTGCGCGCACACTCGGATCGATTCATCGGATGGTGCTCGGTAGATCCCAACGATCCACAATGTGTTGATGAGCTTGAGTACTACGTAGGTAAACTGGGCTTTCGCGGGTTAAAAGTATCTCCCATTTACCAGAATTGGGATCCATTGGACGCCCGCCATATTCGGTTGTTCAAGAAAGCCGAACAACTGGGGATTCCTGTCAACGTGCATCAAGGTACTACGTTTGTGCGTCCAGCCCCATTGCGTTATGCCAACCCTATTCTATTGGAGGACATAGCCGTAGCTTGTCCGGATTTGCGCATGATCATTTCTCACATGGGACACCCCTGGGAGACCGAATGCATCACCCTCATTCGCAAACATCCAAACCTTTACTCCAATGTTTCGGCGCTCCATTACCGACCATGGCGGCATTGGCAAGCCTTCATGACGGCATATGAATACGGCGTCGATCACAAACTAATTTTTGGCTCGGACTTTCCATCAGCCACTCCCGAACAGTTGATTGCTGGACTTAAAAAAGTCAATGCCGTCGTCGAAGGCAGTTCGCTGCCCCGTTTCCCTGATGAATCCCTTCATCGAATCATCTACGAGAATTGGAAGCAGGTCATCGACTTCTGACGATGCGAGCTTAGAGGAGATTTTGACAATGCGAACAAGACAGTGGTTTTTTGTCCTGGCATGTGTGCTCGTGCTGGATGCATTAACAGTTACCTGGATCACCACTTTTCACACTGCGCATGGACAAGCATCTGCAGAGAAATCTTCTAAAGCTGGTCTGCAAACGCCCTCATCCAAGCAATCCTCTGAATCACAACCGGTGTCGACGGAGAACAGGGGTGGCTCTGCCGGAGCATCTCAGGACCGCCAACCTTTTGATAAAGGGACCGAGGCATCGAGCGTTACCGACGACCTGAACATCGATGTCCAGCCGCCTGAGTATCTGGCTCCAACAACTGGTGACGGTTTGCAATTGCCTGCCGTTCCGAGCCTTTCAGCTCCACAATTGCCCCTTTCGTCGATCAGTGACGCC
>CAZVBC010000350.1:0-7852 GCA_964625155.1 uncultured Pirellulaceae bacterium
CGCCAACCACGAAAATGGTAGTCGCCGTTAAACAACTGTATTGGCCGCGCACCGTCATAGCGTTTCGCTTCAAGGTCCGCGCCACGACCTATTAATTCGTCGATCATGTCAAGCTGGCGAGTCATGACCGCCCAATGAATTGGCTGATTCGACCGTTCGTCGCCGACATGCAATAGATCGGGCGTCTGGTCCAGCAGTCTACACATAGTACCCATGTCACGATCACGGATGGATCGAGCGACAGTCTCACCACACGACGAGGCTCCGTGTATTTTTCGAAAATTTGCTTGGAGTAAGTTGGCCATGTCTGTATAGCCACGATCTCGACAGATATCCAACAAACTATCGTCGACAGTTGTGCTGAGTGGATCGGCCCCGCTCTGCAACAAGAATTCGACGACAGGAATTCGGTTTTCGCGAACTGCAAAATAAATGGGAGTTCGGTAGGCAACCTGCGTACGCACAATCGCAGGGTCGTTGTTGATTAACTGTTTGACTGTATCCAGGTCGCCATCAACACTGGCTACGAACAACTTCCAAACGTCGGGGCCGCGTCCTGTCGCCCCTTTCAGCGGTCTGTTATTCATCAATTCGGGTGTTGGCCGCATGGAACATTCACCCCATTTCGCCGAAGTCTCCAAGTCGTGCGTATCAAGCTCACCTGAACTTCGATATCTACTCCAGACAGATACAATATGCTTGGGACTAAAGTGGCATCTCGTCCAACACTTCTGGGAGCTCAGGGTAGGCACACCGTACCTAAGAGATTTGCAGTTCGCATTCTAATCCCGGCGTGCTCTTCATGGCCTTCATGGTAAGATAACGACCGATCAGAGTTTCAATGTTTGTTAGGTGAGTAACAACGCTGGCAAACATCGAAATATGATCGAGAAAATGGGTCGCAGGCGACTGAGGTTCGATTATTTAGAATTCCTTTCAAGACTGTTAGCAGGACGTCAAGTATGAATCTAGCTGAAATGAATTGGCCCGCTGTGTCGGCGCTAGCAAAAGATACACCTGTCGTTATCCCGATCGCAGCTTTGGAGCAACATGGTCATCATTTACCTGTTTTTACTGACAGTATGTTGTTGGGGGAAATCATTCGTCGAGTTAGCACCCAGGCGAGTGATAGAGTTTTGTTCACACCTTTGATGTGGTTGGGCAACTCACACCACCACATGGATTTTGCTGGCACCATGTCGGCTGAACCACGAACTTATTTGGATCTGCTGTGCAGCATGATCGATAACATGCTGTTTCATGGCTTCCGTAGAATCTTGTTGATTAACGGCCACGGAGGGAACGACGTTCCGGGCAAGCAGGCCACATTTGAAATGCGCCAACGCTATCGTCAACGAAGTGATCTGTTGCTAGTCTTCACTACATATTGGGGCTTGGGAACTGAACCTTGGAAAGTCGAACCAGCATTCCATCAGAGAAAAATGGGGCATGCCTGCGAGTGGGAAACCTCGATGATTCTAAGAATTGCTCCGCAATTGGTGGGCGATTACAAGAACGCGCCTGTCATTGAACCAGGAAATCCGTTTGAGCCTGCTACGCGTGCGTGGATTACCAAAGATCGGAGCCATCTTGGCCACATTGGCTGGCCTCACTTGGCGTCGCCAGAGAAGGGTGAAATCCTCTTCGATCTATTCTCTAAGGATATTTTGGCTTTACTCGACCGAATCAAAGCGTGGGATGGTGCTTCATGGAACGGATAAAGCTTGAGAATTCGTGCTCGCTCCAGCTTTTTGTCCGTTGATGGTCCAAGGGATGGTGGTCGCCTTGATTGCATTTCCGGCCCGCGCATCGGGTTGGTGCATGTTTGGTTGCGAGACTTGGATCAACGAGCCATTAGGCAACGCCAGCGAAGGTTCAGTCGAGAGCCGTTGAGGTTCGGCATGGTGTAGTCGATCGGCAATACGTTGTTCAGAGCGAACCTGCTCTAAGTGTTCCAGCAGAATGCGTCGAACTTCCAGAATTGCTTTTGGAGTGCGATGAATTGTTCCATGTTCCGAGACAACCTTGATTTCCGTCGATGAATCGTCGGCGTGCGCACTTTCGTAGGTTACAACTCCATCGGTCGACGGACTGCTTTGCCCAAAGAGGCTCTTTTTGGGAACTTCGCCAATGATATTGTGATACGTTACCCAGGGAGCACGCGGGGAACGGAGCATTACAGGGAACACGGGCGAATCTTCGCTCAGCGAATCGATGCTGGTATTGGTTGTCAATAATTCGGTTGCTCGAAAGGTATTCGGATTGGCATTGATGAGTGCTTGACCGGTTGAAACCATCATCGTGGGCAGTTTGATGAACTGCTTTCCTAACCAACGTGTTGTATCGTTAGCAAATTTGCTGCCGCGATGAGGCGTCCCTATCGTGACCACGCGGCGTATCGAACGATTGGGGCGAAAGAACGCCGCTTCTCGCAATAATTGCAGGTCTTCGGGTTTGCCCTTGAGTGATTCAAAGGGTTGATCGCTGAGAATTTGCCAAAACGCGTCGCCACTCTCGATGGTCTGCATCCTGCACAGTAGACCTCCCATGCTGTGGCCAACCAGTACCATTTGTTCCAGTGCAGGGTATCGATGGTCGGGATCGATTTCCTGTCGTAGGGCTTCGAGGTGTTTGCGCAACTGCGTGGCACAAACCCAGAATGGTTGGCCGGTTGGATAATGGTAAAACCAACACTGGTAATTCTTACGTAACTCGGCGAAACTACGAAGATCATTGAACATCGGCATCCATGTAACTGGGCTAGACCACAAACCGTGTACCATCAGCACTGGAATGCGGTTGGGGTCAAACGGTTCCACCATATAGATTCCGCGGTTCTGTTCGATTTTGTGAGGATTGAGCAAGCCCACGGTAGCTTGGTTCTTCTCTCGAAACTGTGGGCTATCCAAAAAGTAGGCAAGCGCGGTGCTCAAATCAGTTTGCAGCGGTACCAGCCTCCCTGCGAGCTGTAGATCGCTGGCGTTCAGCGGATCGTGTAACTCCAGCACGCAATGGTGGCGATGTGTGGCTGTCTTGCGAGTGGGCCCCAATTCCTTTGGCACCACGCGCAGCAATGCAGTGACAGGGAAACTCAGGCCTTCGGGATAGTATTTCTCACGAGGATCACTTTGCTCCCGCTCTCTCCGCACGGCAATCAACGGTACACCGAGTCCATAAGTGACGCCCGAGACTGCCAACCCTTCCAGTTGAAAATCGCTGACAAACTCGAAACGATCAAAGTCTTCGTTACGCCAGTTTCCTTTTACCGTCGTCGCCACTTCGTACGTTTGTTTGCCAGTCGTGACGGTATAGTTGAAACCCGGTTTGAGCTGGCCCTTTGCGTTGACCAGACGCAATGTGGCCTCAAGCGATTCGTTGTATAAGTCGCAAGCGCCTCGGAATTGAGGATCATAGGGGTTTCGCACTAGGTCAAATGCGGGGGCAAACAGGAACATGTAGGCATTGCTGACCGCAACTCCATACATGTCGAGTGCCAATGCCTCGTTGTTTTTTGCCTCAGCTCGTTTGCCAAGAATGTAGGCTAATTCGGATACTGCATAGTTGAGTTCGCTGGCGGGTTCCATCTCGGCGAGTTGTTGCAGACCCTCTAAACAGGCTTGAGTATCCTTCTTATAAGTTTCACTGAGATCGAATCGACGAAGCAGTGTCTCGGTTCGTTCGCTGACGCTGGGCCCTTTGAAGCTGGCAAACTGCAATTGCATTGCCAATGCGCTGGCGGGCTCCGAGCGTTCAATTAAATATCGTTGGGAAGCGCAGCCTGGCATCCAGAGCAACGCGAATAAGTGCGCCAGCAAGAATTGGACGTACCAGGAGCGACAGTCACTTCGGCAGGATGCAAATACAGCGCCGCGTTGCCTGCGGACCATACCGCTTGCTGGGCAACTGCACCCGTATAGCAGCGTGCTGCGTATGACCGTCGTAGTTACCTGCGGTTGGTTCGTTTTGTCCCTCGCGTCCTGCATAGGGCTTAATCATGATGAAGTATTAAGTCGTCGTACGCCGTGACAACCACTCTTGTCAATCAGCTCATGGGAATCTCACCAAAAATCTGCCCATTGCAGTACGGGCTCCCAGCCGCACAGTACGCTCCAGCCAGCCAGCGGTCAACATCAATTTGGCAAGGTGTTCAGTATGCGAAATGCATGCAATTCGTGTTCTATTGCGACACAGGTCAACTCAAGCGCGCAGAGTTAACTCACATTTCCAGAATCACCTCGCATGGCGACCTACGGTGACCAGTTAAGGTTTGCACATTGCCAGAGCTAGCAACGCGTAGCCAGTTACTAAGATGGGGTCGCCTTCCATCCAGCGTGCATCGGAGTTTACCCAACTTCCGTTAGGTTGCTGCAAGGAAGAAAGTTTTGCCAGCAGTTCTTGCTTCCAATTGTGTGATTGACCGCGAGCATCTTTGAAGTCAGACTCAGCGAAAGCATCCAAAGCTTTGGCCATCGTATGGTAGTAATAGTACAGCCCACTGGTCCCCATTCCAGGATTTGTTTCGAGTGTATAGTTCTTACGCAGGAATTCTACGGCTGCTTTGACTCGGTAGTCTTCTTTGTCAACGCCAGCATAGATCATGCTTTTTAGTCCAGCGTAGGTCATTGAGCCATAGGATCTCAACCCACCCGAGGCTTCGTCTGCGCCGGCTTTACTTTCACCGCCGCCGGCGGCCGTGTAGTAGAATCCGCCATCGTTCACTTTGGCAGCATTAGGGGTCGTGTTATATGGGCCTTCAAGATTCTGACATCGCGATACAAATACCAAAGCAGCTTGAATCGATTCGTCGTCAGTACCTTTGCCAATTTCTCGCAATGCTTCGATTAGGAAAGAGGTATTGGACAGATCGGGGCGACCTTTGGAATCATAGCCCGAACCGCCGTAAAACGTATCGTCAAGCTCCTTACCTTCGCCAGCATCCCATTGAATCTTCTTGACGTACGCCGTGGCTGCCTTGATTTGGCTATCGTAGCGCCCGCGTACGTTGGCCTTGGAGAGTGCAGCCAAGGCAATGCAAGTGTCGTAGTTTTGATGGCGAGATCCAACGGAATAGATCCCTCCATCGGCACGTACGTTACTCAACAGAAAAGCAACTGCTTTAGCAACCAAAGGATCCTGATCCGATATACCAACAGCGAGTAACCCGGTGACTACTAGTGCGGTTGGACCGACACCTACTTTGCCGTTAAACGATCCGTCGGGAGATTGTCCCTGAAGCCGCAAATACTCTACCGCTTTTTCCTTGACGAGCCGAAATTGTGCAGGTGCGTTGGGAGCCGCTTGGCCGATGTTGTTTTGGCCAAATACTGCCGCATTCATCCCCACCAACAAACAAATGACAATTACAAGTCGGGCAAGCCGACAATTTGGAAATTGGGTCATCAAAGTGATCTCGTATCTCAGGAATATCGATTGCGGGTGGCCAGCTTCGCAAGTCAAGCTGTTTCAAAATTCACCACACACACCAATGCATTGCAGTTAATCGTAACGACCATCGTTAGTGAAACAAAGCCAGCTTTATTAGCGTCTAACTTACTGGCAGTAGTTTGTGATTGTACCTCAATACACGGGTCCGGAATTTGCTCGGTACGCCTATGCTGACTATTCTGGAGAAAGTTCCTACTATGTACAAGCTTGGAAAAACCCCGACGATGTACAAAAAAGTCGAAAAAATATGGGAATAACAGGTGGTAAATTGACTTCACGGTCGCGGATCGTAACGAACAATTGAGATAGCCGGTTCGTCTTGATCGAGGGAGAATTATTGGTGTATTGATTACCGAGACCGATGGCTAGGAAACCGCTCTCGGAGTTTTTCATTAGAAGTTACAGTATCCAGAGCAGTCCGATGATGGACACTTTTGAATTTGGCAAATCGACGAAGAGATTCACAGTGGCTGAGGCAAATGCGATGCTTCCGCTGCTGCGTTCGATCGTTGCCGATATCAGTGAGATTTTTCGCGACGTGACTGGTCGGCGAGTCGATTTGCACCGGTTGTTGCGAAAACGCGACAAAAGCTCGGGGTATCAATATGACGACGAAGTGGCGGAATCGCGAGCTGATCTGCAAGAGGAGTACGATCGCATCTGGAAATATCGTGAAGAACTCGAGGCGCTGGGGGTAATGCTGCGGCAACCTGAGCGAGGCTGGGTCGAATTTCCGACCCGAATCCATGGTAAGGACGCGTTTCTTTCATGGCGACTAGGAGAACACGAGATCTCTTATTGGCGTGAAACGGATGCACCGTTCACCGCCCGTCGCTCTATCCCAACGCTGGAAACAGCCGGTAATCAGTAAGCCCGGGGAAAACCATACGAACCAGAGGGGTGTGCGGACTCAGTCGTTCGAGAAATTTTCTTCAGCAGCGACGATTTCCAATAGTTCGATAGCGGGTTCACCATCGCAATAAATAAGTGCGGTTCGACCATAGGTGTACGTGCCCATTGACATTTCCAACAAATTCGCCAATTGCGGTTTCGGCGACACCTGCCACAACGCCAACAATTGCACTTGGGTCAGCACGCCATGCTCAATTAAGACTCGCCCCAAAGGAGTGCGTTCAGAAAAAATTTCATCCTGCACAACTTGAGCTAGTCTGCATGTTGTCAGTCGAACGATTCCATATTGCACGACTTTACGATCACGTTGCCGATGCAGCAGTATTTCACGGCTATAGTGTGTTTGGTCGCGCCGCGTCTGCAGAACATGGACTCCCACCGAACTGCCATGACGTTTTTCGACAGTTACTGTCATGTGGGCATGATGAGCCAGCAAGTTCTGATACGCTTGGGGAAGTTCTGCTTGAGAACAACAAACAAATCGTCCCAACAGGTCTGGCGTGGGATAGAACAATTGAGTGAGTGATTCTAAAAACTGCGTTCGTTCTGTCTGGTGCTTCACTCACTCACTCCAACGAAATACTGGTCTTCGAGCTGACAGCTACGGAACGAAAATCGATGTTCGATAGAACGCCACGCCCATGAATTCTGCAAGGGATAGCTTAAGGCACAAGTAGGGTGGGATAAATCTCGTCGTGCGGTAGTTCTGCGCACGTGCCAAAAGCCTCTAGCATTTTTCGAACCATCCATGTTCAACATGGACAGGGTGTCATCCGGAGGTTGTTACGGGAAGTTGGTTTAGTGGGCTGATGGCAACCACTGCGGGCGAAGGTTGTTCGCTTCTGCCCAATACGGTGTCGACGAGGTACAACATCAGTCGCTGCAAAGTTTCGGGTTGTATAGAGGCCACTACCTCAAGAGCCCTCTGTTCATGTTTGTCGATTAGACGGTTGGCTTGCTCGAAGACTTTGGCTTTTCGGTACAAACGCTCAACATGTAAAATTCGTTCCGCATCTGAGCGAGTATTCTCTGGGGCAGCCAATTGCAACAAATCCTGTTGCTCCGATTCGCTGAGGCTGGCCAGCGCCAACGCCCACAACACAGTAGGACGTCCTCCCAGGACATCGCCGGCAGCCTCTAGTTTATTGTGATCGTCCCCTTGCCAGTCATTTAGATCATTTAGGATCTGAAAGGCGACTCCCAAATTTCGGGCGAACTGGCGTACCGGTTCTTCGTAACCCTTCGCATCGGCTGCCAGACGAATACCCGTATAGATTGCCGCCTCGAATGCTGGAGCAGTTTTCAGCGCATACACTTTCAGGGCATCGAGCGGCGATAGACGTTTATCTAGTGCGTCGCGCCAAAGCAATTCGGCTCCTTGCCCTTCGGCCAGTCGAGTATGGGCACCGGCTAAACAATCGCAAATATCAGCCGCTCATTGGGACGGCGGCACCCGAGATCTACGCGAAACCACTCCACATCGCTCTTCTGCCAG
>CAZVBC010000351.1:0-7816 GCA_964625155.1 uncultured Pirellulaceae bacterium
TCAACCAACTGATTTCACTGTCCGCTGTGCGGCATTTCTCACCACGGTAAAGTCCAGTCGCTTCGGCGAGCGCCGTGTAGAGTAAAATGGCAGCCAGGATGGTCAAGTAAGTGCGATCACTCAGATCTTTGCCAACTAACCATTGCCCCAAATAGAGCGTCGAGCCAATGATGATCCCGTCGCCAAGACGCTGGAAAGTCGACAGGTAATTTCGATGTTGTCGAATCGACAGTTGATTCATAGTCTGAGGTGAGTTTCCACAGCAATTGAATGTCGTTACAGTTCTGCGCGTTTGCGCAAACAGAACATTGGTACTCTGTACAGTAATGCATGCCAACTGTAGCCTGTACTGGGAGTATTACGGTCACGCACACCTTCAATCTGCCTGCGAGGATGGATAATTGCGGGACGCGGATGCCAAGCTGTACGGGTGTTTCTGAGTGTAGGGGAGAACGCGATTGTGGTGAAGTTTCCGACAAAGCTAGAAGATCTGGTGCCTCCGGCAGCGGTTGGCAAAGTGCTCGACATCCTTAACCAACCGGCTCTGGCGTCGACAGTCCGCGAAGCCTTGCACAAAGTTGGTCTAAAGGATGGCAGCCCGATTGAGCAAGTTCAACATGCTTGGCATCAAGCGCGAGGTTGGTTGGAGTCTGTGGCGCAGCGTATGCTGGATATTTCTCAATTGAATCCGACCGTAATCAATGCCTCCGGTCAACTTGTACAGCCCCAGTGGAATTGCTTGCCGGTCAAATCTCAAGTAGCTGAGGCGATGACCGCAGCGTCGCTGGGATTTCAGAATTTTGAACAACTGCACGAGCAGGCCAAGCACCTGGCGATCGCCGCCACCAGTGGTGAAAGCGTACTGTTGGTGACCAGTTTATCGGTCGCCATCGATGCCGTCGCCAATATGGCCAATTTCAAAAATGGATTAGTTATTCCCCGAACCGACGCGATTCGCATTCCCGGTTTTCTGGATGTGCGCGAAATTTTGCTGGGCGGACGTAATCCGTTGATCGAAGTTGGTGCGGTGAACAGTACTAGCGCCGCAGACTGGCAAGAAGTCAAGCCACTAGGCTCGCAGGCCATCGTCTTGGTCAGTCCCAATTGCCTGGATACCGAGGATGCAAAGGTACAGCGAGAGTCCGCAATTCACGCCAAACAACCACTCGGAGCCTGCTGCGTAGAAATTCTGTTCGATGCCGTCATTCGCGATCGATCTAATCCAGCGATTGGACTGCCGCAGATTCACGATCGGCTTCAAAATGGTGCGGATCTAGTTATCGCGCCCACGGATTGGTTGATCGGCGGACCTGCTGGCGCGATCATTGTCGGTCGAGCTGCTTTAGTCAACGAGATCAGCCAATCGTTGCGACAGCGAGGATTGATCATGAGTGGCCCAAGCTTGGCAGGTGCAATTGCCGCATTCAAGGACGCCGATACTCATGTCGAGTCCCAAGCTGGTATCGAAAGGATGCTTGCGACTCCGGTCGCGAACCTCGTTGATCGCGCACGTCGATTAGCCATCCAAGTCGAAGGAACAGCAAAAGTTCAATCGGTTCAAACGCGAGAACGACGGGCACGTTTGGGCCCGCCACCGTGGAGTCGATACAAGATCGAATCGAGCGCCATCTATATCCTCCCCAACAGCTCGCTAGCTCAATTGAAAAATGAATTGGCGCAAGCACAATCCGGCCCAAGTATCATGGCGACAGAAGAAGACGGCCAGCTTGTTCTCGATCTACGCTGGGTAGAGGCTAGCCAGGATCATTATTTGGCTACCGCTCTCACTGGCAGTTGCCAGAACAACCCATGAATTTCTTCCTCATGCCATAATGGCATGGATTCATTCACGATTTAGCCAAGCTAACAATCGAAAAATCGCGTTAACTTGTACCTGATCCTGCCAAGGATCAATAGTCCAATGCCAACTTGTGATCAAAGGGCTTGTAATCAAGAGGGCACACGAAGACGAGGGAATTAGAAGCCCAAAGAAAGTCGTCTGGTAATTCTTTTCGGCGATCTGGACAGCATTGAGGTTAGTATCTCGGTTTGAGCCTTTGATAAGTGTTTATTAGCTAACGAGAGTCGATAATAGTCTGATAAGTTGAATTCGCTTTCCGAGCCAGCGGCACGCAAAATTGTACCCGATGTCACCAAGTCTCGACGCCGTTGTCGATCGGTTTTTATTAGTTCTTCTATCTGATTGACCTGATCATCGGTCAGTTTTAAACGTTCGCATATCGCAGGGTGCTTGTAGCCAGCCAAGCCATGACCAAGCAGGTGGGCTCCCAATAAACCATCGCGCTGATTAGGCAACAATACTTCTTCTACATAGTTCTTAAATGGCTGATCAAGCTCGCGTAAGCGTTTATCTGCAAGCCTCATAAAATCGCTGACGCCAGCTTCACTATCCAGAAAAATCTGGAACGGAGGAAATGACGCGCGATGTTTATCGAAACTCTCACTCAGCACCTTCAATTGGTCTGCGGAAATATTTAGTTCCTTACAAACCTCTTCGAGTGCGAGCGGAATAAGCAAAGAACGATAACTTGAAATTCCGAAACTCAACACGGTAGAGGACGACGATTCACCCGGGTTCTGCGCAAACGCAGTGGCAACGTTTACCCAAGCTGCAACACATACAATTCCGACACGCAATATCACGTTCATCTTGCCTAAAGCCCTGCCCAAATAGAGACTTTCTCGATGTCAAACAGTTCTCTAGAAATTGGTTTATTGACGGCTATCCAGTCAATATTGACTACCACTCCCACCTTTGGATTGCATTCATATCGGCAGACTTTTGGCAACCAAATCCCGTCGACATTGACGTAATTGCATTGAACCTTCACACCTATTCCACGCGGTGATTCGATTAGCACAGGGCAAAATCCCTGGTTCTCTGCGAAACAATATCGCTCGCGGTATCGGCCATCAGCGTTTTTCGCTCCAATTGTAATAAGCCCACCAGCTCGCTCGACGCCAAAAAATCCGGATTGCCACCGGCGATAGTTGCCAACAATGTCCTCAAATTCAAAGAATCTTCGTAGCTCAGCGCAAAACCCAAAACCAACGGTTTGTGGATCGAAAAAATCGGTTGTTTCAATAGCAGATTTTTTCTCATCAAGCACGCCTCCCCCTGTCACGAAAACCCTGGGCCCAACTTTCAGGAACAGGTTCGAGTCAGCACGACTTCCCAAATCTGGTAAGAGCGAATATGAGTTTCGAACTATCAGATACGAATCTCGAGTCAGATCCGCAACAACATCGAACCGACGCAAGCTGACTGAACGGTATACTTCGTTATTAAACTTCTCTTCGGCGAATTCAACCAATTCAACTTGAGCAGCATAACTGAGAAGTTGAGCACGGTGCTGTTCAAATTGATCTAAGGTCCGAGCGAAAGCTGCCCCCCCACTCTCCTGTCCGAACGCTTCTCCGAACAGAATTGCACACGCAGCAACGATAATCCAAATTAGGTTGTACATCCTCATCGTGGCAGCCTTCAATCTGCTTTGACTAGTCATCATCAGGGGCGTGGTCCCCAGCCAACCTTGGCGAATTAAGCTACCCAAAAGTATACCCAATTTGCTAGGTGGGAGCCATGCTGGTGCTCGTTGATCAGATTTCAACTCTGCTGAGCGCATCCTACCTCAGCGTTCCACAGCGAGCTCTGCGTTTCAAATGGTGTTGCATTTATTAACGCAGAGACCGCCAAGACCGCAGAGGGCTCAATGCGGAGGATTGATGCGATGGAGATTATGAAATCATGCACTCCGGCGTCTGGGCTCAACGCACAGGCTAACTAGTGGAGTTTAAGATTGGATTTTGCGGGGACCGGAGCTGACCTGAGCTGTGGCGCCGACAAGATTGGATGCTTGATCACATATTTCTTGAAGGCTGTCCAAGCAGGCAACAGACTCCTGGTCGAGGTGAGAGTGGTCATCTAGTTCCATCGGTTTCCAAGGCAATCGCTGCTTGGTGATGGCTTTGGCGTTATAAAGTGTTTCGATCAGCTTTTCATATCCGCGTACCATTGCATCGAGTCCCCAAGAGGCGCGAATGTGCTCTCGTCCGCGCAAGCCCAATTCGCGGGCCCACTTGGGATTGCTTAAGAGTCGACAAATTGCATTAGCCGATTGTTCGATACTACTAGGCTGAGTTAATAGACCAGTTTTCTCATGAATTACGGTCTCATGGATCGAGCCCACTCGCGTGCTCACGACTGGAATACCCGTGGAGAGCGATTCCAGAATCGACACAGGATTGGCTTCATTGAGGCTGGTTAGCGTGAAAATGTCCAGACCAGCCAGAATGTTCTCGGTATCGCTTCGATTGCCCAACAAGTGAATCTGTTTCGTCAGGCCCTTATCACGAATCTTTTGTTCGATGTTGACACGTTCGGTACCGTCTCCAACGATCACGAAATGAGTGTCTGGGTGTTTTGGCAAAACCTCGTTGGCTACGTCAACAAACATCAAATGGTTTTTCTCAGGGCGCAGGGCAGCGACGATGCCCACCAATGGCGCGCTGGCTGGTAAACCAAGTTCTTGACGCAACCAGGTTCGTTTGGTGTGGTTTGGACGAAAGCGATCGACATCGACTCCGTTGGGGATCGTAAATACTCGCTCGCCAGGGAATTGTTCCTTTTCAATCAGGTATTTGGCGTGATTATCGGCAACCGCAATAAACCCATCTGTTATCGAAGTTAACTGGCGATTGAGAAATCCGATGCCATCTGGCCAGCCAGTCGAATGCAGTGCGCTGCAGATCACAGGTACGCCACATCGCCAAGCGGCTAGGCGTCCCCAGAACATTTTGTCGCCACAACCGACGGTGATGACAGCATCATATTGTCGAGTTCTGATAAGTTTTTTCATTCGTTTGGCGATCCGCAGATCCCAAGCTTGTCGGTACAATCCGCTATGGACTGGCATTTCTTGAGCCAGAATTTCGCCCAACGATCCGCGTTCTTTGGTGCAGATGACTTCGGGAGCGAAATTTCGACGATTCATGCGACGGACGAGGTTGACTAGCAGAGTTTCTGCCCCTCCGACCGGCATGCTGGTCATGACAAATGCGACTCGCAGTGGAGTCTGACGGAATGACGAGTTTCCTTGCTGTGCGCCTGCTTTGGTGTTTTTCGAGATGTTCGTAGCCTTGGCTTCGAACTGAATACTGTTGGCGTAGGCTTCAGCATCTGCCGAAGTTAAAGTCTCGCACGAACTCGTCGTTGAGCTGGCAAGTGGCGAGGCTGGAGCAGGGGCAATATATTTTTCATTGAACGGGAGTTTGCGATAGTCTCGTAACTTGCGCGGATCCAGCGTCAACCAATTTTGCAACGATGCCAGATCTGGGTCAGCATGGATACGGCGGAGGTGGAAAGCGGAATTGCTGGGCCAGTTCCAAGCTCCATAAGCTGAACAGAATCCTCGAAAACCCGCTTCGGCGATAATGTCGACTGCTGCCTGCGACATGTTTTCGGGCAGCCCAAACGGAAACGAAAAGTAGCGAATCGGCTTCTTGATCCACTGCTCCAATTCTCTGGCACTGCCAACGATCTCATCTCTGAGTTGATCCAAGTCTTCAATCAGTCCCAAATTGGAATGGGTCTTAGAATGCGCACCGATTTCGGCGCCTCGACTGGCAATGTCCTTGATTTCCTCAATTGTGTTTGGAACCAAAGGAAACCCAGTCTTGACGTCATGCATGAATGGCTTGCCTGTTTTGACCGACTCGGTGGACACAAAATAGGTCACCGGGATGTTGCGGCGGCAAAGCTCGGGTATGGCGAAGTCGCAGTTTTCAGAATATCCGTCATCAAAAGTTATCGCTACGGTCGGGCGACTATTGTGTGGAGACAGAATTCGCGTCTGTGCTTCTTCAAGTCCAACAAGGTCGAAGTTTTCTTCCAACCAATCCAAGTGCCGTAAAAAACCTCTGCGGCTGATAGTCCAGTCGTTGAGAGTATCGTCGGCTACGCGATGATAAAACAGAATCGCGGTTGGCATTCGCCCCGATCTTTTTAGGCTGTTAACCAATCGCTCACGACGTCTTTTGGAAAACTGTATGTAGAGCGATTTTCCCAGACTTTTAGCCAACCGCATTGTCACGGAACTATTGGACATGAAATTACTTCGTACAACTTGGGTCTGATTTTGTCAGGAACACAACCATGCAATGCGAACAGGTTTGGAGATTATCGCATCAGTTTTTTGGAGGACGATTCTCTAGCTCGCACTGTGCCTGCGCGTCCTCCCAATACGCTCACCTTCCAAAACCCGCCATATGCAGATGCTCAAAGTTGTCATGAAAAAAAGTGCAGTAACGGGCATATTCAAGGAATCGAGGAACAGGCGCGCACGATCTTGGGTGAGAATAACGATTACAACGATTGCAGCGGTTGGTTGAAGTCGTCCCAAGGCGTCAGTGGTTCGTGATATAGGTGAAAAACTAGCACGCGCGCAAGCCGTAGACGCGGCCCGATGGGCGCACGCGGTTAAACGAATTCGCAGAACGACTCAACTCTGCCAACCATGGTTGCAAGTGGCGCTGACCATTCAGGGCCCAGATTTGATTGGCCAGGTAAAGCTGATGTGTGCAAGTCACGCCCTTTTAACTTGCCGGCATAAGCTTGGCCAAAGATTTCGAGAAATTTGACTGGCGGACTTTTGTCGCTTGCGTAATCCTTATGAGAAATGACCGATTGTGGACCAATAAATCGGCTAGAACTGGAAATCCGTCAGGTGTGCGATTAAAAAGCTTGTGGAACGCACATCGTCGAGATACACTTTGGACTTGTTAGGTGATTTGCGGCCGCTTGCAGCCCTGAACTGCTAAAGAGCCACGGAATTCTCGATGCTGTTGGTCGCTCAACAGTTAGTGAAGTTACCGGAATGAACTCTCAAAAAAGCCGCATCCACCCAACGCGATTGGATGCGGCTTTTTTTCTGCGCCTCAGTCGCATTGTTAATGGCTGAATGTAACCATTCCTTCCGAGATCCTATCCGATGAGCCCACAAGCAACTATGAATGCGAAAAAGCAACGGGCGCAAGGCGATTCCACCGTCAGCGTCCATGCTGGGGAAGCCAGGCATAAACCCTGTGACGCGATTACCGATGCAATTTGTTGCAGTTCAACGTACACGTTCGACGACACGCAAGCTGTAATCGACTTTATCGAGCAGAAACAGTCTCGCGAAGAGTACGGCAGATATGGCAGTCCGAATGAGAAAGTTGTCGAAGCAAAACTTGCTGCCATGGAAGGCGCGCAAGAGGCGATCGTGTACTCCAGCGGCATGGCGGCAATTGTCGGATTGCTGATGGCCAAACTAAGTGCCGGAGATGAGATCGTTTTTTTCGATCAGTGTTATCATCGCAGTCGTGAGTTCTGTGCCAAGCACTTGGCGAGATTTGGTGTAGTTACCCATCAGGTTCCAACGGGCGATTATCAGGCCATGGAGGCCGCGATCAACCGGCGCACAAAGATGTTGGTCAGTGAATCGCCCACCAACCCGCACTTGACTTGCATCGATCTCGAACAATTTGCGGCGCTCGGTAAGGCTTATGAAGTTGAAACGCTGATCGACGCTACATTAGCGACGCCCTACAATATCCGACCCTTGGAGTACGGTATCGACTATGTACTGCATTCGGCTACAAAGTATTTGGGAGGCCACAACGACCTGCTGGCGGGAGTCATAGCTGGTTCGCACGAACAACTGGAAAATGTGCGCCAGTTGCGGGGCGTTATGGGAGGTATCAACTCACCCCACAATCTTTACCTTTTGCAGCGCGGATTAAAGACTTTTGAACT
>CAZVBC010000352.1:0-7702 GCA_964625155.1 uncultured Pirellulaceae bacterium
CTCGAAGACAGTTGAGTGCTGAGAAACACGGCCGCTCGATCAGTTCGATTTGAACTGCGGCTTTAGTCTTCCCGAGATTTCTGAAGAACTAGGCAAGTCGCGAAATTGAAACGCATACAATTTAGTATCGCGCATAGTGAACCTTAACTTCACCGGTTGCCCTGCCAGTGTACGCAGTTCGCCACTGGGCCATGTAACGGGCAATTTGACTGAGTTACCTAAGTGCCACGATGAAGCGGACCCACTAAATCCCGGCAGGGGACGCCCGTCTGCTGACAACAATTCGACTCGTACGCTGCCACCACCACACGTGTCTACGTTCAACTCTAGATGGTTACCTTCGAATACAATCGGTGGCGTTGTGAACTCGCCCCCTTCATAAGGAGCATCAATCGACACGAACCCGTCCAAGCGTAGGACAGCGCGTCCGATACCGCCAGTTCGTTTCCCGCCTGGCGCCGCAGGATCGGTACGATCAGCTCGATCGTAATTCAATCCAGCATAATAGAACCAAATCTCGTCACCCATAACGATTGGATTGGGAAGCACCCAAATTTGACGAGAATCAAAACGCCCTTCAGTTCCAGGACCTATAAAGGGACGCCATTGCCCGCAGCGTTGAAACGTTTTGGAGTCGCGGCTGATCGCCAATCGCACATCGCGAGTACCAGGCGCGTTATAGCCTCCGTTGCTGGAAGGCATCCAGTGCCAAAATGCTTGCGCCAACATGATCATCACATCTGGAGCTTCTGAGTAACGAAAAACTGTTGCTCCGTAGTAATCGACTGGCGGCTCACCCGATTCAGAATCATAAAGGCTTCGATCAATCTTGTCGGGCCAAATGGCTAGGCCAGTGTTTTGGATCTTCTTCAGGTCGAGCATTTCAGCTCGCCGCACGCTACGAAACCTGGCATCGACATCTCCCTGTGGTGCCTCGTTTTCACGCAGTTTATGGCGACCAAAAAACAAGTAACGTTGTGTTGGATCATCCCAAAAGACAATCGTTTGAGTGTCCGTAGCTCCCTGTGGGTCAATCTCGGCCCAGAGTGACCAACGGATTCCATCGGGCGAGCTAAACATATGAAACTTGCCCGACGGATAGACTTTTGCCTGCGTCTTATATCGATCTTCCGCCGGTGCCTTGGGATCGATCCAAACAGAAGCTCCTCCAATGACGCCTGGTAACACAACATTGTTATCTTTATCGCCATGCTTTTCGTAAAGCCCAAGGTTTGGCTTGACGAAATGCAATCCATCGCGAGACTCCGCGTAGCTCACACATCGTTGATGTTCGTACGGACCGGGCCCGGTGGGAGTGAACAGGTCATACCATAATCGGACAGTACCATTGGCTTCTTTGAGCACGCTTGAATACAGATGAACTGTTCCACCCGCCTCATAATCTTGATCGGCAGTTACCAACAACTCGCCGGTTGGATGGGGACGATTCATCACCAGCTCCACATTGAATTTCTGCTCGACGAACTTTTCGTCGACGAAAAGCTGCTTGCGTGTTCCGACGTTGATTGGCTTTGCACTTGCTGTTGCCCAGAGCGATGCTGGTTGGGAATTCGATTCATTCGACCGCGCAGCGCAAAACTGAAGTGAGTACAAGTCAGCATCATGCATCACAATCCGGAGCCGAACCGGCTGGCCTGCAATCTGGCTGAGATTGGCACTCGACGTAAACTGAATCGGCGCTGCGATGGAGTCACCGCGATAAGTAATGCAATCTTTTAAAGCAAATCCTGGCACGGGTTGACCATCGAGGTGTTGGATTTCGACCTGAACACTTCCCGCGCCACCCGCTGAAGCATTGAGTACTAGTTGATCGCCAGAAAACCGAATTGGCTTGGTAGTAAACTCACCTCCAGAATATGGCGCATGAATGGAGACAAAGCCGTCGGGCCGCAAGACGATTCTCTGCAAGTGCGATTCCTGTGGGCTGGTCTTGTTGGTCAAGTACATCGAAATCTCGTCGTCGCTGGTGGATACCATTCCCAGAGCCAACATGTTTGCGTGCGGCAACCAATCGTTTGGATCGAGCCCCGGCCGCACAAATGACTCCATATAACGCCGATCAAAATGGTAGCCGTCACGACTGAACAGCAATGGACAATCCGTTCGGTCGACTTGAGAATCTTTCGACTGAGCAGTTTGAAAGTTAAGCCTCATCGGGAATCCCAAATATATGTGGGGTGCACGAAAGTAAGGCATGGCGGTATTCCAGTACAGTTGCTCTGTCGGTGCATTGCCATATTGAAGGTTTTGGGGTTCCGACCACGTAAAAAAGTCTGCTGACTCAGTTAAAGCGATTCCACGTTGTCCAGCGTCTCGACTGCGGACGTAGGCAACATATTTTTGTTTACGTACATCCCAATAACTGAGCCCAAAGCGGGGTTTGGGTAAGACGGGTTCGTCGGTTAATCGACGCCAGCGAAGGCCATCGGGTGAACCTAACGCAGAGGGCGGATTTCCACCTAGTGATTTGTATCGCGATTCCGTAGGACAACCTGGTCGCATGTCGACAAATGGTGCCATACCACCCGCTTCGACACCTCGCCATACAATGTTGTTAGCCTTGGAACCGTTCCATTCGACTAGACCAAGCGCAGGTTTCGTCCAATGGATTCCGTCACGACTTTCGGCGTAACACATAACTTGATCCGATTCCCACGAGTACCCCGGAGGCTTAATAAAGCCGCGGTAGTACATGCGCATTACTTCGCCGTCTTGGAATACCGTCACATGCCCCAAAGAACTCCCCTCCCATGGATGCTCAGGCCGCAAGACGGATTCGGCACGTTGAGGTTGGTGGAGCACAAAAGAAACTCCCTGCATCCGTTCAATGAGATAGTCGTCAAGAAACAGCTCAAGCCTTGCCCCAAGCTCGATTGGTGAACTCGCCCACAATGCCTGCGCTTGCCAAAACATGACCGCTAAACACCAAACTGGTAGATAGATCATGAAACGCAGGTTCATGTTTTGCCGTTCTTTCTGCTCATTGACATGTCAATATTTACAGCAACCACGAGATTTGGTACTAGTTGAGGCAACTCGAGTAACAAGGATTGATCGGTAACTACCCCATGGTACTGGCCCAGTGCAATCAATAAACTAACATCCCGCCTGTATTCGCGCCA
Organism: uncultured Pirellulaceae bacterium; assembly: GCA_964625155.1. Lineage (GTDB taxonomy): Bacteria > Planctomycetota > Planctomycetia > Pirellulales > Pirellulaceae > Aureliella. The sequence goes on from CAZVBC010000352.1 coordinate 3,144, forward strand.
ACCTGTTCGCAATTCTTCCGGGAACAAGTCTACTGCCCTTCAATTGAAATGCTACCTTCGAGTTTCGATTGGTCGAAAAGAGTTCTGATGATGTTCAGCAGAGATGTCGCTGTGATGCGCTGGCTACTGACATGCGCTGTTGCGATGGCGACGATTGCGATGGCGACAATAATGTCGAGCACCGCACAAGAACGCCCACTCGAACCACTTGTGTTGTCTGGCGATGTCGAACGGATCGATCTACCTGAGCGAGCGTATAAAGGTGGTGCGATGGTCAAACTTTCCGACGGGCGATTGTTAATCGCGGTCGGATCGGCAGATGTCTTCGAACCAATTGGGACTGCCAAACTTGTAGGTTTTGTTTCTGCTGATGGTGGTCGGAGCTGGACGAATTACGGGACCTTGGTTCAGCATGCACAGTACAATCCTGGTCGTCCGACGTTCTTGCGCAGCAAATCAGGAACACTGTGGTTGGTTCACTATGGCTTTGTGGCCGGTGCCAAGTCCAAGGATGTAAAACCACAGTGCGATTTATGGATTACTTGCAGTCAAGATGATGGTCAGACTTGGGACAAGCCACGCTGTATTTTCAAAGGTTATTCCGCAGGGCAACGTGCAGCCATCGAAACCAGCGCCGGTAATCTAGTCATCTCCTTTTCTTACGCGGTCGACAATGGTCGCAATGTTAGTGCCACACTGGTTTCAAACGATCAGGGACAAACGTGGAGGCAAAGTGGTCCGCTGGAACTGGGAGGCAAGGGCAGCCATTCTGGGGCGCTGGAACCTGCTGTGATCGAGTTGCAGGACAAACGATTGTGGATGCTCATTCGGCATCAAGAGCATTTCTGGCAAGCTTTCTCAAGTGACGGTGGTTTGAGCTGGGCCGATTTGACCCGAACCAGCATCAGCAATCCTCCGGTACTGGGTGGAGCTCCCGCGAGCGTGATACGTCTTTCCGACGGTCGCTTGGCAATGGCCTGGAATCCACGAACTGAATTACCTGTCGATGCATCCGCATGGCGCAAACATGGTCGCGGCACGTTGGCAGTGGCTTTTTCCAGCGATGACGGTCAATCCTGGTCGAAGCCGCGTACATGCGCTACCGCTGCGTCAATTTGCTATCCACACCTTCTGCAGGTCGAGCCCAACGTTCTTTTACTTTCAACGGGTTTGCTCAAGGCTACTGAAGTTTCGGGGAAACGATTAGCGACTGACGTAATCTTGTTACGAGTATCCACACGACACGTGCCCGAGTAGGTCTGTTCGATGAAAACATGCGAAGTTGGGCCGTCAGTGCAGCACATGTCTGGCATCCCGTGGCCCAACTCAAGGCTGCCGTGGCTGCGTCATTGGCGGTTGTGTCAATGTATGTTGACAACGATCATTGGGATTTGGCTGGGTTGGTTACCTAACGCTGCGGCACATGAGGGTCACGAACCACTACCGGCGAGCGGAGTTAAAGTCGATATTGTCTCTGGGAAGATCACGTTGGCTGCCGCGACTAAACGCGCCGCAGACATTCGCTGTGATTTTGTCCGGCCAGGTGGACTACCTCAGCGGCTCGATACCTATTTCCAGGTCGAAACGCCTTGGACTGCACGAGCTTTTGTGACGTCGCGGTTGCCCGGTCGCGTTGCTCAATTGCACGTTGGACCGGGAGACGCCGTCGAACGTGGTCAAGTACTGGTCGACGTGGAAAGCCTCGAGTTGTTAAGTTTGCGGCTAGAGGTTTTAAAAGCCTCCAGCAATGTCGAGGTTTCTCGACAGGTCTTGGACTCAATGCGCGAAGCAACCAATACCGGAGCAATTCCTAAGCAACGTTATTACGAGGCTGAAACTGCTCTGCAGCAGTATGAAAATGAACTTGCAGTACTACATGCCAAAGTTGCCGGATTGGGTTTGACGATTGCGGAACTCACGACCGCCCAATCGCCTCCGCGATTGCGCATTACCAGTCCGCTGAGCGGGACTGTGGTGCATGCAGAAGCGTCGTTGGGCAGGGCAGTCGAGCCGATCGATCACCTATTGGAGATTGTCGATAATTCTCGCATTTGGATACGCATCGGAGTGTTGGAACGAGACATTGGCCTAGTTCGCCCAGGACTGCCCGCGATACTGTCCTGGACTTCATCGCCGCATCACCAAATTAACGGACAAATAAGTAGGCTCGGATGGGTACTTGATGACCATACCAGCCAAGGTTCGGCATGGATTGATCTGGCTCAGCAACACAATGGAAATAGTCTGTTGGCGGGCATGGTCGGACAAGCCTCAGTAACGGTTTTACCACCTCAGGAGAATCTGGTTGTCGCTCGGACAGCGCTGCACCATGATGCAGCAGGGGATTTCGTACTAGTTGAATCAGCGGTTACTATGCAGCAGAGTGTATATCAACAGATGCCCGTTAAAGTCCTGCGCCGCTCACCACAATTAGTCGAAATTCAATCTGCGCAAGTGCAGCGTGGTGATCGAGTTGTATCGGTGGGTGGTAATCTGCTTGCAAATCTGTTGAAAAAGTCGAGAGAGCACAATCACCTTCGCAGCGCGGCCATTAATGCGGGCAACATTGATAAACAGAATCCCACGTCTATCGTCCCACCAAAGCAGCAGCAGGGATTTGCCGAATCTCCCATGTCTGACGGCGCTTCCATCGAAAACAAGTTGTTAACGTTAGATGGAATTGTCGAAGTTCCACCGGAGTATCGGATACAGGTTTCTTCACCACTGGCAGGTAAGGTGCAAGCCATTTTGGTGGATCGCTCTGATGAAGTTACTCAAGGATCCACTTTAATCGAAGTTGCAAGTTTCGAGTTTCAGTCACTGCAGTTAGATCTGCTGGCTGCGCACTTAGATTACGAACTTTGGACTGGAGCGATGCAACGTCTGCAGCGAGCAACGGACGTCGTCTCCAAGCGCTCGTTGGTCGAATTGCGCGGTCGTGTCACGCAGGCGACAAGTCACGCACAAGTGGCTCGCGAAAAACTAATCTCGTTAGGCCTGGGCGATGAACAAATTCAGCAGATCGTGCGATCCCGAAGCGTCATCGAATCGTTCCCCCTGCGTGCTCCTGGATCGGGGCGAGTTGTCGAGATGACTGCGAATGTCGGCCAAACACTCCTAGCGGATCAGCCAATTTGCGAAATCCAAGATCCGAAGAAGGTTTGGATCAAGGCATTCTTAACACGTCAGAATTCGTTCGACGTTACGGTCGGTCAAGCTGCTACAATTCGACTGACATCGCAAACTAGACATTCACAACCGATTGCAGGACATGTTGTAAAACTCTCGCCAACGCTCGACAACACAACGGGTTTGCGCACCATTTGGATCGCACCGAACGACGAAGGAAGAAACATAGTGCGTGATACAAATGACCTCACTACACCTATGCCATCGGTGTCTCAGCCTCAAGAGGTGCCCGATCAGCAATTCTCATCGGCAATAGTTCTTCAGTGCAACATGCTGGCACAAGTTGAATTGATATGCTCTCCTCACTGATCCATCTATCGCTTCGCAATCGTGCGATGGTCTTACTCACGGCAGTAGCGGCGATGGTCTATGGTACGTACGTCGCCCGGCAAATGCCCGTCGATGTATTTCCTGATTTGAATCGACCCACGATTACCGTAATGACCGAAGCTCCGGGATTGGCTCCGGAAGAAGTCGAGTCCTTGGTAACGCGTCCAATCGAGTTATTGTTGGGTGGCGCGAGCGATGTACTTCGCATTCGATCATCGTCAACGTTAGGCTTGTCGATTGTGTGGGTTGAGTTCGATTGGGGAACTGACGTTTATCGTGACCGACAAATTGTCGCTGAACGATTGCAGCTTCTTGAACAACGTCTCCCCGACGGCACAACGCCCATCATGACTCCCATTACATCGATCATGGGTGAGATCATGCTGATTGGCTTGCGACTAGATGTTCCGCAGAATTCTCAAAGCGCCCCCAACTCCACTGCGACGAGCACGAGTCACGAGGCCGCACTGCCACTCGACCGTGCTATGCAACTGAGAACCCTAGCTGAATTCCCCGTGAGAAACCGTTTGCTGGGCATCGAGGGAGTCTCGCAGGTGACGGTCATGGGTGGAGTGTTGAAGCAGTACCAAGTCTTGACCAACCCAGCTCGTTTGTCGGCACACAACGTGACCCTCGAACAACTGGTTGAGGCAACTCAGATGTCCAACGTCTTAGCTGGTGGTGGCGTAATCGAACGCTCACCTGAAGAGATGATCTTGAGGTTTAGTGGTAAGAGCTTACGATTGGAAGACATTGCGCAGATGCCAATAGGTTGGCGGGACCCTACTCCGGTGCGCATTGGTGATGTTGCCGATGTACGCTTGGCGGGACCCATTCGACGCGGTGATGCAGCGATCTGGTCGAAAGCCGCTGATCAAGATTCCGGCCGCGTTCACACTGGCTTGAGCAACCCGATGGACGCCACGTCCTCAATCACCCGAGGCGGTCCTGCTGTGATACTGGCTGTGCAGAAGCAACCTAAATCTGACACGTTGGAATTAGACCGAGCCCCTCGTTCCGCCATCAGCGAACCTTCTCAT
>CAZVBC010000353.1:0-7673 GCA_964625155.1 uncultured Pirellulaceae bacterium
TGCAACTCCGTCCAGGACATCGACTCCAGGCATGGTACCTTGGACACCGCGTCGAAAGCTGTCAATTGCATACACACCTCCCGAGCCTTCGAAGATTCTCGCTTGCCCGCCACTAGCATCTCGCAGAGCGGAAATGTTGGGGCCGTTGGGTGGAGCTTCAGGCTTAAAGAGTATTTTGTCGGGCCCAAATTTCTCAAGTAAAGTAATGTAGACCTTCATCGGAATTGCTTGTCCGACGTAACTGGAAGCGTCTTGCACAATCAACGGTATACGAATTCCCTCAGCCACGGACGAGAAGTGAGCGACCAGCGCCGATTCAGATAGTCGTGTCGTCAACGGTGGTACACACATCACTGCGTCGCACCCTGACTGTTCGGCTTGTTTGGCATAGACCAATGCCTGTTTACTGCTCTCCGCGCCAACGGCCATAAATACGACACCGCGTCCGTGCACCATATCCACTAATCGGCCAGCCAAATTCATGCGTTCGTCACTGGTCAACTTGAGGATTTCCGACACCATACCGGTACCGATGCCGTCGGCACCTTGATCAAAGGCCCAATCAATTTGACGCTGAAAGCCAGCCATATCAATCGTGTCATCTTCAGTAAACGGAGTATGCACGATAGGCAATACACCTTGAATCTTTTTCTGCACGAAGATCCCTCACTAAACAAACCAAAATCTGAGTATTACTCGTTGTCCAACCAGAAATCCAGCAACAATATATGTGTCAACAAGTCCGTAATGAAGCCATAAGTTATATTGATCCGCCACAATATTGGAAATTATTCGATAATTCGTTTTACTAGTTTACTGGCTGTTGATCGTACTGTGCCGTTCTAAGTCAGCAACTCCGGTTGACGTTTCGTAGAGCATCGACGATTCGTAGAGCAAGTGTTCTTTGGCTTGGCAAGCACTGTGAGGTATTCAAGACATGACAACTGTACCCAAGAGAGTTGCATTCCTATGACGTCAACGAAGCAGGACAGTGGCTTGCGTGGCAAATTGGCTGACCGAGGTCACTGTGCACATTACTTGGAAGATAGTCTCAAAGGGCAACTGCCGCGATACGATCGAACAAATACTTACGATTGGAACTACGAGCAGGCTCCTGAGCCAATCGAATTCGAAATTCCTCATGTGCCGGGCAACTGGCAATTCTGTGGCCTTTCCGTGGCATCGCCGTTAGGCATTCCGGCTGGACCATTATTGAACAGTCGATGGCTGCTTTATTATGCGGGTCTGGGTTTTGACGTGCTCGTGTATAAAACGGTGCGCAGTTCTCATCGCGAATGTTATGCTCTGCCCAATTTGCTCCCAATTCACTGTGATGGGATGTTAACTGGAAAGGAAGATTCAATACCGGTGGCAAATGAGATGGCTGGCAGTTGGGCGGTTTCATTTGGCATGCCATCAAAGTCGCCAGCGATTTGGCGAACTGACGTCGAGCGAGCTCGAAACCTACTGGCTCGTGACAAAGTCCTGTGTGTTTCGGTGGTCGGGAGTATGCAACCGGACTGGACGATCGACGATCTGGCACAGGATTTTGCTCGTTGTGCAGACTGGGCGGTACAGTCGGGGGCCGATGCCGTCGAGGTTAATTTTTCGTGCCCGAACGTGGCTACGTGCGACGGCCAATTGTACCTCAACTTCTCAGCCGCCCAGATTGTGGCTGCGCGAGTTCGACAAGCTATCGGTAACGTGCCGCTGATAGTGAAGATCGGCCATATGACACAAGCGGACGATGTCGAACGGTTTTTAGATGCTGTTCAAGATCAGGTAAATGGATTGGCTATGACCAACAGCATCGCTGTCAGAGTTAATTCTTCTGATGGCACCGCTTTGTTCGACGGCAACAAACGAGCGATTTGTGGCAATGTGACTCGTGAAGCTGCCGTTGAGCAAATAAGGCTTTTTGCACAGGCGTTGAAGAAGCGAAAGCGGACTTTAGATCTGATTGGAGTCGGTGGAGTATCCTCTGCCAACGATGTTGAGCAATTTCTGAACTCCGGCGCTCAATCGGTGCATATCGCTACCGCCGCGATGGTCAACCCCGCCACAGCGATTGAAATCCGTCAGCGGTTGGTTCACAGCGATTCGGCCACGATGAGTTCGATGGGGGATGCAAAATAGATCAAACCCATCGAGATGGTCAGTGAACTAGGGCTCAAGTAATTCTCGTTCGAAATTGCGAGTTACACAGCCGTATCGACTGGGCCAAGATACATATGCAGAACGTGGCTTTGTACCTTAATGGCACGTATTAAGGTCCAAAGGTGGTTCGGTGAGAATTGGCATGGTTCTGTACTGGCAAGAGAATCCAGTTCTTCAGCGACAGCACCATGTTGGTCTGTGGCCGACTGAAGCTGCAAATTTACTTCGCGATAAAGTTGCTCGAGGACGCCCGGTGCGTCCAGATGTTTGAGGTCGGCAACGCGATTGCAGATCAATAACCCCATACGACATAACTCCGTTGGATCGGAGTCGCCGCGCAGTGTTGCTATTCGGCCAAGCAATTCGCAAAGCTCCATTGGTATCGCCCATTCTAGTACTGTGTATGCTCGGCCTACTGGCTTCGCTGGACCAAGTTGATGACTCGTGCAGAGCGTTCGATCAGCTTTAGAACGCACGAACCCGATCAGGCGACTCGTGGGGCTAAGCTTGAGGGAGTGATCGAAGGCTTTGTCGCGTTATTCTCCCGCAGGACGACTAACGATTGAACGGAAAACTCGCTTCTCGGAAATGTGTTCCTAGAAACCTAGGTTGGAAAGCGTTGCAGTGGTCGCCGAGTGGACACGAATGTGGCAAAATACTCGTCAACTCAGCGTCTACTTTTCCGTCTTGCTGAATGATGTAGAACGACTGTAGCAGATTTTCTGTTTATTCCAGGCATCGCAAGCCCAATCGGTGCGGCTGACAAACTAGCGTAATTCACCGACTGAGAACTCTTGTAGGACAATTTGGAAGACTATGGCCAACTCAACGAACTCGCACTCAACGTTCACTTCCGAGGATTCGGCTGGTGAAGAGACTCTGAGTGAAACCAACAACACCAACCGACGCGGGTTGAACGAAGACTGGACCGCCGCTCTACTTGGCTTGGCGATACTCGCAATTGGTTTATTGATCGCCTTAGGATCTAAGCCGAGTGGATTGAGTTGGGGACACCAATCATCGACGCCAAACGGGCTTGATGTGGCGAAACCGGTTTGGACGCCACCGTTACCAGGTTGGTTTGCTAAGTTTGGCCAGTGGACGGATGATCCTCGAGCTGCGTTGTTTGACAAGAAAGGGAATTCGGTCTTGCCTGGACTGGTGGGCGCCTTTGCCGTGATCGGGATCATTGGTGTCGCTGCGTGTTTTGTGCAGCGCAAATCTTGGAGACAGTTTATGCTTGCGTTCCCGTTTGTATTTATGGTAGGAACGCTCTCGTTTTGGCTCTCAAGTCAGTCCGTTTTGGAACGGGCAAATCTCGAATACGCGCTGTGGGCATTGCTTGTGGGATTGGCGATCAGTAATACGATCTTGACCCCAAAGTCTTGGCTACCCGCCGTGCGCAGCGAATTGTATATCAAAGTTGGGCTGGTATTGTTAGGAAGCGAAGTCCTATTCACGCGCCTGCTTGCACTGGGAGCCGCTGGAGTCGTCGTGTCGTGGATCGTGACTCCGATCGTCTTGATTGTTACGTACATTTTTGGTCAACGCGTACTAAAGATGCCAAGTCGGTCGCTGAACCTGGTTATATCTGCAGATATGTCGGTATGCGGCGTATCTGCAGCGATCGCAACTGCGGCCGCATGCAAGGCCAAGAAAGAAGAGTTGTCGTTGGCAGTTGGCATGTCCCTGGCATTCACGGTGATCATGATGGTCGTCATGCCGATGGCCGTACGAGGACTCGGTTTGTCACCGGAAGTTGGAGGAGCGTGGATTGGTGGCACGATCGATTCCACCGGTGCCGTCGCTGCGGCCGGAGAAGCGCTCGGTAAAGAGGGCTCAGAAACTGCAGTAACTGTTAAGATGATTCAGAATATCCTCATTGGCGTAGTCGCGTTTGGCGTCGCCATCTATTGGACGCGCTGGGTAGAACGCACAGACTCGAGTACCAACACCGTTGGCATCGGGGAAATATGGAAGCGATTTCCCAAATTCGTGCTTGGCTTTTTAGCTGTGTCACTGATTTGTTCGGCTTTGTTCGCAGCATCATTGTATGGTGAACTATGGGTCAAAGCAGTGACTGATGGACTTACAAAGCCACTGCGCACGTGGTTGTTTTGCTTGGCATTCGTCTGTATTGGCCTAGAGACGAACTTCCGCGAGTTAATGCCGTACCTGCGTACCGGAAAGCCGATGGCACTGTATCTGTGCGGTCAAGCCTTGAATATTGTCCTCACTCTGTTGATGGCACAATGGGCGTTTGGTTGGAATTTTGCACCGTTGTTGTGAGATTATGTTGACTCGAATTTTGCGTGGATTTATATGCGTTGTTGGCGCGATGGTTTTTTGGTTAGTGATCCTCCCCAAGGTAGCTCGACTGCCACCGATCCGCGACCATATTGCTCGTATGGATGCAGCCGATATCGTAACTAGTGCCAAGTTTTATACCGAGCTGAATTGGGATCCACCCACAGGTCCTGTTTGGCGGTAAGCGGTGCCAATGTAACAATCGTACCTGCAATCACAGTTGGTCGACGATCTCGCTGTTTCGCAAGCAGGCTGGAATCGAAAACGAAACTAACACGTGCCCCAAAGTCTACTGAGCGAAACGCCATCGCTAACGCGTATCACTTCTACTCAACACGCGCGATGGCTACAGATGATTCAAAGTACTCGTTTAATCTATTTCTGAACTCTGCGTTTCCCAGCGTACTCAGCGTTTGAAAATGCTATTGATCAGGTGTATGTCTTAACGCTAGGCGCAGCAGAATTGATAGTAGATCTCGGCTGCGTGCCGCAATTGATCGATCGCGATCCATTCATCTTTCGTGTGAGCTTGGTCAATACTGCCTGGTCCAAAAACGACTACAGGAGTGGACGCACGCGCGATACGTGACGCATGGGTTCCGAATGGCACACCAATTAATTGCCGTGGACCGACGACTCTTTCAATTGTGGTCTTTAACTCAAGGGCCAAGTTACCGTTGAGTTCGTCGCCCAGCGGTGCACTTTGGCAGTAAGGTAGCTCGTGTTCCAATTCAAAATCCAGGTTTGTTCGCAAGAATTGTGTTACTTCAGCGATGACATCTTGGCTGTTTTCGCCTGGGATAGTACGACGATCGATATCGATGCAAGCACTGTCTGGTACGACATTGACGCTGCTGCCACCGGCGATCAATCCGACACTTAACGTAGCCGGTCCGCACAGCGGATGTGCTGGCCGAGACGTGGGGAGAGTGTGAGCGTACTGTTCTAAGTGCTGTAGCACTTTGGCCATTCGGTAGATCGCATTGACACCTTCGTGAGGACGCGAACTGTGGCAAGCGCGACCGGCTGTACGTATCTTCCATCTCGTGGCACCACGATGTGCGACAACAATATCAAGTTCTGTGGGCTCGGCAACGATTGCGACATCGGGACGCTGGCGGCACAACTTGTAGCGATTGGTATTTTCAATCCAACTGGCCACTAAATCATTGATGCCCAAACTCGTCGATTCTTCGTCGCACGTCATCGAAAAGACTACATTAGCTTTTCCGGCGCTTCGATTGGCCGCCAGACGAGTGAAGGCCGACAGCATAGCGGCCAGCCCTCCTTTAACATCGCAAGAACCGCGACCGTAGACTCGCCCGTCTCGTTCAACCGGATCAAAAGGTGCGATTGTCATGCCGTCAATAGGCACTGTATCTTGATGTGCGTCGAGCAATACTGTGCGAGTGGCGTTTGGGCAATCGACTCGGGCCAAGACGTTTGCCCGACCCTTGGTGATTTCAACGACTTCAAAGTCAATGGAATGACGCTGGAGATAGTTCTTCAGGTACTCGGTCAGTTTTCCTTCAAAGTAATCGTCGCCAGTCAAGTCGCGTCCCATTGGGTTGACGCTTGGGATGGACACCAGATCTTTTAGAATCGGCAAGGGGTCGATCATTTTCAGAATCCGTTAGAGAACAAATGCAGGTAAAGTTTCTTTAAACGCGGCATTACTCTATGCGCCACAGACCGAACAACCACGAACTGGATGAACCTGCAACCACGCCACCACGCGTGAATCGGGCTGCGAGGAACAAATTGCTGTGCGCATTGAGAATCAGGAAATAGCTCCCTCCACAGGGAGTGATGAACCATTTTTGTTCTTCGGCGTCGCGCTGGTAAGCTGCAGTAGATATTGACGAAGAATTGCCACGTATATGTATTGCTTGCAAATACTGGCCGTTGGAAAGTGATTGCAGACGATACGCCCCGTCATGATCTAGATCTTCAATCTGCCAAGTTGGCGATGTGAAAGTTGTTGAAGTGGGATTGTCTAGAGTCAATAAGTCGAATTCTCGGGTCCCGAGATCCAATTGCCATGGAACTTGGACGCGCACAGAACTATCGTCTGGTTGCGAGTCCGGAGCCATCAAATGCCCTTGGGTCATCACGTGGCAGATTGTGCGCGTGCCGGTGATATTTCCGGTCAGCGCTTCAGCTACACCGGAGTATGCAGGCTTTTTGGCGAATTGAGCATCGAACAACAGAGGTTGACGCTCTGCGCCCAGCCACGATTGAGGATCGTAAACACCCCAAACTTGCATAGCACGGCGTCGATTTGCGCGAGCGAAGATCTCTGTGACTTTCTTGTAAGCGAGTTTTTGGTTTTGGAAATCTTGCTGTGTGTAGCCGTCGGTCGGAGGTGGTGGCAGCGTGCCGTCCAGATTGCGATCGTCCATGACGATGTCGAGTTCCGTGATATAGTTCTCCAACCCAAGAGCCGCCACCGCATTCATCCGTTGCTCGAGAGGAAAGTCGGAACTGAGCACTTGTTTAGCAGTTACATGCAATTGCCAACCCATGCCATGGACTGGAATACGACGCGCGAGCATCTCAACTAACATGCTCATGATTGCGTCGAATTTTTGTGAGTTCAACTCCTCCTGGCCATAGTCGTTGTAAAGCAGCTTGGCACGCGGATCCAATTTCGCTGCGGTGAGAAAAGCAACTTCGACGAATGCGGGCACCGCACTCCCCTTGCGCATGAGTCCCAAGTTGGTTTTCCAATAGCTGTCAAGCAGTTGACCACGGTAGTCAAATGCTTCGTTGACCACATGATAGACTTGCACACGCGAACCCATTGCGACAACTTGTCGGCCAAAGTCACCCACAATTTTCTTGATGTGGTTCTCTAGAATTACTTTTGCTTTGGTTGGATTCTCTAAGACCCAAGGTGGTGTGAAGCGATCTTGAGCCCAAAGCACCGGTGAACCGTGTATTTCGATGCGATGCTCGGCACAAAATCGAGCGACACTCAGAGGTCGCGAGAAATCGTATTTCCCAGAGACGATCTTTGAGGGCTGGCCCAATTGATAGGGTGTAACGTCGACGTCCGCTTGTTCACTCCCAGGTAGATGCCAGTAGTGAGTTAGTGTGCCAACACCTGCTTCGTGTGCGACGGTGGTGCGAAAATCAGATTGCAAATCAGCAAGATTCTCGGGGCTGATTTCAAAACCAAAACGAAATCCTCGCTTCACAGCCAGATC
>CAZVBC010000354.1:0-7625 GCA_964625155.1 uncultured Pirellulaceae bacterium
TCTTACCTGATTTTGCAAACTAGGAGAACAATTCTCGAACTACACTACCGCCATCGGCAACTGGGACTGGTCGACCGAGTGGAGTATGCAAAACTTTCGTATGGTCAATTCCCAATGTGTGCAAGATCGTTGCAACCATGTCCTCGGGGGTGATGGGGCGATCGATAACTTCCGCAGCCTGCTTGTCAGTTGCCCCTACGACTTGACCGCCGCGAATGCCACCACCGGCCATGACAATCGAGAAGGCATTGGGCCAATGATCGCGACCGGCAAGCTGGTTGATTCGCGGTGTGCGACCGAACTCAGTCGTAATCACAACCAGCGTCTTGTCGAGCAAACCACGGCTGGCGAGGTCGTTGAGCAGAGCAGGAATCGCTTTATCGAAACTTGGGCAAAGCAGCTCGCGCAGACTGTAGGTATTTTTGCGATGCGTGTCCCAATGACCATTCTCAATAGCGACGAATCGGCAACCGGCTTCTACTAAGCGGCGGGCTAGCAAACTGCACTGACCGAGGCTGGTCATCCCGTATGCCTCTCGAACTTCGGTCGGTTCGCGCTGGATGTCGAAAGCCTTTTTGGCCGCAGGAGACGACATCAGATTAAATGCCTTTTCATAAAACTGGTCGAGCGATCGCACTTGTTTGCCCGCTAGTTGGGCTCGATCCTCCATGGCATTGATCTGCCGCAAAGCTCTCTGCCGCATGTCGCCGCGAGTGGCCACGACATCTGTCGGAAGCGCTATGTCGCGAACGGAGAAATCGGGCGCTGCGGGGTCGGCATCGATCACAAACGGTCCGTGCGATGGACCGAGAAATGCCGGACCGCCACTGTTTAGAAAGTTGGGGACTGAAATGTAAGGTGGTAACACGCCCGGAGTCCCCAGATACGAGACCATCGAGCCGATACTGGGATGTTGATTGTTATTCTGGTCGCCATTGAAATCACCCGCTCCCGGTTTCTTGCCTGACATCATGATGTGGAATCCACGACCATGATCGGAGTCACCATGGGTCATACTGCGAAGGATGGCCATCTTGTCCATGACCTTGGCACAACCTGGCAGAACATCTGAAATTTGAATGCCAGGTACGTTCGTGTTGATATTCTGAAAATCGCCGCGAATTTCGGCAGGAGCATCGGGCTTCAGGTCCCACAAATCTTGCTGGGGCATCCCACCGACGATGAAAATGAAGATGCAATTGATGTCGCTGCGCGAGGTGGCTTGTTCGGAGGCGAATAATTGCTGCATGCGAAGCACGTCAGCTAACCCTAGGCCGGCGATCGCTCCTCCAGCCAACGAACCGACGCGAAACAGGTCGCGACGCGTTGCGTTTCGAATCGAGTTTGACATGGTAATCTCGTTTCTATTTCACAAATAGGAAATCGTACGAATTCATCATCGCCCACATGAAATCTTGTATCGCTTGCAGCCGTCCACTTTCCTGAAAAATTGTCCGTCCAGTTTTCAGTTCGCGCTCGTTTGCCGGTCGATTCACGGTGCTGAGTGCGATTTCGTTTATAAGTGCATCGGTGTCCAGCGCGGTATCGGCCAGCAGCACCGCTCGGCCATGGGGCGATTGGATTTTCGCCTCGATTTCCGGTGCATTCAGCAAATGCAGCGCTTGGGCCATCGTCGGTTCGCCGCTGCTACCGCACTCGCAAGGAGATTGGCGAAGACTGCGTCCAAAAGCGTCCAAAAAATAGGAAGGCATTTGGTTGTCCCAAAGTTCAATCGCACGGGCACCAAGCGGATGACCGGGAAATGCTTCGGGCACGCCGGTCACTTGGCAAATCGCGTCAAGCATTACTTCCGCCGGGACTCGCCGCACGAGATAGTGACTGTACGTTTGTTCGTCATCGAGATTGGTCTCGTTGGGAACGCTGGACAATTGAAACGTCTGGCTGGTCATGATGTGGCGCATCAAGGCGCGGAGATCGAAATTGTTGGTGACCAGCGTATTGGCCAGGTGCTCCAACAACTCTGGGTTCGTCGGCGGATTGGTGTCTCGGAAATCATCCTCGGGTTCGACAAGTCCACGGCCCATCAGATGTTTCCATAAGCGATTAGCGACCAGCTTGGCGAAAAACGGGTTTTTGCTCGACGCCAGCCAATTGGCAAGCTCGGGTCGCGGGTCCGTTTGGTCACCCACTGCAGTCGGTTGCCCGCCAAGGGTGCGCGTGAGCACTGGGCGGTTGATGACGGGAATCGTGGTTGTTTTATGTCCGGGCTGGTAGATCAACTCGCGGTTTTCATCCAGCGCTTGGCGAGTCATGCCGCTGAAGTAGCCTGCCAAACCATAGAAATCGTCCTGCCCCCACTTTTCAAAAGGATGGTGATGGCATTGAGCACAATCCATGCGTACTCCGAGGAATGCCTGCGAAATTGTCTTCACTGCGTCCTCGGCTGTGCGCTGACTCCGGTAGAAATTCACCGGGCCGACGCGACCAGAGTTGCCGCTGGCGACGATAATCTCCCGAACCCATTGATCGTATGGGCGATTCGTTTCGATTTGCTCGCGAAGCCAGCCGTAGAACGCGTTGGCACCTTGACCGCCGATGGTCTTGGAATTGACCATCAGGATGTCCGACCAGCGCTGGCTCCAGTAATTGACGTAGTTGTCGGACGCAAGAGCCGCGTCGATCGCATGGATGCGTTTCTGTGGCGATGGTTCCCGAATGAAAGCACGAATTTCTTCCGATGTTGGCAGAGTTCCTGTCGACTTTACAGAAACTCGCCGCAGGAACGTCGCATCATCACAGAGATCGGAAGGCGCAATGCGAAGTTGATACCATTTCGCCCACGCAAGTTGATCGATCGGGTGCCCACTACTGAGCCACTCGGGCCGCTCTGTTAATTGCGTGTTGGGGCGCGGAATAACGACCCGCGCCACGTCAACACAGCCCATGTAATTGATCGTGATCGCCGCTTCGCCCGCAACGAGTCCGGTTTCAATCGCGCCGGTTGGGTTACAGTCCGCGATCATCTCTTGATTGGTGGTGTAGACGGCCGAGCGAGTTACGTCGCGAAGCGCCCCGTCGCTGTAGATCGCGGTCACGCGAAGCTGCTGCTGGCTGCGCGGAGTCATCACACGCAAATTCGGCCATACCTCGATCTTCGTCAATTTCACTTGGTCGTCGCGTCCCCACGGCGTGCCCTGGTTTAGCCATTCGCGCAGCAGCTCGGCATCGTGCGAATCCTCGCTCAAGCGTTGTCCGCCGCCATGTGTGGCACTGCCAACCGCCTTGGCATAGATCAGGCTGCGCGTCGCCGAACCTGGAAATACGCGGCGCCCTCGCGCACCTTTGACGATCGCGTCGAAATCTGCCTGCGGATCAAAACCAAACACGCTGAGTTTGAAACCGTTTTGCCCGGCCTGTTTGCCATGACAGCCACCGCTGTTGCAACCAAATTTGGAAAATATCGGAAGAATATCCGACTCGAAACTGAGATCCGGATATTGGGCAAAGTCGCGTACTACCAGCGGCACGACCGATTTGAGCCCTCCGAACGAAACCTGTATCTCTGTCTGACCTTCAGCGACTCCTCGAACCAAAGCACCGTCCAGCGTCCCCAGTGTCCGATCACCCAGCACGATCTTCGCTTTGCCGGTCAAGTCGTGCGGCAATCCTTCGCCATCGATGCCGGTAACGATCATTTGCATCAGCCGATTCTTGCCAGCTAGTTCCATCCGGTCTGGCGTGACAATCAGTTGCCGCACCTCGGGTACGTTCGAACTTCGATCAACGGGCTCAGCAGCCCCGACGGTTCCGCTCAGCAAGGTAACGAACCAAGCGACCCCACGGCAATATCTTGCGATGCATGTATCCACGGCTGATAAAGTCATGCAGAAACTCTCAGAGTCGGGAACTAACAAAAACTACTGGGGCATAGTTTAACCGATCGTAAGGAACAAGTGCAAATATTCTGAATGTTCGCAAGCACGCCTTACACTTGGTGATGACAGCGAACGAAGTGGCCAACACCTTGCTCAAGAAGACGGGCAAGACCAACCAGGCTTACACTTGGTGATGACAGCGAACGAAGTGGCCAACTAACATTTGGTCGAAAACGTCAATGCTCAACCGGCTGGAAAGTGCGGCTAGTGCTAACTAATTCGAAAAGCACCATGGTCCCCAGAACCATGTAAACAGAACAATCAAAACGACTCCCAACATATTGACCATAAATCCAGTCTTCACCATATCAGCGACACATAACTGATTCGTGCCAAAGACAATTGCATTTGGAGGAGTGCCCACGGGCAACATGAAGGCAAACGAGCATGTGATCGTTGCGGGGACCATCAACATCCAGGGATCAATTTGTAAGGTCACGCTCAATGAGGCCAGGATCGGTAAGATCATTTCTACTGTCGCAACATTCGACGTAAGCTCAGTAAGCAACGACAGCAAAGTGCAAAGGATGGCTACCAGCACAATGGGATGCACGTCTGCTAAACCACTCAACTGCTGGCCCACCCACATCGACAACCCCGATTCCTTGAATGCCGAGGCTAAAGCAAATCCGCCGCCAAACAGCAGCACGATATTCCACGGGACCTGCAGTATGACTGATTCGTCGATAATTCTCTCACCCGACTCGCGATAGCTGGGAATGATGAACAGAAGCAGCGATACAGCGACTGCGACCACGCCGTCGTCAAAGTACTTGGCATGTTCAAATAAACTTGCCCAACCGTAAAGTTTTAATCCGCCTAAATCTACGTTCGACCGAGTGGTCCACAACACAACCAACAATAGGAAAACACCCATGATCGCTTTTTGGGACCAAGTCCACGCACCCAATGCGCGATACTGTTGGTTTAGTTCACTTTCAGCCAAAGCCTTCGCATCGCGAGGACACCAAAACCAGACGATCGTTAACCAAGCGACAATCAACAATATCGCGGCGACAGGCAACGCAAAAAACATCCAATTAACGAACGAGATCTGATTGAGGTCCGGGAAATGGATTTGATAAATGCGTACAAACGACAGATTCGTGGGGGTGCCGACCAATGTGGCAACTCCGCCGATGGATGCTGAGTAGGCAACGGCCAATAGCAATCCAATTGCAAACGGGCTACGCCGCGAGGCTGTATCTTGAGGGCCTTCTACCGTGCTGATGATTGCCATCGCTATGGTCACCATCATCATGGCTGTGGCAGTATTCGAGATGAACATCGACAACGTAGCGGAAGCTAGCATGAACCCGAGAATCAGGCGACGTGGCGTCGACCCAACCAGCATCATCATCCGCAATGCGATGCGTCGGTGCAGGTCCCATTTCTGCATAGCCAAGGCGACCAGAAAACCACCGATATACAGGAAAATTGTTGAACTTATATATTGCCCCGCCACGTCTTCTCCACTTTGAATTCCGAGCAAGGGCATCAAAGCCAGTGGCAACAAAGATGTGACCGCCAGGGGAATCACCTCGGTGATCCATAAGGTTGCCATGAGCACTGCAACGGCAGCCGTCCGACTGACCAGTGGCCTCGTGGGCTCGAGGTTACCGAATAACAGTAAATAAGCCGCCAGCAATAATCCTCCTATTGTCAGCCCACGGCGCACCCAGGGAGAATACTGTGAAGAATTACCTTTGCCAGCGACTGCCATAATTCGCTTGACCAATCAACTTGTGGAGGTTTGAATACGTCAACACACTGCCGCATCACCTGCCCAACAACGCTTGGGCACCGCCCTACCTAAAATCGCTAAAATCATTGCTTAGGCGAGCGGCAGGAAAAAATATTGGGCAGCTTACGCTGCAATGTTGAAAAACAATCTAAATAGTCAATAACCATCCTCGCGATGCGCAAGTGCTGCACATTCCCAGGCCGAGCCATGGAACGACCATTATGGGCGAGCGGCGGAAAGGTTCTTACCCGCACTGGAGCGTTCGCGCCCTTTTGCTAATTTACTTATCGCAATTGTGCAAGCCTTCTGGTGCACTTTTTAACGCTTCTCGCCAGAGGAGTGTAATTTACCGAGACGTGTCGAAAAATATCTGGATTATTTTAGACAAACTTTTGCGTCGCGAGCATCATATCAAGTTAATGAGTAACGTCGATCCATTTTCCGAAAAAGTACGCCAATGTGCGGAACGCATTGCCGAAAGTAACGCGGCTGCGCTATCGGGGCTGTATGACTTGACCGCCGATCGACTACTGCGATTTGCCGTGGCTATCACAAAAAACCAGCATGACGCCGAAGACTCGCTACAGTCGGCGTTAGTCAAGGTGGCGTTACAGCCGGGGTTGCTCTATCGCGCGGATACCCCTTGGCCCTACCTCCTGCGCATGGTTCGCAACGAAGCACTAGTAATCGTTCGCAAAAAGAAACGCTGCTCGTTAACCAGCGATCTGTCGGACCTGCTCACCCGCAATTCAGTCGACGAAGTTGAATTAGAGGAAACGCACCGCGCTGTGTGGCAAGCCTTGCGATCGCTACCCTGCGAACAGAGCGAAGTTGTGGTCCTGAAGATCTGGGAGGGGCTGACGTTCGCCAAGATTGGCGAAGTGTTGGAATTATCACCTGCCACCGTGGCCAGCCGCTATCGTTATGCGATGGAAAAACTCACTAAAATTCTGTGTGCAACACAACGGCAGGTGCACACATGAGCAAATTACCTCGCAAACGAAAGTTCGATGAACACGATCTTCGAATGATCGAGGGGCAGATACGCTCGGCAGGTAATTACGTTGTCCCTTCTGATGACCTGCGCCCACGAGTCGTCGAAGCCGCTCGTGATAGGCTTCTCAATCGTTTCATCAATCGTTGCTTTCTCGGAGGAGTTGCGACCTGCCTATTGCTTTGGAGTTTGTCGATGCCCTTTAAGGAAGAAATCAATCGACTTCGTGACGTATGGACAGCCCCTTCTACGGAAGAGGTGGAACGCATGACGCAACAAGTAAAGACCAAACAGGAGCTCGGGCCCAATTGGGCCTTAGCCGAAGTCTTTGTGCGCTTACGAGAAGCGAAAGCCAGAACGCTTAGTCGTATGTTTCCTGGAATCTCTAATTGATCGGAACCGTGCGAAGACTTTGCTGCTGCAGACCGCACGC
This sequence comes from uncultured Pirellulaceae bacterium, assembly GCA_964625155.1. Classification (GTDB taxonomy): domain Bacteria; phylum Planctomycetota; class Planctomycetia; order Pirellulales; family Pirellulaceae; genus Aureliella. The sequence continues at coordinate 7,068 of CAZVBC010000354.1, forward strand.
AAACATACTCAGCAGCGATTCATTTGGTAGGAACATTCTCGATAGGAACCGCGCAGTTCCGATCTGCAAACGACCACTTTCATTCTGGACGAAGCGCTCGCGGAGCATCTCGCAGAATCTTTTGCAAGTGCTTAAGCTCGCGTGCAATCCCGCTGGCCAAATTAGCGCATTGCAATTCTCGAGGTAGAACGGGCCAAGCGTAGGTTTCCACTTCGTAGTGGCCTGTGAACCACGGATGACCGTCGATCTGACGATGTCGGTTTGATTCCAAAAATCTACATGCGCTCACGATATCGCCCCCCGTTGCGTTAAGGCAGCCAAATCGATCGACGTAAATTGGAACATGGAAATGAATCCGCCAGTTGTTGCTGGCAGATTGCCAATCCCAATTGGCGAGCGCCAGTGGTAGATCATCAACGATTTCGGCCATGCGGTCCGCATCGTTTGCTCGCGTAGTTTGATGCAGGTATCGAGGCTCGTGCAACGATTCTAGCTGTGTGCGGACATCGGCAACAGTAAAACCTGCTGTTCCTTGCTTACACTGAATCCACGGAACTT
>CAZVBC010000355.1:0-7532 GCA_964625155.1 uncultured Pirellulaceae bacterium
TGGATTGAACCAACTCTATCCCACATCGATTGGTATTTGTTTGCACTGGCAAGTGATGTTCCGCTGGAACCCTTGATGGCTCGATGTCACTTAATGAATAAGAAAGTGGGAATTGTCTGGCACGTCGCCGATCCGTTGCAGCAATTGTATGCGTACTTGCCACACGTTGATTTTGTCATGGTGTTGGGAATCGCCAAACCTGGTTTCTCCGGTCAACGGATTTCGCCATTGGCATTAGACGTGATCAACATGCTCGAACGCATTCGAGCGAGGTACAATTTCGAACTCATGTTCGATGGCAGCGTCAATAGCGAGACCGTGGCGGCGATTCCCGCTCGTTATGTTATTGCTGCCAGCAGCGTGCTAAAAGCCTCTCAACCCGCAAAGGTCATCTACACACTGAAGACAGGTGCCAGGCATGAACGACGAGCGGCTTAAGGATGAAATTGGTGCGTCTCTTTGGCGAGTTGTCGATCGCCACAACAGTATCCTTTCAGCGACGCTGACGGGGAGTTTTGTGAATTCGACCAGTTTGGAAGGGCTGAGTGATATCGACTTTGTCGTGATTGTAGACCAGCTTAATCAAGCGAATTTTGGACTGATCCAGCGGGACTTTGAAGTTGAATTAAAACCTGTACTCGCCCGTGCCGGATACCAATTGAAAATCAATCCGACCTTGGGCCCCTTAAAATTCAATGAGCCCAAACTGGCTGTACTTCACTTGATGTTGTATTCTCAAGCAGCCCACGTAGAACATGTAATCCAAAGCCCATTTACGTGTCTCGATTGGCAAACTTCGAATGTCTGGCGCAAATGTCCGCTGTCCGATGTCTATCCAACTTTTGGATTGCAGCCCAGGCACTTCATCTCTGCGCGTCGCAGTATTTCGGACTACCTACGAGACTATCGTGAGTCGGTTGTCTCGTATCGGAAACTACTGTGTGACAGCGATAATTATCAGGAGCAAAAATGCTCCAAGCCCATGGACAATCGGGATCGGCATGAATTTGCTTATCACGTGATGCGATTTCTCATGCTCAATTTGTTGAAGTTGGTACATCGCACAAATTATCGAGCAGTACAACTTCAACCATTAATGGACCAGTTTTTTCAACTGTTCCCACTTGGTCAAAATGACGCGCGGTTGCTATTACAACAATTGGCTGAACGAAAAAGAAAAATTGATTATGCCACTCCAGTCGACGGACTCGATCGACGGCTCGAGACATTCATGGATCTGTTCGAGCAACAATTCCGCGCCGAGTTTGTCGAAAATGTCTCCAAACACTTAGTCTTAAGACATGCTCCTACGGCGGCTAATTTAGGCCCCGTTCGTTTTCTTGGCAGATCCAATCCAGCGATCGTACCTGAAGATTTTCAGTCCAATGCGGCTTGGCAGCAGGCTCGAAATGGATTATCAGAATGGCGATCTGCCACAGTCTATGCCTCACCACTGCAACGATGCCTTGAAACCTTGTCATGCCTCGGTTTCGACAAAACTAAGATAAACACCGACGACCGTTTAATCGAAATCGATTACGGGCAATGCGAGATGTTGACCGTTGAAGAAGGTCGCGCTCGTTTTCCTCGCATGTTTGAAGAGTGGCAAGCAAGGCTTGATACTCCATTTCCCGATGGAGAAAACTCTGCCGACGTAGCCGCTCGAGTGTCAGAGTTTGCCGCCGAAAAATGGAGATACTGCGATGAGAGATCTGTCACCTGCACTCACAATGTCGTGGTCAGGAATCTAGTAGGCGAGCTTTTGAACGTTCCCTTGAACCAGAGATACCGCCTGCACATCCCGCACATGGCGCCTATCGAGTTAGTGGCTACTCGCAGATTTGGGCTGTTCGCAAACCTTTCGGAAGCGTTAGAGCGGGAAATGTTCCGTGATTTTGTACTACCAACCGGACAACTAAAACTCGCGTGCTAAGGATCCAATTATGCAACTATTGATTCCTATGGCCGGAGCCGGTCAAAGATTCCGTGACGTGGGATACGATCTTCCCAAACCTCTGCTGGATATCGACGGCCAGCCGATGATCACGCGCGTAGTTTCCGAACTTCCCTCGTCATCCAAACAGGTATTTGTTGTCCATAGCCAACATGTGGCTGAACATCAAATTGACAAGCTGTTGCAAAAACGGTTTCCCGAATGTACCGTAATCGCGGCGCCTGGACTAACGCAAGGGCAGGCGTGTAGCGTACAACTCGGCATCCCAGCACTCGACGTCAATGAAGATGTACTAATTGCCGCTTGCGATAATACGCATGTGTTCGACAAGCAAACGTTTCAGCAATTGACGCTGGATCCTTGCGTGGACGCAATTATCTGGACCTATCGGCGCGAGCCACGAGTTCTGGTTCGCCCACAGTGGTATGGATGGGTAGGGGTTGATCACGGCGGACGAGCCACCGAAATCTCCGTTAAGAAACCCATCTCAACCAACTTGCTGAACGACCACGTAATCAGTGGCACTTTTTGGTTTCGCTCCGCACATTTATTAGACGCAACACTCAGTCAGTTGATCTCGAAGAATATTCGCGTGAACAACGAGTTTTATCTAGATTCAGCATTGGGCCAGCTTGTTGAAGCAGGCAGATGCGTGCGAGTTTTTGAGGTGGATAAATACATCGGCTGGGGAACTCCGGACGATTACCAGGATTACCAAGTATGGAGCCGATATGTCCGTCGCGCGAGTTGAATTTGGTGATGCTCATTTGGCATCTGCAGAATGGCGCAAACAAGCCTGTCGTTTTCTAGTCGTTGGCGGCAGTTCTGTCGCGGTAGACCTTGTTTGCTATTGCGTACTCCTCAATTTCTCGGATCGTACGTTTGCCAAAGGGCTAGCCTACCTAGCTGGCGTGTTAGTCGGCTTCGTGGGAAACAAAAAATGGACTTTTGAATCGCGCGAACGTTCCTTGACCGAACCGATGTTATACGTCGCTGTTTATACAACAACTCTGCTCGTTAATGTCGTTATCAACTCGAGCGTCGCAAGCACCTTAGCGTCGCAACAGTTGTCAGCAGTGACGGTACAAATCTGTGCATTTATCGCTGCAACCGGCGTTACGACGGTGATGAATTTCCTGGGCTTAAAATTCATCGCGTTTCGTCAAGCTCAAATGGATAGGAAGTTTCATGTTAAAAATCGCACACCGAATTAATACTATCCAACAATTGAAAACGGTTCCCTTTGATTACGGTATCGAAGTCGATTTGCGAGACTTTGGTGATCGTATCGTGATGCAACACGACCCTTACATCAAACCTGAGGCAGAAGACTTTGAAACATTTCTGCAAGCGTATCATCACCGGCTAATAATACTGAACGTCAAAAGTGAACGTATCGAGCCGAGAATACAGCAATTGATGCGAGACTTCGCCATCGAAGAATACTTCTTTCTGGATTCATCTTTTCCCATGATGCGATTATTGGCTGCTCAAGGGGAGAAAAGACAGGCGATTCGTTTCTCAGAATTTGAACCGATTGAATATGCCTTGGCGATGGCTGGCAAAGTCGATTGGGTATGGATCGATTGTTTCACGCGACTTCCGTTAGACCCATCGACTTATGTACAGTTGAAGCGGCATTTTCGCATGTGCGTCGTCTCGCCTGAACTGCAGGGCAGGTCCGTGGAGACGATTGCCGATTACAGTCAGCAATTGGAAGCATTTGACATAGACGCAGTGTGTACAAAACGTCCCGATTTGTGGCCTAGTAAATCACTGCGCACTGCAGCTTGAGCGGCGGAAGTGGTCGAGCACACGGATGTCGCGATATTTTCTCAATCGCCGCTCGCCATACAAATACGAAAAAAGGCTGCCAGCGTCGGAGTCGCTGGCAGCCTGCCTCGTGCGTGCAAGTTCGATGATGTTTTTAAATTACTGGCTGTTGGCAGCCAACAATCTTGTCATTACCTCGGGTGGCGAAGAAGCGATGACTTCATCATCGAAATTGCGAGTTTGTTCTTATTCTTGTCCTTCACCAGAGATTTCTGCGAGCCGCTGTTGATATTCGTCTCGTTCTCGACGAGTGGCTTCCAAATCAAATACTAAGTACTTCATGTCCAATCGAAGCTGACCCAATGCTTCCTGAACCAAACTGAGGATACGACGACGTCGTACGCTGCTTTCGGTGACTCGGCGAAGAGCTGGCAATAAACGAATTCGTTGTTCGACAGGCAGCGACTCAATCGCTTGAGTCAACTCCAACAGGTCGGTTGGCAATTCCTCGTGCTTGGCGTCAACGGATGCGGCTGAGCTCATTGTCTAGGTCTCCGAAGTTAAGCGTTGGGTCACTTGTGTGATCTGACATTAAAGCAGGACCGATGCCAAATCCACAGGATGGCTTGATGTTATTCCGTAACTCTCAGCAATTCAAGCACTTAAGTCGAAGTGGTCATTTTTACTAACCGGTACATGTTGCCAAAAAGCCTCATGGACTGATCTGGCGTTTTTTCGTAAGTCCAGCTAAAAGCATCACTTACGTCGTGTTTACTGCTGTGCAGTCAATTGTTGCTTGCGAGCAACATTTCGAAGAACGTAGTTCCGGAAAAACTGGCTATTTCGATTTTAAGGTGTGCCTCGTGTTTGCACCATCAACTAGCAAGTTCATGTACTTGAGAATCTGCGCAGCGTTTATCGGTTGGCTCAGTCTCAATGCGATCGGATCGAATGCACTGGGTCAGAAATCGGATTCATTTGAAGGTGGTCCGGTCCGCTGGGTTCTCGTCGAGAGCGACTGTGACGCATCACTATCGGAACATCTCTTGTCGCGCACATTGCCTCGAGGCGGGCAGTTTAGTGAACAATTCGCTCATCGCGCGGGGAACGGGACGTTTTCATGGATCGCCTATCCGATCGAACCTTGCGCCATCATCGACGAATTTTTACCTAGCCTGTGGATTCGAAGCGCCAGTGGACCAATGCGATTGGGAGCGCGAGTCGTATTTCCGAAAGCTAGTCATGCGATCACTGGCGGGCGCGTCACCAAAATCATCTGGGGAGAAACATACAACCAACCTGGAAAGTGGCAGAAGTTGCAATTGAGCGACGCGAAGAGAAAGGCGGATCTGGAACAAATCGCTGTGCGCGAACAATTTGGAGCGCATTTGAATCTCGAAGGAGCTTTCATCGACTGTTTGGTGGTCGATACTTATACCGGACCTGGACAAAGCCTAATACAGATTGACGACCTTGAACTGCGAGGCATGATCTCTTTATCGGATCTTGGACAACCCGTTGCGGTAGATTGGAGATCGCGTTGGCGTTGGCGAGCCGAAGTGCTGCCTGCTGAACAGGTGCAGTGGGCTCAGGCAATTTCAAATCGACCACCACTGTATTACCAATACCGAGGTGAGTCGCTTCGCTGGTTGCATTCATTGGGCTTTCGCGGCCTGATGCTCGATAGAATTCCCGCCAAGTCGTTTCTTGATGAGGCCAACAGCGTCGGTTTGACAGTAATTTGCCCGCCACCCCAGATATCCGTCACAGTTGACGACCGGCCGTGGAGTATTGTCAAAGGCTGGCTCGTGGGAGAAGCACTCGATGTACAGCAATCGACAAGGTTAATCAGTCAAGTGGAGCGGTTGGTCGGTCTGCCGGAACAGCTCAAACGTCCACTAATGTCTGAGGCGATGGAAAACTATTGGATGTTCAGCCGCATCACCGATGAAGTTATCGTACCCGCTCCTTCAACATTGTCGGCTGGAGAGCCCGTCGAAAAACTGGGCTGGTTGTCAAAAGCAGTTGAAGTCAGCCAGAAACGCGGGACTGGTTGGGTCACAATCGCGTTAGATGATCCGAACTGGAAAAAGCAGCTAGATGTCGCCCATGGAGTGGCTGATGCTGGTAAAGTGGCATTGAAGACAACAGTCGATCCGTGGCAAGTTCGTTTGCAACTGGCTCGCGCGCTGTCCGCCAATGCCAAAGCTTTTCTCGTGCGCACTTCGCAACCCTTAGAGCCTAATTCCGATGTGGATCGTCCTCGTAAAGCTGCGCTCAGGAGTATCAATCGAGACCTTGCGACAATCGGACCATGGATTGTGGCTGGCCAGACCGTGAATTCAGTAAGGCTCAATCGCGATGATTATCGCGCGGCGGCGTGGACTACATCACGTAGTCATCTAGTGCTCGCTCATACCGTAGCGTCCGGCAGCACGCACTGTGTTCCGCCCACCGCTGGTCGTCCACTTGAGTGTCGCTTGCCGATCCCTTTCGGTTCCGCTCAAGTAATGCGTCTGACCAGCGGTTCGATGGAGACGTTGCCTCTCAGCCCAACGCCCGAAGGCCTGACATGGAGTGTAAAACATCCTGCGCCCATTGAGATTTTTGTATTGACGGATAACACGACCGTCAACAATTTCCTCCGTCGCCAACTGTCACTTACTTCGATGGAAGCGGCAGAAGACAACCTGGATATCGCCGCGCACATGCTCGACTTGGCCACGCAAACAGCTCAGTCGCGTTGGCAGGATAATTCTCAGGAAGCTGCGCGAAACGAACTGCGCATGCTTACAAGTGGACAGAGAAGTCTGGAAGATGGCATGCATGCTCTACGATTGAATCAAGCGGCTCTTTCAGTGTCCCACGCATTAGAAGCGTCCCATGCAGCACAGACTGTTTTGTTCAGCGCTTATCGTGCTGTCCTCAACGATTTTGTGTCGCCGCAAACAACTCCTCTTGCACTGAATCCCAATGGATTACGTTACCACTGGCTGATGGCTCAGGCCTGTGCCAGGAGCGTCTGGCGCCCACTGCCACTTGCTGGCACGGATTTCGCAAATCTGCAACAGATGCTTCAATCCGGTTGGTCCCAAGACAGACGGCAACAAGCACAGGTCGATGTGGTCGTAGAATTAGTTCCTCCACAATTCAATGCGCAGGCGGCAATCGATTCGCCGGTAAGTGATGGATCAAGCATTAAGTCAGGGAGCTTGCGTCTGGTCGCACTAAATAAATCGACCGAAACGGTCGCTGGCGGATATGAAGGTGCCTCGGTGCGCGTACGCAGTTCGTCTGCGCCGGTATTCAAAGGCCAGCTCATACGCGTCGACGGTGTTGCGGAGATTCGTAGCTTGGCAAGCCCCTTTGGTACAGGCTTGTTGGTCTACGACAACCAATCCGGTCCCAGCTTCGGGCAACTAATTCGCGGATCACCTGGCGAGCGAGTAAACATCCAGCTCTATCGCTTCGTTACCGAAGACGGAGATTTTCGAGTCCTGGCGGAACTGCGAGGGGCCTGTGACATAGTGATTGAGCCACTTTCGCTGAGCGTAATTGCACCAGCCACGAATCGGACCGAACACGCTACGGCGCCCTACGCCACTCCACCACCCACTGCCGCAACGCATCCATCAATGCCCGCATCGTCACCGTGTAGGCGTTCGGATTCGCCGCGTAGCGCGTGCCGCTCGCCTTCGGCGGGAACGGGGCCGGACCATGCTGGCCGCCCGCCATCATGTAAATTCGCGTGGTTCCCGGAGGCGCCACATCGCGCGCACCATCCGGGGTTGTGTGAATCAGCGCT
>CAZVBC010000356.1:0-7498 GCA_964625155.1 uncultured Pirellulaceae bacterium
CCCGGCGAATGCCCCCGGCGAATGCCCCCGGCGAATGCCCCCGGCGAATGCCCCCGGCGAATGCCCCCAAAATCGCTCGGCGAATGCCCCCAAAACCGGAAGCGGCTGGTGACGACCGGGTGACGAAGTGGTCTGGCGAGGATGTCACCCCCCAACCCCTTGATACCAGCGGGTTTCCTCCTCCGGGTGACGACGGTGACATCTTTTTCTAACAACTACATACATGAGGAAAGAGGCAGAAGTCAGGAGGAAAGGTGTTTGGCGAAAGGGGGGTTCCCTTAAGAGAGGGTTTTTCGTCATTTGAGAACGTCACCCTACCCTCGATTTTCGTCACATCTCGCTTACGCTGAGGGGCTTCCGACGGGTGACGTTCTCCGACGGGTGACGTTCGTTTTTCCACTTCGCTCCGACCTCTATTTTTTGTTGACCAAACGGTCAACTTCAAAACCGGCAAATTTTGCCTACCTAGACACAAAAAAGCCGCCCCGAAGGGCGGCGAGAACGTCACCCGCAAACCTCCCTATTTCGCCTCGTTTTCCTCCCACTTCGGCAGGGTCATGTTGATCGTATAAAGCCGGGCGTGTTTCGTCCTCCGGAACGAGCAGATTTGGGGGTGCTCCTCGGCGATCTTCGTCAGCATCGTCCCGAAGTAGCGGGAGTTCGACACCATCTTCTCCAGCAACCTCCGGCCGGACTCCCACTGCTCGAACGCAATCAGCAACTGGTTGGGGGTGCCGGTCCACGTTCGGGTCTGCTTGTTGAACAGCCCGATCGAGTCGCTCTGGTCCGATTGGTCGATCAACTTCGTCCCGAGCATCTGGAGCAGCTCGATCAAGGGTTCCAGCGGATTGCTGTGCTCGACGGAATCCAGCAGCTCCGGATGAATCCAGGGAATCGTCCCATACCTCGAATTCTCGTCGTTATACGCCTTCTCGTCCGGCAGATCCCTCAAATACGCCGCAAAGTACGGCAGTTCTCGCAAGACTTCCTCATCCGTCATCACGAGCTCCTTCGTCATCGGACGGAGCGCCTTCAGGATGAGCAGCTTGTCTTGCACCCCCTTGTCGAGGAACGGGAGCATCTTGAGCGAGTCGGCGTCTGTGTTCAGCGTCACCACCAGCCGCCCCAGCCATACCTCGCTCATTCCCTCCTGATACATCGCCCGGGAGGTCAGTTCGCCGTTCGCCAGCACCTTCTTGAGCCGCTCCGAGTATTTCCTTCGCATCGCCGGATCCGCGGCCGCCTCGCCATCATCAATCGTCCAGACCGGAGAATTGAATAACTGGCTGTTGAACTGATCCTCGCCCGTCAGGTAGGCGGTGCATTCCTTGGCCCCTCCGAACAGCGGCTTCATAATGGCCTTGTTGAAGAAGGTCTTCCCCGCATCCACCTTCCCCGCGATGAACAGCCCCAGCCCCCTCCGCGGCTTCCTCGCCAGCGCCCCCCGGTAGCCCCGGGCCAGCCAGTGGAGCAGCCGGAAGTATTGGTCCTCCCCCAGCATGTTCCGGAAATAGGCATCCAGCCGCGGGAACCCCGTCCCAAACACGTTGCAATCCGGATGCGGGGCCATGGCCCGGCATTGCGAGTTATTCAGCCACCTCCTCCCCGCCTCGTCCTCGTACTCCCAGTGCGAGTAGAGCCGCGGCTTGATGCCCTCCACCCGCTTGAGCCGGCTCATGGCCTCGATGGCGCTCTCCGCCTCTGAAACCGTCTCCCCCTTCGCCACCTCCTTGCGCAGCCCCTGTTTCGCCAGCCGGGTCAGGAGGATGTCCTTCTGCCTCCCCATCGAGTAGAACGCCCTGCCCCCGGGTTTCGCCTCGTCCGCATCCGTGTCGCACGCAATGTAACCCTCCTTCGTCCACCACAAATTCCGGATCGCCCTTCCGATTCGTTCGTCTAATGATCGCCGGCAGAAATCGCTCCCAAAAATCTCGCCCCAACTGACAAACGCCTTGTCCCCCGTGAAACATTGGCAGCCCCGCTCCCGGACAATGCACGCGGAGGGGTCCTTCGCCGAGGGGTCCCAGAATCTTGGCCCCCGCTGCCCGAGCGCCAACCCCGCCCAGCCCTGCGGCCAGCGCCCCGGGAACCGCTCCTCCGCCTCCATCGCCACCACGTCCAGCCCCACCACCGGACCCGCCTCCTCCCACTCGTATTTCTCCCCCGCCCGCGCCATCCAGCCCATCAGCAGATCTCTCGGAATCGGCCCCCCTTCTTCGATCTTCTCCCAGCTCGTCCCGATGTGGAAATACTGAGTGGTCTTGGTTTCCTGGGGTTGGAAGTTGATGCCGAGCTGCCCGAGCTTCAAGCCCTGCGCCGCGATCCGCATGAACCCCTCCCACCATTTCTCCGACGGCACCGGAATCGGTTCGGCGAATTCGTAAATCAATCGCCCGTTCCCTGAGTAGGTGCGAGTGAGCCAGGAAGGCAAGAGGCCTTTGGGAGCCCGCTTCAAGATGCCTGCTTTCCATTCCGGCTCCTGCTGCGCGTCATACTCGGCAATCAGCCCGTGCGCCTTCCACACCGGATTGTCCGCCGCGATCCGCTGCCCCGGACTCACGCCCTCAAACGCCGACACGAACGCCGCCTGAGTTAAACCATTTTGGCACCACTTCCGATACTCGGCCTTCGAGATGCTGGCCTGCGGAGGCAGCTCGGGAAGGGCTGGGGGAGAGCCGTTTAAGAGGAGGGATTCGGTGAGGTGGGACGAGAGGTTGGGGAGGGAATAGAGGAGCATAATCAGGAGCCGCAGGGCGGCAGCGTTTTCATAATGATATTATTGTTATTATCGCCTTCCGGGGAAGGCAAGCAAAATCTCCGTTGGGTTTTTCAGCAAGCTTTTTCCTCCGGGGCCTCCGTTCGCTGCCGGAATCCGTAGTCCCGCAGCTCCTTCGGCAGCCGCCTCCCCATCCGCCTTCTCCTTCGCAGCACCATCTTCCGCACCACCGGCCGCCCGATTTCCCGCCACCGGGAGCTTTCCTTCCCCGGCCATTTGTAGCCGAGCCATCGCGCCATCCTCTCCGCCTCCCTCCAGTTCACTCCGAACTTCCTCATCACGTCGCTGCGCGAAGGCCGCGCCAGATCCCACTTCCAGTTTCGCGGAAACGGATCCAGCGCTTCCGGAACCGCCGAGTTTGCTCCTTTCGCCTGCCCGTTTTCCTCGCCGTCCTTTGAAAAATCAGCCGCTCCTTTCGCTTCCTCGGCCAGCAGCTCCTCTTTGATCTGCTCATTAAAATCAGTTCGCCGGAAGCTCGCGAGCCAGTTTCGCAGCAGCCGGAGAGTTTCCCGGTTGCTCTGCCGCGGCGGCTGCGGCTCGACCAGCCGGCCCCAGGTGTGGTGGGCGTGGCCGTCCAGCAGCTCCTGCGGCGCCCGGTCCAGCATGAAATAGATCCAGAGCAAGCGGAGATTTCTTGGGTCCTTGAGCAGCCGCGGCGGGAGAGATTCCTGCGTCGCCTTCCCGAGCCGCCGCAGCCAGGGCTCGGGGATAGTGGTCAGGGCGGAAAGTTCCCGCAGCCCCATCTTCCTTCCTTGCTTGAACCAGTCCAGCATCCCCTGCGCCTCCGCGAGCCCCGGCACCAACGCCTTGCGCAGCAGCTCCCGCTCCTTCTGCTCCAGCGGAACGAAGGCCGGCTGCGGCGAGAAATGAGAACTGGGAGCTGGAGAGATCATGCGGAGAGATTAGTGGGCGGATTCGGATTTTGGGAAAAATTTTTGGCTGGCCCTGCGGGCCTGCAATTCGTAGCTTCTTTCATCATGCAGAAATTTCTCGCCGCTGCAAGCCGCCGCCTGCAACTAGCAGCCGTCCTAATTGTGAAGCGGCTCTCCTGGTTATGAAGATCTCGTCCCGCGCCCGGGAGCGCTTCCAGTATTTCGCCCTCTGCCAGGATTCCCACCGGCTGCCGCCGCTGGCGGAGGATCCCGCCGGCCGGTCGGCGCTGGAATGCTTCCACGAGCACGAGACCCACGGCCGCCTCCCGCCCTGCCGCGAACCCGGGCTGCTTGGCCGCGCCCTCAACGGCAAGTCCTTCCACGGCATCACGGTCCGGGCCATGGCCGAGGACTTCGTGGGCCGGCTGCTGTTCGCCTCCGATCTGGAGTCGCTGCCGGAATTCGTCCGCCAGGAGGTGTTGGCGCAGTCCGCAAAGCTGGCCCTCCGCACCATCGGATTCGTCCCCACCTTCATCCGCACCGGCTCCGACTGCTCCACCCTCCCCCCTCCCCCGCCATGAAAAACATCCCCCGGCTCCTCCAGCTCTCCATCGTCCTTATGCTCGCGCTGCTCTGGGAGCTCGCCTCGGCGCTCAAAAGAATCCTGCTCGGCCCCGCCCCTCGCTCCCAAAAGCTTCAGGATCTCCTCTCCCAGGCCCCCCATCTCCTCGCCGCCCTCCGCGCTCCGCAGGGAGTCCCTGACGAGCTCGTGCAGGCCCGGCTGGCCGTGTGTCGGAAATGTCCAGTCTTCTTCCGCCCTCTCCAGAGCTGCGGCTCGCCCCTGCGGGAAATTCTGCGGCGCCTCCGCCGGCTCCCCAAATTGCCAGCTGGTTGTTTTTGCCATTTGCCAACGAAGGCCCGCCTCCACGAGAATTGCTGGGCCTACGACGAGCGCCTCCCCGATCTCGGCTGGCCCGCCGCCCTGAACTCGTTTCCCCGCCCGGAGCCCGAATTTAATTGCCCCCCTTCGCCGCTCTATTCGCAGCTTCAATCCCTCTCCCCGCCGGCTCCCTTCCGCCCCGCGGCCCCAGGCCCGCTCGCCTCCACCCATCGACTCTTATGAGCTCCGCCCTTGCCGCCTTTGATCCGAAGCAAGTGGGGGAAGCGGCGGACACTCCCTCCGCCGTGCCCGAGCACGAGGCCCGGGAAGCGCTGGCCTCGCTTTCTCCGGAGGAGCGCGAAGCCTATGGGCTGGCGCTCGAAGACGAAGCCCCCAACTCGAAGAAGGCCGCCCGCCAGAATCTGAAGTCCTTCCAGGCCAAATCCAAGCTCGGCCGCTTCCTGGCCTCCGGCGGCCTCGGGCAGCTCGTCCTCGCCAACCTGCGGCGCCGGGCGGAGATGGAGCAAGTCAATGAAGTGCTGAAGAAATTTTTGACGGATGAAGAGCGCCCTGACGACGTGAGGCTCTGCTCCGCCAAAGCCCTGCTGGAATCCATCTCCGGACATTGCAAGCTCGCCGACGTGGAGCTGCGCCTGCTGGAGGCCGCCTCGCATTCCAATCAGGGCAAGGCCCGCCAACATGCGGCCCCTGCCATAGATGCCCAAGTGGCCTATATCCAGCAGAACTTCCAGACGGAAGCCCCGAAGGCTTGAGCTTTCCTTTTGCCCGGCTCCCCGTTAAGCTTTCCGGAACTTTGACCGGCGCCGCAGGCGCAAAACGATTATGAGCGATTTTCTCTCTGGCCTCTCCTGCCCCCTGACTCCGCCCCGCGGGTTCCGCCAGGTGGCCGCCACCACCTCCGGCACCCCCAACACCGTCACGGCCCTCTCCGCCTCGTCGGTGCCGGTGAGCCGCGCCATCCTGCTGGCCCGCACCACCAACGCCGCCGCCATCCTCGTTGGCCCCGATTCCTCGACGCAGCCCGTCTCCCTCGGACCCGGCACGGCCTGGGAGATCAACCCCGGCGACGGCGCCGACGACCTCTCCCGCTGGCACTTTTCGAGCCCGTCCGCGTCCCAAGTGATAGACGTGATTTATTATCCGAACTGAACCAAGTCTGAATTTGCTGGTCTGAAATTCCCCAAACCTACATTTCCCGAACTGAGCCTCATGAAAAATGTCCTTCTGTTGTGGATTCTGCTGGCGGCTCTTGGAGTTTTACCTGCCTCCGCCCAATACCTCTACCGTCCCACCCCCTACACCTACCTCTTCAACACCAACGCCACGGCCGCCGAGGCCCGCGCCTACCTTGGGTTGGGGGCCGGCGGAGGCTCCTTCACCAACGCCAGCATCCTGAACTCCATCATCGCGGATTCCTCGATCACGGGCGGGACGAACACCTCCAGCCTGTTCCTCAACTCCACCCTCACCGGCTTCACGTCGTCCCTCCAGACCAACACCGACCTCACCGCCTCCCGCGTGCTGGTTTCGGATGCCGCGCAAAGGATCACGAACAGCACCATCAGCACCACGACGCTCGGCTACCTCGACGCCACCTCCTCCATCCAAACCCAACTCAACGCGAAAGGCGCCGCCACCAATGGCACCTTTAGCGGGGGCACGTTCACGGGGGCGACGAACATCGGTGGCTACTACACCAATCCCGTTTTTTATGGAGGCACCAACAACTCCACCACTCTCGCGGGCACCACCACGACCGGCGTCGGATTCAGCGGTGCTGGATTGTTTTCTGGCGCGGGTAAATTTGGAACCATGTCTGCGGTAGCCCCGTCTCCGGGAAACTTGGAAGTGTATCAGGACAGCAATGGTGTGGCGGTGCAGACATGGGCCAGCAGTTCAACGAACTACCTGAAACTCTATAACAAAATTGGCGGCTACGACACCGCTTATCTGGGTCTAAACTATTCTACGACGGGTGGCCTGATGCTCCAAAACACCTACCCAGCGGCCACCGTCACGCCGTTAAGCTTGTTCTCGCCAGCCCGCGCCATAGACACCACATACAACACCTACTTCCTCCAAAAGGGAACTTATTCAGGTTTGGGAGGAGTGTCGAATGCGTTCCAGATTTATGCAGGTGCATCGCTGGCCGCTTTGGAATTTACGGCCGCCGGGGCCGCTGCACCGATCACGTTTATGACCGGCGGCACCACGGAGCGGATGCGACTATCCAGCGCGGGAAATCTCGGGGTCGGTACCGCCACCCCGCAATACATCGGCGACTTCAACGGCCAAGTCCGCATTCTCGGCACGAACGGGATGCGCTTCGGGGGATCACCCAACGCGACGGATGACACCGTGCGGATAAGCCAGACATCGGCCAACGTCCTCGCCCTGACTGCCACTTCCACCACCGTCTCAGGAAGCCTGACACCTTCTGGTCGGCTCATCCTGCCGATGGGGGAAATCTCCTACTTCAACACCACGGGCACGCTAATCACCATCGGCGGCACCTCGGACGGCTCCTCGAACATGCAGGTTGTGAATCCAGCCACGGCTTTGTCCAGCGGCGTGCATGAGTTTGATAACGGCGGCGGGAACACGGGACGCCTGCGTTACACGGGCACCACGACTCGTATGTTCCACGTCGCCGTTACGCTCAGTGGGACGCCCCAGACTGGGAACGATGTTTTCGTGTTCGGGGTGGCTAAGGGCGGAACCGTGATAGCGGCATCAAAAGTTCTCGGATCGACCAGCGGCACGCAGCTCTCCGCCCTGCACGCGATGGTCGAGTTGGCGAGTAACGAATACCTCGAACTTTTTGTCGGTAACACTTCGGCGACTCGCAACTTCACCGTCAAGAGCCTGAACATCTTCGCGCTCGGCAACTAAACCCCAACCCACCCAACCAATGAAACTCCTCACCCTCATCCTATCCCTTTGCGCGTG
>CAZVBC010000357.1:0-7492 GCA_964625155.1 uncultured Pirellulaceae bacterium
TCCAAGTCATTACCTTAAGCGTTGCGGGAGCTGGGTCCAGCGGACTAATCTCGCTTGCAAGTTGATTCAGAATGATTGCAAACAGAAACAAGCAAACTGGATGTATTGATTTCATTAAACTGTTTCCTGGGTGAATATCACTCAGCGACTCGACCATTTTTTAAACGCTGGTACGACAGAGTGCTAGCATATCCTAGTTTGAGTTTTCGGTCAGTAACGGTTTATTTTCTGGCTCAAATAAGGCGCATACCGCGCCGGCTGGATCGCGAATGAAGCAGTATCGACCATGGCCAGGCATTGCACGAACTTGACCAATTTGTTGGCCACCAAGTGCTGTGCAGTTTGATAGACTGGACGTCAAGTCATCAACGTTGATATACACCATCCATTGCGGAGGTAAATCGGCATTCGAACCACGTGCGTGGCAAATCCCAGCGACCGTGGATTGATCTTTGGCAATCATACAATAATCTTCGTAGTCGCCCATATTAAACGAATTGCAGGTCCAGCCCACTACGCGTTCGTAGAATTCGCGAATCTTGCTCGCATCATTGACCGTAAGGTCGAACCATTCGACTTTCCCAATTCGTTTTTCACGCTCGATGGTCATTGCATGCGCCTTACCCACCAAAGAATTAATCTGTTGTTGCTTGCAACTGGCCGAACATGATACCATTGCGCCGACGCGCGAGACAAGGTAAGGCCATATTTACAAGACTTCGCAATTCAGACCTTGGACTGCCAGGGCCAGAAGTCTATCGGGTGTCAGTTGATCGTCAATCAAAATTATATCGGACGGCTAGCGGGCTAGCGGCGCTGCGTTGCAGCTAAGCATTAGGGTTTGCGAAAACGGAAGAGCGACGTTCCTACCGAGCCGCCGTTAAATTGACTCAGCAGCAGGCTTTGCACTACCGATCAATGATCAAAGGCACGATGCAAGCTAAACGACTTACGAAATACGTCGAGTCTCCTTGGCTTGGGGAATACGGTTCAATTCTTTCTTAGCACTAGCAAGGACATGAATAGTGTTTGAGCTCAATTCGAAGCGAACCGGCTTCGCCGTGCAATTAATAGCATTTTCGACGTTGCTTTTGTCGAACAACATTGCGTCTTGCGTTTGGGGCCAAGAGATTGGATCCAAAAATACGGTGGCTTTGGGAGCTTCCGGCGGGAGTGAATCCGGTTCAGATTGGTTAGATGAAATAGCCTTTGGCGAACCGCCAGAGGTTCTGTCTCCGCAATACAACATGCCGATTTCTGCCAGCGAAAACCTCGCTTCGCCCCAAATGGTTGCGTGGTTATCGTCATTGGGGCGCAGCAGTCTTCCTGAGGATTACGAAGACAGTCGAAAATGGGGCATGCAGAAAGAAGTCTGGAATGGAGTTGATTTCGACCGAGAAGGCTTAAGAATCAAGACTCATTCGCGCAGAAAAATGGTGAATGACGGCACGTGGACACGGTATCGAATCGTTGCCGTGGATCCCGACAAGCACATGAAAATTGACTTTCGTCGTCTGGAGATGGCGCCCGATGGCTTGGTACATTTTGATGTTTCGGTGCAGTTGCTGTTAGACGTTTTCGGCCGGCTCAGTCAGTGGGTACGCGACGTACAGTTGATCAGCTTAAGCGCCAATGCAGACGCCGTCTGCCAAGCGTCACTGAGAGGGACGGTCGAGTTTCGCTGGAATCCGCTACAGATTCCGCCGGATATCGCGATTAAGCCCAAAGTGGACTTCGCGAAAGTGGAGTTGATATATTTCCGCGTTAAACGCATCAGTCAAATTCGAGGATCGTTGGCAAAACACCTTGGCAATGGGTTGAAGGAGATACTCGACGATAAACTCGAGCAGACCAATTCCAAACTGGTCGACAAGATTAATACTCAGCTTACAAAGAAGGCAGACAAAATGTCCTTTTCGACCCAAGCCTGGCTCCAATCCAAATTGCCATTGCCTCCTTCGTCGCAAAATTAAGCGTAATTTTTCCAGGCTTCTGCCCTTGTATCAACAAAATTGCTGCGCCAGTCTGTTCAACGAGTAGGCGGCCAGCTTTTTACGTTCCCAAGAATTCTCGTTCGTGACCAGCTATCGGCTGCCCCTTGAGAACGCCATTTAACGGATTCAAGAGGCGTTACGGGAGTCGAAATTAAACCAAGGCTGGGTGCAATCCGATAGCAACCAATCTAGGCACTTAGTTGCTAGTGAGCTGGTACTGATGAGTTCAGGAACAAGGTACCCGTCTAGCGGTATTTTGAGCAACCGAGATAATAAGTTCCTCGTGCGCAATTTCCGCTGCCAAGGTAGGGTACATCATCGACGACGCAAAGGATTCAAAGCAATGGGGACCGATAACAATTCGACGATTGCGATCAACCAAGAGCACTCACCGCGTCAACTCAATTTTATCGAACAAGAAATCGAAAAGGACTTGAGCTCTGCAAAACTCGTTGGCCGAAAAGTCGCAACACGTTTTCCGCCTGAACCAAATGGTTATCTGCATATCGGCCACGCCAAGAGCATTTGCTTGAATTTTGGGTTGGCAAAAACTTACGGC
Source organism: uncultured Pirellulaceae bacterium (assembly GCA_964625155.1). Lineage (GTDB taxonomy): Bacteria > Planctomycetota > Planctomycetia > Pirellulales > Pirellulaceae > Aureliella. The sequence goes on from CAZVBC010000357.1 coordinate 2,554, forward strand.
GGATCTTGCAACTTACGATTCGATGATACCAACCCCAGTAAAGAAGAGCAGGAATATGTTGATTCAATTCAGGAAGATGTTCGTTGGTTGGGATTCAACTGGGACGGGCTTTACTACGCATCCGATTATTTTGATCAACTGTACGACTGGGCTGTCAAGTTAATCAAAACTGGTAAGGCATATGTGTGCGACTTGTCGGCTGAACAAACTCGCGAATATCGAGGGACCCTGACCGAACCCGGCAAGAATAGCCCGTTTCGCGATCGATCGATCGAAGACAATCTTCAGCTCTTTACCGCGATGCGTGATGGCCAATTTCCCGACGGTGCTCGGACACTGAGAGCCAAAATTGATATGGCGTCGCCCAACATGAATATGCGCGATCCAGTCCTCTATCGAATTCTTCGTGCGCACCACCATCGAACCGGTGACAAATGGTGCATTTATCCAATGTACGACTGGGCTCATGGCCAAAGCGATTCCATCGAAGGCATCACTCACTCTATCTGTACGCTTGAATTTGAGAATCACCGTCCTTTGTACGACTGGTTTTGCCAAGCACTGGAAATCTATAATCCACGACAAATTGAATTCGCAAGATTGAATCTGACCTACACGGTAATGAGCAAGCGCAAGCTATTACACTTGGTACAAGAGAAGCATGTATCCGGTTGGAATGATCCGCGCATGCCTACGATCAGCGGATTTCGGCGCCGAGGATATACTCCCGAAAGCATACGAGCATTTTGCGATCGTATCGGAGTAGCAAAATTCAATAGTACGATCGATGTTGCCGTGTTAGAGAGCTGCATTCGCGAGCACCTGAATATGACGGCGCCACGCGTGAATGCTATTCTCAATCCGTTAAAGGTCGTGTTAACGAATTATCCGCACGATAAAACTGAATGGATGGAAGCCGTCAACAACCCGGAAGATCCAGCCGCAGGTACTCGCCAGATTCCATTTAGTCGCGAATTGTATATCGAGCAGGATGACTTCCAAGAGAATGCGCCAAAGAAGTTCTTTCGGCTTCAACCGGGAGGCGAAGTACGATTGAGATATGGCTACATCATCAAATGCGAACAAGTCGTTCGAGACCCTGTGAGCGGTCAAATCAGTGAACTGCACTGCACTTATGATCCAGCAACTCGCAGTGGTACAGCAGAAGCCGACCAGCGAAAAGTAAAAGGGACTATTCACTGGGTGAGCGCTGCACAGTGCTTTGAGGCCGAAGTGCGAATCTATGATCGCTTGTTCCAGACCGAAGATCCCGAAGCTGTACCCGCTGGCCAGACATTTCTCAATAACATGAACCCAGATAGCCTAAAGATAGTTCATGCTAAACTCGAACCCTCTTTGCGGAATGCCAAGCCAGGCGATCGATTTCAATTCGAACGCTTAGGTTACTTCTGTGTAGACCCCGTTGACTCGCGATCTGAATCGCCTGTATTTAATCGTACGGTCTCACTGCGCGACACGTGGGCCAAGATTCAAGCAAAAGGATAACGCCTCTGCACGCGACCGCTTAACTGCTCATATCTCAGCGTCTGGTCGGGACTATAGTTCACCTAGAAAACGAGGCCATAAACTATCGCTTACCATCAACCCGGCACGTGTCAATGCAATGCGAGAGTCATTTCGACAAAGCCAACCCTGTTGCAAATAATCGTCCAGGGCTGGTTGAAACACCGATTCGATGTCCCCTGTCCAGTACGTTGCCAATTCCTGCAAATCGACCCCTTGCATTTGACGCAATCCAAAAACCATCCGCTCCCTTATGCGTTGCAACTCAGATAACTGCTCCTGCTCCGCGATTGCCGATCGACCACTCTTGAGCAGTCGTATGTACTGTGTTGTGCTGCGGTGATTGACTGAGCGAACACCATTCACGAAACCAGCCGCCCCTGGCCCAAATGCGAGCCAAGGATCACCGCGCCAATAGACTTGATTATGTCGGCAATGCTCTTGGTACCTAGTAAAGCTTGAAACTTCGTAATGGTCCCAACCAGCAATCTCGGCACGGTCGATCGTGTGTTCGTACATCGCCAGTTGCTCTCCCTCATCAACTTCTTTCAGCACATTGTGCAACATGCGGCCATAAAAAGCGCTGCCTCGCTCTACTGTCATACAATACGTCGAAATGTGATTGACACCACAGGCCAAGCCTTGTTCTAAGTCGCCCTCCCAATCAGCCAACGTTTCGCCAGGAGCCGCAAAAATCAAATCCAAAGCAACTCGATTAAAATAGTCTAACGACTTGGCAATCGCCCTTTCTAAGTCAGTGCGTCGATGATCTCGCTCCAAAACGCGAAGCTTCTTGTCGTCAAACGATTGACCTCCGATGCTCAAACGATTAACGCCGCAATCCCTGAGTAGTTTGAGTTTATCATCGTCGCAATCCAAAGGATTTGCTTCGCATGACCATTCGCCTCCATCAGTCAGTTGAAATCGTTTATGCAACATTCGAAATAGTTGATGTAATTCGTCAGCAGACAACTGCGTGGGCGTTCCACCCCCTAGGAAAATTGTGTCGACATCTCTGTGCGGCTGCACTCGATCGAGCTCAATAGACAACGCCTCTAGGTAGCCAGCGATCAAATCGTCACGACTAGCCACGAGCGTAAAATTGCAATATCCACATCGATGCCGACAAAAAGGTACGTGTACATACACACTTCGAGGAGCCTCTTTGTCCATTGCAGCATTCATGCTTAATGTGCGACATTCGCATCAGAGAATTGACTAACTCAAGCTCAAAACTCGGCTCATGGTTTGTTCTTGAGCTTCAGCACTTTGAAAAACAGAGCCCAATCGACCGTGCACCATTGTGCCAACCTAGCAGAATGTATCGCAATTGGTACTGTGACGTTTATCAGAGTAAGCATTACAACCACAACTTTAGTTTTCCGCCCAGCATGTCTGGCAATTGCTTACGCACCCAACGTTCAACTTGCTTTGCGTTATAGCGCACGCTAAAGTGCCCCGCAATGATCGTTTCATTTTTGAATTGATCTCGTCGAGCCACGAAGTCATCGACATGCATATGGCCATGCTTATGGATCTTTTCTTTGCGGTGATTGGGCGCAACAAATGTCATTTCAGTGATCAAGGTTTTGCACTCATAGAAGTCAGGATTATTGTCCAAGCCTCCAGGTGACGTGTCGCCCGTGTAGCCCACTAACGGAATTCGTACTTCGGAAGTTATTTCCACTCCTTGCAACCGCAGATCTCGGATCTCAGGCCCCGATAAACTGAGATATTCAGCCTTCAGTTTTTTGCGACGTTCCCAAATGATATAACCCAAACTTGGCACAGTGTGCACCGTACGATGAACCGTCATGACTAATTCGCGTGACAGCTCAATCTCCATACCCGCTTCTACTGCGATGATGTTGCTGGGGAGCCGACCTCGGTCCAGTCGTGTGAAGACTTTGAGCAAACTCTCAACAAATTTTATGCACTCAGCCGGCAAGTATATCGTCGGCGGCTCCATTTTCATCATTCGCCGACGCGCGATATAGACAGGCAGAGCCGCAATGTGATCCAAATGGGAATGTGTGATTGCGAGCGTCGGCGTCCCCATGAAATCCCAGGGGTGGGCCCCAACATCAAAACAAACTCTCAATTCAGGCACACGCCAATAACTTTGCACCGCCGCTCGCGAATAACCCTCGACAGTAACAGCACCAAACAGGTGGGTAAGCACGGGTGCGTTGTCTAGCATCTTTCTCTTTCACTATCGATAGTCCACGAGTGATCGTCCTTTGCCCGCTTGAACTAACGACGAGCATCCAAGAATTCGCGATTCTCAGATTATTCATAATCCACAAATAACCAAAAGCCCCATCCTGCCAGCGATGATGTGATTCCGCGATTAATGGCCAATCTACCCCAGTTTATCTCGACCAAACTGCTACCAAGCTGTATGCTCCCAACGACGCTGGATCTGTATTTTATGGAGCATTTCGAAGTTGTTGATTGCACAAACATCCATCGTGCCGAACGGTGAAGCAGGGTGTTCATGACTGGTTACTGTCGCCATACTAATACTTCGCAAGCTTCTCCAGTGCTTGTCCAGCTTCTGTGCGTTGCTGTTTTCATTGGATCGAGCGGCTGCGCACCACTGACACCGCGATCCATTGAAGCTCAACGTTGGTACCAGTGCGATCAACTTATCGACGGTCACTCGCAGATCCAAAGAGGCAAGCCATACAAAGTACTAGACTGCGCCGGATGGGTTCTAGGTATTCCTGGCAAGATCATCCTGTGGGACCGCCGAATCGATAACCATCGGCTCGGTCCTGAAACTGAGCAAGCCATTTCACAGTACCTAGAGACCAACAACCTCACTTCGGTTCGCGTGCGATTGAATCAGTACGCGCCGCGCGACGATTGGCGAAGATTGGTTTCCAACAAGTCCGTTGCCGCGCCCTGGCGATATACGCTTGGAACTCTCAGCACGCTCTATGAAACCGTCATCCCTGGCAGACTATTTGGCGGTGATCACTTTAATCCATTCACGAATACCATTCACCTCTACTCAGATGTGCCCTCAATTGCACTTCATGAAGGAGGTCACGCCAAAGATTTTGCACGTCGCAAGTGGAAAGGAACCTACGCGGCCGCATACCTAATTCCCGCTGTCCCCTTGTACCACGAAGCCATCGCGACATCCGACGTACTTGCATACTTGGAGTACAATGGAACCGCCAATCAACAACGCGAAGCCCGTCGCATACTCTATCCTGCGTACGGCACCTACGTAGGCTCAACACTTGGTACCTTCTTTCCCGTTGTTAGCGATCCAATTTACCTTGGCTCCGTAGCCATTGGCCATTTTTGGGGACGCCAAGCCAGCAAGCGTATTCCCATCAACAACCCAGCTGCACAACGCCCTCTAGCTCCGCAACCCGCTCTAAACCTCCAATCTCCCCCAACC
>CAZVBC010000358.1:0-7442 GCA_964625155.1 uncultured Pirellulaceae bacterium
GATGATAAAACGACCTTAGCGGCCATGGCAAATCTAGGTTCCATGTTAGTTCAACAAAATCGGATCGAAGAAGCGCTGCAATTGCATCTAGAGATATATGCCGCCGGGTGTCGAACTTATGGCCATGATCACCCCATGTCGCTCAACCTCGGTATGCGGGCCGCGCAGACATTGCTTCGTGCAAATCGCCTACCTGAGGCTGAGGCAATCGTGATTTCCATCGTGCGTCAGTTTGAATCAACCCAGGGTTCAGACCATGCTAGCACGATCTCCGCCCGCCGCTTGCTCGCACGGATCTATTCAAAGGGTAATGACAGCAGCAAAGCACTCGCACAACTGCAATTGGCTGTCGAGGCGCTCGAGAAGAGTGGTCGAGACCCAGATCTGCTCAAGAAGATTCAGGCCGAAATGTCGTCACGCTAACTAGTCCATACGTCGCATTACGCGCTTATCTGAAATTCCAGCTCAGCAACTTTGCCAGTTGCTCCGAATAGGTTCTCCCATTTCGGAGATGAAGGCGGATATTTCCAATATTTCTCGGTCAAATGGATGAGGCTTAGAGAAATTTGAAAAAAAATTTTGCAGTCGCAGCACGTGCTTCTTGCATTTCTTATTGGGCGAACACTCAAGCAAATTGGCTAACTCAGGTGGACTTATGCTTACTCGAGCGAAACGACGACGGGGACTGAACAACCGCCAAATGCGAACGCGTCGACTGACGCTGGAATTGCTGGAAACTCGAATCGCGTTAGCTCGACCTCCTCAATTAATTGGGGGAATCGAAGTCGATGCGGGGGCTGGGTTTCGCGCTTTGAATGGATCGATTGTGCAAACTACTGAACCGACCGTACGCATCTCGATTCCCGACGAACGTGTAGGAGGCCCTGTAAGAGTTTGGTTGGATGATTTGGATCAAGCAACGCCTCGCGTGGATATTACCGATCTCTTTCCTACTCTCGCACAAGTAGGAGTTGATTCGGCAGTACTCGGACTCGATTTAGGAGCCCACACCATCGAAGTGCGCGCTGGCAGTTTCTCCGCAGTGGCGACAATGTTGAATATACGTGACGACATGTCGGTAGTGTCCTCGCCAGTGGTCTATCCGTTGAGCCACGATTCTTCGCTGGGTGTCGATGTGGAGAAGCATACGTTGTTGCTGAATTTCTACGACGAAACCCCTTTGGATGCGATCTCTGATTTGCTGCATCGCAAAGAACTTGCTCCGCTGGATATCGTAGTACCGATGAAGATCGTTCGCGTTGAGATTCCTCGAGGATACTCCTCTTCCGAGTTTGCTGATATTTTGGTCAGCGAGAACTATACCTACTTGGAAGATGCGGTTCCCAATTTCACCTTGTCACTGACGTCAATCGACGTTGCGGGCGAGAACATTCACAAACTACTGCGTGACACCTATGTGGAATCCGATGGCGGGTTTAAAACCATAAATGATAAGGGTAAACCTCGCGAAGATTTCAGCCAACTGGCAGCTTCGCGTCACCACTTTTTTATGGACACATTCGCCGGACATCGTTTGGTGGATGCCATCGTTAAAACAGACCGCAGTGCCAGTCCCGTGGTCGTGGCGGTCATTGATACGGGATTTGGCAATGGCAAGATAAACCCGACCGATATTCCTGCTGATGCAATTGTGCGACCTACTGTTGGCAACTTGATACAAGCCAAAGACGACGGCGATATTGTCAGCACAACTGAAACCAGCTTGAATGAGATCGCGGATCAAAGACTGCACGAGGCTAGGGGGCATGGAACTGCGGTGGCTGCGGCGATCGCGGGCCGCGGCGATTCCAAGAACTTAGGAACTGGACGCCATCTCAGTATTCGTCCCTTTCGGATGGTTTCAACTGAAAAAGACGGCATCGTTGATTCAAGAATGTCAAGTGTGATTAGCGCACTTCAAGTTGCTGCCGTCGATCGAGACGTACAGGTAGTAAATCTTTCACTGGGAACTTTTCCTGATAAGGATACGGCGAAGTTTCGGCTAAAGGCGGCCAATCTCTTTACAAATGCATTTAAAGTGCTGAAAGACGCTGAGAAAATCGTAGTGGCCGCCAATGGCAATGACGGTAGGAATTCTAACCTGCCGTACCCAGCGAATCTCGCACCCGGGAAAGCTCGTACTAAAGATGATTTTCTGCTGATGGCTGTATCTTCTACGGGTACTATGCATCCATTTTCAGGTCCAGAAATGTTGGCTCTAAAGTCTAATTTTGGCCCACAAACGTCCGTGAGTGCGATGGGCGATGAGATCGTGTTGCCTTCACGTGACGGAAAACTGGCCAGCTTTTCCGGAACTTCTTTCGCGGCTCCGCTCGTGTCGGGGCTAGCCGGTGAGATGGTATTTTTGGATAAAAATTCTCGGGCGGCTCCAAGCCTCACACCCCTTCAGATTATTGAACTGATCGAAGCCACCGCCGATGATCTTGGGTCCAGTTTCGAGGAAATCGGAGTCACCAAACCTAATGACCAACCCAACGACGGTCTCGATCCATTATTCGGACACGGTCGCATAAACGTCTGGAAGGCCCTGCTGGGCGTCGCCAACGGTGGGCTGGCATCATCGAAGCCGGGATTTTCGAGTTTGAAAGAAATCGCCGAGAGTGCTACAGCTTGGTACGGTTTTAAGATCCGCACCAACCAGCTAGGAGCAACTATTTGGTTAGACGGCGAACAGTTGGTGGACAAAGGTGCCAGCTCGCCAAGCGGCCCTTCAATCAGCGCGTATGAGGGTGTTCAACCTCACATAGAAACATTTAGGAAGGGTGATCGTGACCTTCCACTCTTGGATCGAGGAACCGTCCCCGTTGGCACAATTCGGGGCGAATTTGTGACGACATTCAGCATTCGTCGCGAGGATCTGGCGAGTCGAAAAAACTTGAGTCTCCGTCTACCTGGGCAAACCGCCAGCGATCCCGCTTACTTCAATCTACCGCTGGACATCCTTTCGATGCGCTCTGGTCAAGTGGCTGGTGTCACTTTTGACGATTTCATATTCGAAGTCACGCCCCCTGACTTCGGCGACGCGCCGGACTCGACCGCACCGATGGCCGATGGCGCTGGTACAGTTGGTTACCCCACAGTTCTAAGATACGCAGCAGGGAAAGCGGTCGAAAACGGAGCGCGGCACTTGAACAGCAACTTTGAATGGCTTGGGCTGGGTAGCAGCGCTACGTCGGTCAGCGCCGAAGTCAACGCCGACTCTCATTCCGATTCCGATGGAACTCCCAACATCAAGCGCAGTGGTACGACCATGGTCGCAGATCTCGATCGACACGATGATGGTGTACGCTTCTTTCCGATGACTTATATACCAGAATCGAAAAAGGGCATTCTCGAGTTCACCATCTCCGTCGCCGACACGGAACTTGGGACCTTCACTGGTGGGGGCAAGCCTCGTTACTCAGACAACGATGCAACATCTCTGTTCATCAATGCGTGGATCGATTGGAATGGCAATGGCAAATTCGAAGAGGAGAACTCCGAGCACGTCGTCAAAGGGGCGCAAATCAATCCGGCTGATGACTTTAAGGTCATCGACTCGGATGGCACCAAGCGAACACAGATCGACGGAAACTCAGCCCAATTCAGTAGTACGTTTAAGGTCGGCAAGATGTCGAAGAATTCCATTTATGCTCGCGTGCGGCTGGATTATGGTGAGAATGCAGGACAATTGCCGAAAACCGAGCACAAAGTAGTCAACACCGATCCTTTACTGAAATTGGCGAGTGGTCCGGCGCAATATGGTGAAGTGGAAGACTACCAAATATCGGTCGATTTTGGCGATGCAAAAGACCCATTGGAGACGACTGGTGGCAGTTACCCGACAAAGCAAAACGTTCTGGCCTCGCTTGACGGAGCTCGACATCTGGATACCAGCAAAGAATGGTTGGGAAATACTGTCACTCGCGAATTCGATACACATGGTAGTAAGGCCGCCGATGTGGACGAGACGCCCAACCTCGGCGCGGACGGTAAGCAAGAAGATTTAGATTTGGGGGATGACACCAAAGTCGAAATCGATGGACTGTTGCACTCCTTGAAAGTTACTTACACAGTTTCTTCTGCAATTTCATCGCTCGGATTCACCCATGCCGAAACGCCAGCGACCAGTCGCGGCAAAGGACGATATGATAGCTCCGATCCGAGAAAGAGAATTTACGTTAATATCTGGGTGGATTGGAATGGCAACGGTTCGTGGGATGATGCTGGAGAACACGTCTTCGCTCGTAAACCGGTGGATCCGGCGACATTCGGAAAGGATGGTGTCTATACGCTCGGGGATAAATTCCTTGATGTAAATCATAATGGCGTGTTCGAGCCCGGGTTGGACTCCTTCTCAGCAGACGATGACGATTTGGCGGGAGTTGCATCCAAGACATTTGAGGAAACTTTTCCGTTCTCCCCAGAGGTCCCAATCGCCGAAAAGTTTTACGTGCGAATCCGCTTGACCTATGGTGAACCCGGCGACTCCCCAGTCAATCTCGAAGAGGCTTCATCGGTTGAGCCGACTCGATATTTGGCAGGTCCGCGCGGGGCGGCATTGTTCGGCGAGGTCGAGGACATTGCCGTCCGTACCGCCGGAACGATCCGCGGTGTCAAGTGGCAGGACTTCAAAGACGATGGTGTTCGCGACATGCGACTTGAACCGGGTTTGAATGGTTGGACGATTACACTGTTCGTCTTTTCTGGCGGAACATTTCAAGCTATCGCGACTCGAACCACCGCGCCATTCGATTTTGATGGCAATGGTTTGATCGACTCCGCCATGGAACATGGCTATTATGAATTCAAAAACTTGCCGCCCGGTACGTATGTCGTAGCTGAGGGAAATGTTGCGACCTGGACTCAAATGTATCCTTCTGCCACGACACCTGGTTCCACGGCGATTCCACCAACAATGCACGCTACATATGGACCGTTTGGCCATAGAATTGTTTTGGGTCCAGCCGAGACGGTCTCTGGGAAAGATTTTGGAAACGCTCCTCCAAAATCTCCGGTGACACCGAAATCGGGTATGGCACCACTGGAGTCGCAGGCCACTGCGGCAGAGCGTGAGGCCACTTTGACCACTTCGCCCGAACAATCCTCGATGAATCTTGCAAAAGAATTTAGTCTACCGGCCCATGAACTACTGTTTATCGACGATGTCGCGTCGCTGACCAATCGAGCGAGCAGAACCGGTCGCCGGATTCATCGTCCAGTTCGTTCGGTTGGCTTTGATCCTATAAAGGCCGCGCGCATCGACAAGCGTCTAAACAATGATTTCGAAGGTCTAATCGAGCTACTCGCGCATGATGAGAGAACGATGACAGTGAAATGAATCGTGGCTTACGCAAACTTTTTTTCGTCGACGGGCGCCCTGTAAACCAAAAGGCGAAAGCTTGTAAGCGCGCATACTGCGGCAATAGTTCCAATCTTGATTTCGGTGCAAGCTGTCGAGGAGAGCGCGAGGTGATAATAAAAAGGAGTTTGTAATTGTGAGGCGAATGCAGGGTGAAAACAATGTTGAATGATTTCTACGGCACACGCTCCTAGGCGAGGATCTCCTTGACGACCTCGCCGTAAACATCCGTGAGTCGATAATCTCGACCGACATGGCGCCAGGTGAGATTCAAATGATCAATACCAAGCAAATGAAGCATAGTGGCGTGTAGATCGTGAATGTGGACCTTGCCACCGATTACTTGAAAACCCATATGGTCGGTCTCACCATAGGTAAACCCGTGTTTGATTCCACCACCTGCCAACCAAGCACAGAAACTTTGCGGCTGGTGTTCGCGCCCATGTTTATCGATCGGAGCTGTACCACTCAAGTCTTGACTCCACGGTGTGCGTCCGAATTCACCTGACCATAATATCAAAGTGTCGTCGAGCATCCCTCGCCGTTTCAAGTCTTTCACGAGAGCAGCAACGGGTTGGTCAGTTTGTTTACACAGCTTCGGCAGATTACCGCGTATGTCCGCATGATGATCCCAACCATCCATCGTGACTTGTACAAACCGCACTCCCGATTCGCTGAGCCTGCGAGCCAGTAAACATGCTCGGGCGTTCTTGTCGGTCTCTTTGCCTCCAACTCCATATAGGTTCAGCGTCGCTTGGTCTTCCTTCGACATATCGACCAATTGCGGTGTGTTGGTTTGCATGCGAAACGCCAGCTCCATATTCTGGATCATGCCTTCCATACTGGCATCACCGCGCAGTTCCTCAACCAGATGTTGATTCATGCGCCGAGTCATATCGAGTCGCCGTCGCTGAATAGCTTCAGAGGCCGACAGGTTCTTCAGATTCTCGATGGGTGAAGTTCTGCTATCCAGCGGCACGGTGAGAGCGGTCCCTTGATGTTCAGCCGGCAGAAAACCCGCTCCATAAGTGCGCACTCCGTTTGGATGAATCGTAATAAAGCTCGGCAAGCTTTGGTTCTCGCTCCCTAGGCCATAACTAATCCACGATCCCATCGACGGTCGAACTTCGGTGAAGCTGCCGGTATGGAATTGATTGGTAGCGCTCACGTGTTGTGGGTTATCTGCATTCATTCCGCGTAGCAAGCAGATTTCGTCCGCAACTTCGGCAAGGTGTGGCATCAGGTCTGAAATCATCATGCCCGATTCCCCTCGCGGTTTAACCCGAGCCGCTTCGCCTAGGGCGAGAAACTTCTCGGTGCCGACCTGGGTTACGTTGCGGTCGAGCGGTGAATCGATGGCTTCCCCGTGTTTTTTGCGAATGTAATCCTTGGGGTCGAACAGGTCATGTTGCGATGGTCCACCGGCCATAAACAAGAAAATGACTCGCTTGACCTTAGCGGTAAAATCCAGTGTTCGTTTCTCCGATTCGAGCGAAGCAGCCTGGACGATCGAATGCAACGCAAGTGCCCCGAAGCCGCAGGCCGTATGTTGCAAACATTGACGACGGTTCTGAAATGGATTGATATACATCATGGAATTACCAATGGAAGGAAATACAGAACTTGCCTTTGTCTACGTAAACGCGAGCCCGCACCTAAAGTCGATAAACGAAATAATTCGACGATAATAAACTGTGACAGAGTTCTTGCCACATCGCAGATTCCGCAGACGTATGTCTTTCATCTGTTTTGTTCAGCATATCGTCGGTGAGCAAAGACTGGGTGTTGTCGAGAAACGAAGTTGCTTCTTGACGTTCGCCTGGAGTGATCGGCCGCCCCAAGACGCGTAACCAAAGCTGGTCGAGCCGTTGGTCGCGAGTATCGAAACGGGCAAGCAAATATTCGGCTAATGATTTAGCACGTTTGCGGAACAATTCGCTATTCATTAGGAATAACGATTGAGTGGGTGCTGCCGTTTGATTTCGCTGGCCAGTGATTTGAGCTGGATTAACGAAATCAAAATAACTGCGAAGTCGATCTTCGCCGGTGAATCCGGTTCGCATCACCGGCAGATAGATGG